>JBFKMV010000200.1:0-8910 GCA_041629655.1 Candidatus Polarisedimenticolaceae bacterium
GGGAGATCGCGGAGCTGGAGCCCGCGCGGCTGTCGTTCCGCTACTCGATCCTGAACCAGCTGTCCAACGACATCTACCGCGATCCGTTCGACGAGCTGCAGACGCGGCCGTACAACCTGCTGTTCAACAACATCGGCCGGCACCCCAACCTGAGTCCGTGGCAGGGTCAGGAAGGCAGCCACGCGCGCTATCTCAACGCGCTGATCGGCAACAACGGCACGGCCAACGTCGACAACGATGCCGACTCGATCCAGGGCTCGCTGGTCCGGCGCGAGACCGACGCGCTGGCCTGGGGCGTGTCCGCGGCATTCCTCGCCGGCAGCGACGGCAGCAGCGACGTCGCCGGCATCGTGGCCTTCTCCGACCAGGACGACCTGAGCGGGTTCGACGTGCGCGCCGCCGCCGCGCTGCAACTGACGGAGCGCCGCGTGCTCGGCGGCGGCATCCGCGTGACGCGGGCGGTCAGCGAGGTCACCGACAGCAGCTTCGAGCAAGGTGTCGGTGGGTTCGTGGGCGCGGACGAGTTCAACCAGTTCGACGTCCAGCTCGACGTCGGGCTGCGGCAGTTCCAAAACGCGCGAGCGAGCTGGGAGGCGCAGCTCGTCGTGGGCTTCGGCGGTGCCGAGCAGGACAGCTTCAGCGAAGACATCGACGACACCGGCGCCGTGACGGACCGTTTCGTGGTCATGGACTACGACATCTCCGAGCTCCACGTCGGGATCTACGGCGGCTACAACCGGCTCAAATCCGCGCGGCTCGGCGAGACCGAGTTCCGCGCCGGCCTGGAACGCTCGCAGCGCGAGCTGGACAACAGCGACCTGTCGTACAGCGAGTCGGGAGGCGTCGTGACGCCGAGCCTGACGTTGCTGGGCCAGGACGCGATCGCGGCGACGCGACTCTCGCTCTCCGCCAAGTCGATCTTCGAGGCCGGCGAGACCGAGATGTTCGCCGGCGCGCAGCTCGGCTACGGGATGGTCGACGGCGGGACGCAGGTCGACGCCGCGGGGATGATCGTCAACGAACAGATCGACGACGCGCAGCTCGGACTGGCGCTGACGGTCGGCCTGCGCAAGCCCGTGATGGGCGACAAGCTCCGGTTCATCGTCAGCGGCCGGGCCGACCTGCTGGACGGCGAACGCGCCACGATCTTCGACGCCGCGTCGCAGCGCGACGACTTCTCGCGGTCGAGCGCGCAGTACGCGATCGGTCTCGAGGGCGTGCTGGCCAACGTGGTCTTCGACGTCGCGTGGCTGCGCGGCGAAGAGGCGCCGGTGGCGCCGGTGGATCTCGGCCTGCCGGGCGGCTCGCGACGGAGCGTCGAGCTGGACCGGCTGATCTTCTCCGCGGCGGTGGCGTGGTGAAACGCGCCGGCAGCCTGGTCGCCGGACTGTGCGTGTTGGCCGCCGGCTGCAGCGGCGGTGACGCGGGCCGCAGCGTGATCCCGGGACCCGAGCGCGTGACGCTGGCCGACGTGCAGGCGAACGTGTTCAGTCCCCGGTGCGCGAGCTTCGGCTGCCACGCCGGAGAGCTGTCGCCGTTCGGTCTCGACCTCAGCGCCGGCGAGTCGCTGGGCAACCTGGTCGGCGTGGCCAGCTCGGAGGTGCCCGGCTTGCTGCGAGTCGAGCCGTTCGACGCGGCGAACTCCTACCTCTACATGAAGGTCACCGCGGACCCGCGGATCCTCGGCGACCCGATGCCGGCCACCGGCCCGCCGCTGAGCGCGGGCGAGATCGCGCTGGTCGAATCCTGGATCGACCAGGGTGCGCTGTGAAGCGGGCCGGTTTGAAGATCAGCGCACCGTCTCGCGCCACGGCCCCCGAGAGACCGGCGCCGCGGACCGGTCCGCCCACGCCCGCGCGATGCGGCGCGGAGCCGTTCCGCCACAATCCGGTGCTGGCCGCGGAGCCGCCCGAAGCCGGCCGGCGGCGGCGGCGCCTGCTGATGACGAGCGCCGCGGTGCACCTGGTGCTGTTCGCCGGGATGTGGCTGCTGTCCGGCCGGTTCGTCGAACGGGACCAAGAGCCGCGACGCATCGATATCGTGTTCTACACGCCCCCCGCCCCGCCGCCGGAGGTGGTGCGGGAGGTCGCGCCGGCGCCCCGACCCCGGCCGGTCGAGGTGGCGCGCGTCGAGCCGGTCGAGCGGCCGCCGGCACCGCGGCCGCAGCCCGTGCCGAGACCGCGAAGGCAGACGCCGCGGCCGGTCGCGGAGCAGCCGCCGGTCGTGGCGCGGCGCGAGCCCGCGCCGGTCGAGACCCGGCGCGAGGTGCGCACGACGACGTTCGAGGAGGCCCCGCAGACCGCGGCCGCGACAACGCCCGAGCGAAAGACCCGGACGGGAACGTTCGGCCGGTCCGCCGGTTCCGCGGAGGAGCCGACGGGGGCCGCGACCCGCGTCGTCGCCAGCGGACGCTTCGGCGGCGGGAGCGTGTCCGTCCCGCGTCCGGGGAACCCCGCGCCGCGCCGAACGGTCACCAGCACGGGCTTCGACGCCGCGGCGGTGGCCGACGCGGAGCCGGCCTCGGCCGCACGCGTGGCCTCGGTAAGACAGGGCGGCTTCGGTGACACCGTCGCGGCGGCCCCCGCGCCGCGACGTCGGGAACGGCCCGCGCAGCGACTCGACACCCCCGTCGAGATCGTTTCCAAGCCGGCCCCGGTCTACACCGCGCCGGCGCGCGAGCAGCGCATCGAGGGCGAGGTGGTGCTGGAGGTGGTCTTCAGCGCCTCCGGCAGGCTGCGCGTGCTGCGCGTACGGGACGGCCTGGGTCACGGGCTCGACGAGGCGGCCATCGAGGCCGCGGAACAGATTCGCTTCACACCGGCCCGGCGCGACGGGCGGCCGGTCGACCACACGACGACGTTGCGGGTGGTGTTCCGGCTGGCCTGACCGGCCGGCCGCGGATCGGGACGGAAGGGAGGACATCGTGCGAGGTAGCGGAACTTTCGGCGTGCGGCGCGCGGCAACCGCGCTGGCGCTCATCGGCCTGCTGGGAACGTTGCCGGCCGCGGCCGAGAGCGAGTCGAGGCTGGGCCAGGTACTGGACCGGATCGTGGCCAACGAGCGAGATCTCGCCGGCCAGCTCGAACGGTACCGGCCGCTGGTGGAGACCTATATCCAGACCGTCGAGGCCGATCCCGTGCTGGGCAGCGTGCCGGTCCGCGACAACTACTTCCTCGGCCGCCTGGAGCTGCCGGGACCGGCGGCGATCGCCGACGGCGGGGACAAGGACCGTGCCCGTAAGGGCAAGAAGAAGCAGCGGACGCTGAGCCTGTTCGACGATTTCTACTCCGCAACGTTCAAGCCCGAGGCGTTCGCGCGGATGTTGATGCTCGACCGCGGCGCGTTCGACCGCACTCACTACGAGTTCGAGTTCATCCGCGCCGAGTTCCTCGGCGAGGTGCGCACGCTGGTGTTCGACGTGATCCCGCGGCCGGGCAAGGCGCTCCACCGCCGGGGCTCGGGCCGTTTCACCGGCCGGATCTGGGTCGAGGACCAGGACTACCACATCGTGCGCTTCAACGGCATCTACGCCGCGGTGCTGACCGTGAACTTCCACTTCGACAGCTGGCGGCTGAACATGGGACCGGGAGTCTGGCTGCCGGCCTACGTGTACACCGAGGAACCGGACCGCGCGCTGAAGCAACGCCAGCTCACCCACAAGGGCCAGACGCGCATCTGGGGCTACCAGGTCCGGCGCCCCGACGCGGAGGACGAGTTCACCAAGGTGCTGATCGACGGGCCCGAGACACGCGACCCCAACGACCGCCCCGGGCAGATCTCCCCGGTCGAGAGCGCCCGGGCCTGGGAAAGCGAGGCCGAGGACAACGTGCTGCGGCGGCTCGAGCGCACCGGCTTGCTGGCTCCCGCGGGCGAGGTGGACACGGTGCTGCAGACCGTCGTGACCAACCTCGAGATCACCAACGGGCTCGACATCCAGCCAGCGGTGCGTTGCCGCGTGCTGTTGACGACGCCGCTGGAGTCCTTCACGATCGGCCACACGATCGTGCTCAGCCGCGGCCTGCTCGACGTGCTGCCGGACGAGGCCAGCCTGGCCGCGGTGCTGGCGCACGAGCTGGGCCACGTGCTGAGCGGGCACGAGCTGGACACGCGCTACGCTTTCGGCGACCAGGTGCTGCTCGGCGACCGCCAGGCGATGGAGCAGTTCGTGTTCCAGCGCGATCCGGCCGAGGAGACGCAGGCGGATCAGCGTGCGTTCGAGCTGCTGACCAACTCCCCCTACAAGGACGACCTCGGCAACGCCGGGCTGTTCCTCAAGGCGCTCGCCGCCGGCGCCCCCGAACTGCGGGCGTTGATCCGGCCGCACTTCGGCAACCGGCTGGCGCAGGAAGACCGTCTGCAACGGATGAACCGGCTCGTGGAAGCGGCTCCGGAGCTGGAACCGGCCTCGGTGGAGCAGATCGCGGCGCTGCCGCTGGGCGGCCGCGTGAAGCTCGACCCGTGGAGCGCGCGCATCGAGCTGATGAAGAACCAGCGCGTGGCCCTGCTGTCGGCCCGCGAGAAGCTGGCCTTCCAGGTCACACCGTTGATGCCGCACCTGGTGCGTCACGACTCCGCGACGGCGCGGCGCGCCGTGGCCGCGGACGAGCCGCCGCTCGCCCGTACCGGCGGGTCCGGCGCGCCCGGCGACACGCGATGAACCGGCCCGGCGAGCCGGGGAACGAAAGGAGCTACAGATGAACATCGGAGCGATGCTCGGGAACGTGGGGTTCGTCGGCTGGTGCGTGCTGGGCTGCCTGGTGGCGTTGTCGATCTACTCGGTGGCCGTGACGATCGACAAGCTGCGCCGCTTCCGCGCGGCGTCGGCGGAGTCGGTGGCGTTCCTGCCCGAATTCGGCCGCTGCCTGAAGGAGGGCCGGCTGCAGAACGCCGCCGCGACCGCGCGGCGCCACGATCGTTCGCACGTGGCGCGGGTGGTCTCGGCGGGCGTCGAGGAGCTGATGGAGAGCCGCGGCACCGCCGGGGACACGGAGTCGCGGATCGAGCTGGTCTCGCGCGCGCTCGACCGTTCGACGGTGCTGACGCTGGCGGAGATGAAACGCGGCCTGGGCGGCCTCGCCACGGTCGGCTCGACCGCGCCGTTCATCGGCCTGTTCGGCACCGTGGTCGGCATCATCCACGCCTTCGAGGGCATCGCCGACTCGGGGTCGGGCGGCGTCGCCGCGGTCTCGGGCGGCATCGCCGAGGCGCTGGTCGCCACGGCGCTCGGCATCCTGGTGGCGATCCCCGCGGTGATGGCGTTCAACTACTTCACCGGCACGCTGGAGCGGTTCCAGGTCGAGATGAGCGCCACCTCGGCCGAGCTGGTGGACTATCTCTCGAGGCGTGCCGGAGCGGCGGTTCATGCGACCCGCTAGACCCGCCAACTTCCAGTCGGCGATCAACGTCACGCCGCTGGTGGACGTGGTGCTGGTGTTGCTGATCATCTTCATGGTCATCGCCCCGCAGCTCCATTCCGGGCCGGCCGTGGAGCTGCCCACGACGGATCGGCCGCCGCAGAAGCCCGACGACGGCCGGCAGATCCTCGTCGCCATCGAGCGCGGGGGCACGCTGTGGGTCGGGAGCGACCGGGTGGCGGCCGACGCGTTCTTCGACCGGATCCGGGAGGCCGCGCACGGGCGCTCGGACTGGCAGGTCGTGATCAAGGGCGATCACCGGTTGAGCTTCGGCGAGGTACGACGGGCGATGCTGGCCGTGGAGGCGGCCGGCTTCAAGGACGTCGGCCTGATCGCCGAGCGGCCCGACGAGCCGGCGCAGGGAGGCTGAGCGGATGAGAATCGACGGCGGTGGCCCCTCCGGCCTGCAGTCCGAGATCAACGTGACGCCGCTGGTGGACGTGGTGCTGGTGCTGTTGATCATCTTCATGGTCATCGCCCCGCTGACGCTGCGCGGCTACGACGTGAACATTCCCGGCCAGGCCGCCGGCGCGCCGCCCGACGAGCAGGCCGCCGAGCAGATCGTGCTGGCGATCGACCTCGCCGGTTGCCCCGTCGTCGACGCTCCGGATTCCGCGGGACTGCCGGCAGGCTGCCGGGTGCGCCTGAACGACGAGCAGCTGCCCGTGGCGGACCTCGCGCGGCGGACCACCGACGTGTTCGCCGCGCGGGCGCCGTCGGACCGCGTGCTGTTCCTGGCGGCGCACGACCGGCTCAACTACGAGGCCGTGATGCGCATCGTCGATGCGGCGCGGTCCGGGACCCGCGATCTTCGGATCGGCCTGGTGACGGAGGCGCGGTAGCGCCTAGTCCTCCAAGACCCGCCGCAGCGTCTCGCGCAGCTCCTGGATCGTATAGGGCTTGACCACGACGCCGCGGAAACCGTGCTCCCGGTAGCGCGACAGCACGGGATCCTCCGAGTACCCGCTGGAGACGATGGCCCGTACGTCGGGCTCGATCCGGCGCAGTTGCCGGATCGCGTCCTTGCCGCCCATGCCGCCGGGCACGGTCAGATCCAGGATCACGGCGTCGAACGGGCGGCCGGCCTCGGCCGCCCGGCGGAAGCGGGCGACCGCCTCGGCGCCATCACCCGCCAGCTCGACCTCGAAGCCGGCCTGCCGGATGATCGTTCCGGCCAGCTTGCGGATCATCTCCTCGTCGTCCATGACCAGGACCCGGGCGGACCGCGACGGATGGTCGAGCTCGGCCCCGACGGCCTCGGCGCGCGGGGGGCCCTCGGCCGCCGGCAGGTAGACCCGAAACGTGCTGCCGTTGCCCGGCTCGGATTCCAACTCGATCACGCCGCCGTGCTTGCGGATGATGGAATACGCGGTCGCCAGTCCGAGACCGCTGCCGCCCGGCTTGGTGGTGAAGTACGGGTCGAAGACACGCGAGCGGTTCTCCGGGGCAATGCCGGCTCCCTCGTCCTCGAACCGCAGCTCGAGGTACCGTCCCGGCTCGAGCATCGGCAGCTCGCCGGGCTCGGCCTGCACGTTGCGCGCGCGGATCCGGATCCGGCCGCCGGCCGGCATCGCCTGCATGGCGTTGATCACGAGGTTGCTGACGACCTGGTTGATCTGGCCTCCGTCGACCTCGGCCGGCCACAGGTCCGGCGGCAGCTCGAAATCGCAGCGGACGTTCGAGCCGCGCAGGGCGAAATCGCACGACTCGCGGAGCAGGCCCGAGAGGTCGATCGTCTTCTTGACCGGAGCGCCGCCCTTGGAGAACGTCAGCAGCTGGTGCGTCAGGCTCGTGGCGCGCGACAGCGCTCTCTGGGCCTGCTCGAGATACGGCAGCGTGGAGCCCTGCCGGTCCAGCTCGAGCCTGGCCAGCGCGAGGTTGCCGCTGATCGCGGTCAACAGGTTGTTGAAATCGTGCGCGATCCCGCCGGCCAGGATGCCGATCGACTCGAGCTTCTGCGCCCGCAGCAGCTCCGTCTCCAGCCGTTGCCGCTCGTGGATCTCCTGCTGGAGCTTCTCGGTGGCGCGGACGATCTCGGCGGTGCGCGCCGCCACGCGCTGCTCCAGCTCGTCGTGGGCCCTGCGCAGCTCGGCCTGGGCATGTTCGCGCTCGGCGATCTCCTGCTCCAGGCTGAGGTTGGTCTGCGACAGCTCGGCCGTGCGGCTGACCACGACGCGCTCGATCGCCGCGGCCCTTCCCGCGACGGCCAGCAAGAAGGCGCCCAGCAGGGCGGTGAACAGCAGGCCCCCCGTCGCCACGGCCCAGGGCCGCCCGGTCGGCCGCCACGCCGGGAAGCCCGCGGTAGACGTGAACTCGATCGCCCACCGTCGTCCCGCCACGTCGATGACCTTGGTCCACTGCAACGCGTCGGTCGCCGCAGCGTCCTCCGGTGGCGTCAGCTCGCCGAGATTGAGCGGGCGCGCATCGGCGGGATCGGAGCGGTCCACGATGCGATAGCCGATCCCCTCGTTGTCGAAGGCCTGCAACGCCTCATCGACCATCTCTCCCGTCCGGAAGACTCCGGACACGAACGAGACGATGTGTCGGCGTCGCTGCTCGAGGGTCTCGACGGCCATGTCCGGTCGGTAGATCGGCGCGAAGAACAGGCAACCGGACTGTTCTCCGGACTCCTGGACCAGCGTGACCGGCGGCGTCGCCTGGACCGACCCGCTGTCGCGCGCGCGGCGCAGGATCTCGGCCCGGACGGGGTCCGAGCTGAGGTCGAACCCCAGCGCCTGCCGGTTCGGCTCGTGGGGCTCGATGTAGTACACCACGACGTATTCGTCACGATGGCGGGCGCGCACCAAACCCTGCCCCGGATCCCGCTCGGTGATCTCGAATCCCGAAAACCCCTCCCGTCGCGCGGCGCGCTCGTACTCCGCCCGCTGATGACGCGGTATCACGGCGTTCCAGCTCAGCCCGTGGAGACCCGGGTGCTGCGCGAACACCGGCGTGACGAAGGCGCGGAACTCCTGCCGCTCGACGTTCTGGAACGTATCGAACAGATTCACGATCGAGCGCACGATGTCGAGGTTCGATTCGACGCTCTGCTGCAGGGCGGCGGTCATGATGTCCGCGCGTCGCTCGAACTCGGACTGGGCGCGCCGGAGCTCGGTCTTGCGAACGTCGAGGAACAGGATCGTGGTCAGCAGCATCCCGACGACGATCGGAATCGCCACGGAGACGCGTGTTCGCAGGCGCGCCTGCCGGAAGTCCGTCTCCCAGGCCGCGACCAGCGGGACCGCCACGAGCACGCCGATCGTGTCCCCCAGCCACCAGGTCGTCCAGTTGGCGACCCACGCGTCACTGCCGATGCTGCCGCTGAGCAACAGGGCGGCCACCCCGACCGTGGCCCCGATCACGCAGCTCACCGGGCCGCACAGCACCATCGCCTTGAGGATGTCCGTCGGATGATCGAAGGTGTGCGGGAAACCGACGGAACGGCGGAGCAGCAGGGCCCCGGTCGCGGCCTGTGCGGTGGAGCCCGCGGCGATCA
>JBFKMV010000201.1:0-8840 GCA_041629655.1 Candidatus Polarisedimenticolaceae bacterium
ATCGCGAAGCCGCGGTTCTCCTCGCCGATCAGCCGGCTCGCCGGAACGCGCACGTCCTCGAAGGCGACCTCGGCGGTGTCCGAGGCGTGCCAGCCCAGCTTGTCCAGCCGGCGGCGCGTGATCCCGGGCGCATCGGCGTCGACGACCAGCAGGCTGAGCCCGCCGGCACCCTCCGCCCCGGTGCGCACGGCCAGCGTGAAGAAATCGCCGTCGGCCCCGTTGGTGATGAAGGTCTTGGCGCCGTTGACGACGTAGCCATCGCCGTCCCGCACCGCCGTGGTGCGAATCGCCGCCACGTCGGAGCCGGTGTCCGGCTCGGTGATCGCCAGTGCGCCGACCTTGCCGCCGGCCACCGAGGGCGCGACGTAGCGGCGCTTCAGCTCCGCCGAGCCGTGACGCAGGATGTGCGGCGTGGCCATGAACTGCTGCACCGACACCGCCGCGCAGAAGCCGCCCATCATCGAGCGCGGCAGCTCCTCCAGGAACGCCACGGCGAAGAACACGTCGGCCGCGGCCCCGCCGTACTCCTCCGGCGCCAGGATGCCCAGCATCCCCAGCTCGCCCATCCGCGCGAAGATCTCGCGGGGGATCGCGCCCGCCGCTTCCCAATCGGCGGCGTGGGGCGCGACCTCGTCGACGACGAAACGGCGCACCGCCGTCCGGAACGCCTCGTGCTCTTCCCCGAAGTAGACCGAGCGCATCGGCGCGGCTCAGTGGAAGCGGCGCCCGGCGTGCGCCATCTCGCGCAGCAGCGGCGCCGGCTCGAAGCGCGGGCCGTGCTCGTCGCGCAGTCGTTGTAGCGTTTCCACGAGCGGGCCGATCCCGGTGGAGTCCACGTAGCGGAACGGCCCGCCGCGGAACGGCGGGAACCCCAGCCCGAGGATCGCGCCCACGTCGCCGTCGGTCGGGCCGGCGATCACCTCTTCCTGGAGACAGTACGCGGCCTCGTTGACCATCAGCAGGCTGACGCGCCGGGCGATCGCCTCGCGGGGAACCGCGCGGCGCGGCGCGCCGCCGAGCACGCCGTAGACCTCGTCGTTGACCCGCTTCTTGCCGTGCTTGCCGCCCGCGTCGTAACGGTAGAAGCCGCGCCGGTTCTTGCGCCCGGAGTAGCCCGCGTCGTGGAGGCGCGGGAAGGCGTCCGAGCCGCCCAGGCCGCGGTCGGCGTAGAGCTTGCCGAAGTTGCGCGCCACGTGGGCCGCGACGTCGATCCCCACCTCGTCCAGCAGCGCCAGCGGACCGACCGGGAACCCGAAGTCGAGCAGCGCCCGGTCGACCTCGTCCACGCGCGCGCCCTCCTCGACCAGCATCGTCGCCTCGGCGAGGTACGGCGAGAGGATCCGCGAGGTGTAGAAGCCGGGGCCGTCCTTGACCACGACCACGGTCTTGCCCTGCCGGACCCCGAAGGCGCGCGCGGTATCCACGGCCCAGTCGGCGGCGCCCGGCGGGACGACCAGCTCCAGCAGCGGCATCCTGGGGACGGGGGAGAAGTAGTGCATGCCGATCACGCGCTCGGGATGTGCGGCCCCCGCGGCGATCGCGGCGATCGGCAGCGCCGAGGTGTTGGAGGCGAACACCGCGGTCGGCGCGATGTGACGCTCGGTCGCGGCCAGGATCTTGCGCTTGAGCTCGAGGTCCTCGAACACCGCCTCGACGACAAGGTCCGCGGCGGCCAGCGCGGCGTCGTCCGTGGTCAGGTGCAGCCGAGCCAGCTGCTGGTCGCGCTGGAACCGCGTCACCGCGCGGGAGCGCACCCGGCGCCGGAGCCCCTCGTGGACGTTGCGCGCGCAGCCGGCCAGCGCCTCCTCGCCGACGTCCTTGACCACCACGGGCACGTGCCCGAGCGAGATCGACGCAATCCCGCTGCCCATGAATCCGGCGCCGAGAATGCCGAGCCGGCGCACCGGCCGCGGCTCGGCACCGGGTCGCGGCTTCTTCAGCGCGGTCATCGCCTCGAACAACCCGATCAGGTGCCGGGCCGCGGAGCCGGCCGCGAGCTCCCCGAACAGCTCCGACTCCTTGGCCAGCCCGGCGTCGTGCCCGCGTGCGTAGCCGGTCCTGACGCACTCCAGGATCGCGGGCGGGGCGGGGTACAGCCCGCGCGTCTTGGCCGTCACGCCGGCCGCGGCCTTCCGGAACACGATCGGCCGGCCCACCGCGCTCTCCAGCACGCGCGCGAGGAGCGGCCGTTTGCGCCGGCGCGGCGCGAGCTTCCCCTCGGCCAGCAGCGCCGCGGCGCGGACGGCGGTGTCCGTCAACCCGCCGGGCGAGGTCAGCGCGTCGACGAGCCCCAGCCGGTAGGCCTGCTGCGCCCGCAGCCGCTTTCCGGTCAGCAGCAGCGGCAGCGCCTGCGCCAGGCCGATCAGCCGCGGCAGGCGCTGGGTGCCCCCGGCGCCGGGCAGCAATCCCAGCTGCACCTCGGGCAACGCCAGCACCGTCTTCGGATCGTCGGCCGCCAGCCGGTAGTGGCAGGCCAAGGCGACCTCGAGCCCGCCTCCCAGCGCCGGCCCGTGGATCGCGGCCACGAAGGGTTTGCGGCTGCGCGCGATGCGCTCGAGCAGCCGCTGGCCGTCGCGCGACAGCGCCGAGCCTTCCTCGACGTTGCGCACGGCGATCAGCTGCTTGAGGTTCGCCCCGGCGATGAACGTCCCGGGTTTCGCGCTGGCCATCACGCAGGCGCGCAGCGCGGCGTCCGACTCGATCTCGTCCAGGATCGGGGCGACCTCCTCGAACAGCTCGCGCGACAGGACGTTCACGGGGCTGTCCGGGGTGTCGAGCAGGACCAGCGCCACCCCGCCGGGATGCCGCTCCAGCCGCACCGCACTCGCCGTCACGACGCTCATGATTCCATCCTCTCCAGCACGATCGCGTAGCCGAGCGCCCCGGAGGCGCAGGCGGCGATCAGGCCGTAGCGGCCGTTCTCGCGCTCGAGCCGGCGACAGCAGGTCGCGATCAGCCGGCCCCCGGTGGCCCCGAACGGGTGTCCGACCGAGAGCGACCCGCCCCAGGCGTTCAGCTTCTCGGGGTCGACCGGGCCGACGGGCGTGTCGCGCCCCAGCCGCTCTCGAGAGAACGCGGGGTCGGCGTTGAGCTTCAGCACCGCGAGCACCTGGCCGGCGAAGGCCTCGTGCAGCTCGATCACGTCCATCCGATCCAGGGTCAGCCGGGCGCGCTCCAGCGCGCGCGGGATCGCGAACGCCGGGCCGAGCAGCAGTTCCTCCAGCGGGTCCATCGCGGTCAGCGAGGAGCTCACCACGGCGGCGAGCGGCCGCAGGCCCAGCGCGCGCGCCCGGTCCTCGCTCATCAGCAGCACGGCCGAGGCGCCGTCGGTGAGGTAGGAGCTGTTGCCGGCGGTGATCGTGCCGAAGCTGCGGTCGAACGCCGGCCTCAGCGCGGCCAGCTTCTCCAGCGACGTGTCGCCGCGGATCCCGTTGTCCTCGCCGATCGCCTCGAAGCCCGGCGGGACGCGCGCCGGCACGATCTGCTCGGCCAGCCAGCCCTCGCGCGTCGCGCGCGCGGCGCGGTGGTGCGACTGCATGGCGTAGGCGTCCTGCTCCTCGCGGGTGATCCCCAGTCGCTTGGCCAGCCGCTCGGCGTTCTGCCCCATCGTCAGCCCGGTCGAGAAGTCGGCGATCGGCGGCACCTCGGGCGCCAGGTCGCGCAGGCGCAGGCCGCGGGCGAGCTTGAGCCAGCCCCCGATCCCCCGTACCTTGCGGCCGGCGATCAGCCGCTTGCGCACCGGGCGGCTGACGCGGATCGGGACGTCGGAGAGCGTTTCCGTGCCCCCCGCGACGGCGACGTCGACCGCACCGGTGGCGATCGCGTTGGCCGCGTCCTGGAACGCGATGTTCGCCGAGACGCAGGCGGCGGTGACCGTGTACGCGGGGCACGACGCCGGGATGCCGGCGCCCAGCCCGCACTCCCGGGCCACGTTGCTGGTGTCGGGATCGGCCACGACCGTGCCCATCACCAGCAACTCGATGCTCTCGGGATCGATGGGGTTGCGGTGCAGCAGGCCGGCCAGCGCCATCCGTCCCAGGTCGTACGCGGTCTGGTCGCGAAACGCGGTACCGGAGCGGAGGAACGGAGTCCGGCAGGCATCGATCACGACGACTCGCCGGCCCGCCGTTCCGGGGCCGGCGGCGTGGGCGTCCATGGTAGGTTCCTCCCCGGGCATGGTAGCTCCGGAGGCCCGCTCCATGAAAGCGAGCAAGGGGACCGGCGGGGATCGCATCGCCGAGGTACTCGTGGAGCAGGGGGTGCGGTTCCTGTTCACCCTCTGCGGCGGGCATATCTCGCCGATCCTGGTCGCCGCCAAACAGCGCGGCATCCGCGTCGTCGACGTGCGGCACGAGGCGACCGCCGTCTTCGCCGCCGACGCGGTCGCGCGCCTGACCGGGGTGCCCGGGGTGGCCGCCGTCACGGCCGGGCCGGGCGTGACCAATGCGATCACGGCGGTCAAGAACGCGCAGCTCGCGCAGACCCCCGTGGTGGTGCTCGGCGGCGCGACGGCCACGCTGCTCAAGGGGCGCGGCTCGCTCCAGGACATCGACCAGCTCGCGCTGGTGCGGCCCCACGTCAAGCGCGCGGCCTCGGTCGCGCGGCGCCGCCGGCTGGTTCCCGAGCTGGAGGCCGCGTTTCGCGCGGCGCAGGACGGCGTGCCGGGCCCGACGTTCCTCGAATGCCCGGTGGACCTGCTGTACGACGAGTCGGTGGTCCGGGGCTGGTACGCCAGCGCGGGCGGCGCGGGGACGGCCGCCGGCCTCGCCGGCCGGGTGCGGGGTTGGTACATCGCGCGCCACCTCGACCGCCTGTTCGCCGAGCCGCGGCGGGTGCGGGCGCCGGTTCGCGTGACGCCGCGCGTCCCGCCGCTGTCCGAATCGGACCTCGCTCGGGCGGCGGGACGGCTCGAAGGCGCGGAGCGGCCGGTGCTGCTGGTGGGCAGCCAGGCGCTGCTGCCCGCCGCCTCCGCCGCCGAGCTGTCCGCGGCGGTGGCCCGGCTCGGCGTTCCGGCCTACCTGTCCGGAATGGCGCGGGGACTGCTCGGTCGCGCGCACCCGGTGCTGATGCGGCACCGGCGCCGCGAGGCGCTGCGCGAGGCCGACCTGGTGCTGCTGGCCGGCGTGGCCTGCGATTTCCGCCTGGGCTACGGGCGGCACTTCCGTCGCGACGCCACGCTGATCTCGGCCAACCGCAGCCGCCACGACCTGACGCTCAACCGGCGGCCCACGCTGGGCCTGCTCGGCGACCCGGCGGAGTTCCTGCGCCGACTGGCCGAACGGGCCTCGACCGATCCGGAGGGGCGCGCGCCGTGGCTGGCGCGCCTCCGGCAGCGCGACGCGGAGCGCGAGCGGGAGATCGAGTCGCAGTGCCGTCAGCCGACCCCGTTCGTCAACCCGCTGGCGCTGTGTGCCGCGATCGATCGCGTGATGGACGACGACAGCGTGCTGGTGCTCGACGGCGGCGACTTCGTCGCCTCGTCGTCGTACATCACCTCGCCGCGCGGCCCGCTGAGCTCGCTCGACCCCGGCCCCTTCGGCACGCTGGGCGTCGGCGCCGGCTTCGCGCTGGGCGCGAAACTGTGCCGGCCCGACGCCGAGGTATGGCTGCTCTACGGAGACGGATCGGCCGGCTTCAGTCTCGCCGAGTTCGACAGCTTCGTCCGCCACGGGATTCCCGTGATCGCCGTCGTCGGCAACGACGCCTGCTGGACCCAGATCGCGCGCGAGCAGCGCAAGATCCTCGACGACGACGTCGGGACGGTGCTGCGCGGCACGCACTATCACCGCGTCGCCGAGGGCTTCGGGGGCGCCGGGCTGCACATCGAGCGCCCCGGGGAGGTCGAGGACGTGCTGGCGCAGGCGAAGTCGATCGCCCGCGGCGGCACGCCCGTTCTGGTCAACGCCCGGATCGGCGAGACCGGTTTCCGCGACGGCTCGATCTCGATCTAGCGCCTCCGGGCCCGGAAGGTGACCGAGTGCAGCTTGCCGCGCAGGTCGTCGAGCCCGACGCCGGCCTGTCGTAGCCGTCGCACCAGCTCGTCCGGCAGCAGACCCTCGGCGAGGCCCGCGAGGTCCCGCTCCCGGAGCACCTCGAGCCCCGTCAGACCGGCCCGCCGCACCTGCGAGAAGTACTCCTCGCGCTCCAGCGCGCCCGCCACGCAGCCGACCCAGGCCAGGATGTCGCGCTCGACCGGCCCCGGCAGCGCTCCCGTGCGAACGATGTCCGAGATCACCAGGCGGCCGCCCGGCCGCAACACACGGGCGATCTCGCGGAACACCTGTCCCTTGTCCGGTACGAGGTTGATCACGCAGTTGCTGGTCACCGCATCGACCGAACGGTCGGGCAGGGGGAGTCGCTCCAGTCGTCCCAGCCGGAATTCGACCCAGGGTAGATTCGCCCGCCGCACGTTGCCTCGCGCGCGCTCGATCATCTCGGGTGTCATGTCGACGCCGATGACCTTGCCCTCCGGGCCGACCTGCGGCGCGGCGAGGATCGCGTCGAGGCCGCCGCCGGACCCCAGGTCGAGCACGGTCTCCCCGGCGCGCAGCCCGAGCAGCTCGACCGGGGCGCCGCAGCCCAGTCCCAGGTTCGCCTCGTCGGGCACGCGCGCCAGCTCGTCCTCCTCGTAGCCCAGCTCCCGCGCGAGCTGCCGGGTCGTCGAGGTCGCGGCTCCGGTGGGCGAGCAGCCGCAGCCGTCCGCTCCCCCGACGGCGATCCCCGCGTAGCGCTCGCGCACCCGCTCGACGATCCGCTCCGCCTCCAGGGTCTCGAGGCCGCGCGCCAGCGGCCGCTCCATCCTGGCGATCACGTCGGCCCCGACGGCCTCGGCGAGGCAGTCGCGTCGCCGCAGGTCGGCGACGATGCCGAGCGTCTTGCGCACGTCCCGCGGAGAGGCGCCCTCGTCCAGGGCCCGCTTGACCATGCGCTCCGCGCACGGCTCGCACCCCGCCGCGATGACCACCGCGATCGGGACCAGGGTCTCCAGACGCGGCGACGGCGCGGGGGCCGGCGCCTCCACACATCCACAGCCTGCTTGTTGCGTCGTGCTCATCGTCGGTCCTCCTTTCCTGTAGTTGCAAAGTTGCACGATTATCGAAATATGAGCCCAAAAAAAATCATTCCTTGGCGAACTTCTCGATCGTACCCAGCACCGATTCGTCGGGAGCGCAGTAGACCCACAGGCCGCGCTTCTCGCAGCGGATCAACCCCGCGTTCTTCAACTCCTTGATGTGATGCGAGACGGTCGACAGCGCGAGGTCGAACTCCTGCGCGATGTCGGAGACCGTGTTGCCGGCGTCGTCCGCCGCGACCTCGCAGCCGGGGCCGCAGCGCTTGCGCAGGAGCTGGAAGATCGCCAGGCGGTTCGGATCCGCCAGCGCCTTGAAGATCCGCGCCAGATCGACCGTTCGGGCCATGCTCCGATGCTCCTATGACCATCGAAATAGTACCCCCGGCGCCCGGGCCCGTCAAGGGGTGTCTCCCCGGAACCCGAAACCTGTTGCGGCACCCCCCGGATCCCCCTATTTTTAGATGAGTTTTGACGGGTCCCCGGACATGCCCCCCGCCCGGCGGGTGAAGTGTCTCCGGCGCGCCCGAAACGAGGCACCCAGCATGGCGAAATCCACCGACGGCCTCCGCTACACCGCCGAGAATCCCCACGTGATCAACGAGATCGTGGACACGGGGCTGTGCGTGCGCTGCGGGGCCTGCGAGCCGGCCTGCCCGGTCGACATCATCCGCTTCGACGCCAGGACGGCCTACCCCTACATCACCGAGGAGGAGAGCTGCATCCAGGCCTGCACGCGCTGCCTCAAGGTCTGCCCGGGCGGCGAGGTCGACTTCAACAAGCTCGACGACGAGATGTTCGGCCGCCGGCCGCACCCGCAGTCGATCACCGGGATCGTGCGCGGCTCCTACGTCAGCTTCTCGACCAACGACGAGGTGCGCTACAAGGGCGCCAGCGGCGGCTTCGTGACCGAGATCCTGACCTACATGCTGGACAACAAGCTGATCGACGGCGCGCTGGTGCTGACCACGACCGCCGACGAGAACGGCTGGCGCGAGCATGCGATGATCGCGCGCACCGTCGAGGAACTGCGCCGCGCGCAGAAGTCCAAGTACCTGGTCGTTCCGGCGCTGACGCCGCTGGCCGAGATGGAGAAGATCGAAGGCACCTACGCGGTGGTGGCGCTGCCGTGCTACGTGCACGCGATCCGCAAGTACCAGAAGGTCAGCCCCAAGCTGCGCAAGCGTCTCAAGTACGTGATCGGCCTGTACTGCAACGTGGCGCTGGAGCCGAACGCCTACACCGACCTGTGCGAGCTGAAGGGGATCGACTTCAAGGACGTCACGGGGCTCGACTTCCGCTTCGGCGACTGGCCGGGCGGGATCCATGCCGCGATCAAGGGCGGCGAGCCGGTCAAGGTGCTCAAGCACGAGGAGATGAAGGACGAGTTCAACACGATGAAGCTGTTCTACACGCCGACGCGCTGCAACATGTGCATCGACTTCTCGGCCGAGCACGCCGACATCTCGGTCGGCGATCCGTGGCTGCGCGGCCCCGACGGCGAGTACATCTACACCGACGGGCGCACGACGGTGCTGACACGCACCGACGACGGGGTCAAGATCGTCGACGACGCGGTGCGCGACGGCTACATCAAGATCGAGCCGATCCCGATCGAGACCTACATGGTCAACTTCGAGAAGGCCGCCCGTTACAAGCGCGACCTGGTGCCCTACAACATCCGGCTGCGCAGGAAGCTGGGCCTGAAGGCGCCGGAATACTCGCGCCCGATCACGCAGGGCCTGAACATGGGCCTGATGAAGTACAAGAA
>JBFKMV010000202.1:0-8702 GCA_041629655.1 Candidatus Polarisedimenticolaceae bacterium
ACCGGGCGCACGCATTCTGAGGCGCCCGGATCTTCCCCCCACGGTTCCTTTCCAGCCCCGCGCCGCCCCTTGTCGGGCGTCCACAGCCGGACGACTCGCGGGAACGCGGCGCGAGCGGCTACACTCTGCGCACCACGATGGCCCGCCGCATTTCCGGATACGCCCGCCACGATGCGACCTACCCACCACCACGTTTCCGGCGATATGGACGCCGGGTGTCTCGGGCCGTCCCGCGGAGCCGGCGGGGCCGCCGTCGGTCAAACCATTGCCGTACAGCCACTTACCGGATCGCGGCCCCGTAGTCCACGTGACCTGGACCGCCGATTGCATCACCGACCGCGCCGAGTTCCTCGGAGGGTCAAGAGATGGATGTCAGGGCCAATCGCTCCGACAGGCAATCCCTGTCCCGTCCGCGCCGCTGGGCGCTGATCTTCGCGCTGGTTTGCTTGACCGGTATGGCTCCGGCTCTCACCGCAGGGGAGGAGTCCAAGGCTTCGCCCGACCTCGCCGAAGCCGCCGGACGCGCAACAGGGGACACGTTCCGGGTCATCGCCACCTTCGATCACGTCGACGTCAGCGACTCGACCGTGACACCGCCGCGGCTCCGCGAGATCGCCGCCACCGTCGGCGCTGAGATCGTGTGGGTCAACCGCAAGCTCGAGATGACGGCGTTGGACCTTCCGAGCGACGATCTGGCCCGGCGGCTCGAGGTGCTGCTGGCCGAGCCGGAGATCGTGTACGTCGTCCCCAACCGCCGCGTATTCAGCGCCGGTGAGGACGAGGCGGACAAGCTGCTCGAGGAACGGCAAAAAAAACGCGACGAGCAGCTCAAGGCTGAGCTCGAGCTCCTTTCGAAACAGCACAACGAGCTCGGTAAGCAACACCACGAGCTCGACAAGGAGTTCCGGGAGCTGAGCGAAGACCTCGAAAAGGCGTTCGCCGAGTCGATGAAGCAGTTGGAGAAACGGCGGAGCGAGGACGTCGAGGACCTGGAGAAGCGCCAGGCAGAGCTCGACAAGCTCCAGGCCGAGCTCCGCGAGGACATCGCCAAGGAGCAGGAGCATCTCGCGGAAGCCGACGACGACAAGCGGCAGGCGATCCAGGAGAAGCTGGACGCGCTGGCCGCCGAGCTGTCGGTGGCCGTCGCTGAGGCCGGGCCGATACCAGGTCGGATCGAGGCGGTCCAGGCCGAGTTCGACCAGGCCCGGGAGGAGCTCGAGAGCGGGTTTGCGCGGGACTCGTCGCGCCTGGCCGCGGAATACGAGCCCGACCTGGCCCGGCTGGCCGCGGAGATCGCGGTCCTCGAGGGCCGCGAGCACGCGCTCCGCAACCGCAAGCTCAAGAAGCTGCAAAAACACGGCCCGGCCCGCTTCGCGGCCGGGAGTCACGTGCGCGTCACCTCGGGTATCGAGGGCTACCTCGATCCGGACGCCGAGCCCCTCGAGGGCGGCGGGATTGCGGTGGCGGTCATCGATTCCGGGATCGCCGAGCACGAGGACCTCGCGCTGTGGGATGCTCCCGCCGCGTCGCGCGTGGTGCAGCGTGTCGATTTCACCGTCGAGCCGTTCCTGGGCTCCCACGACCCCTACGGACACGGTACGCACATCGCCGGCCTGATCGCCGGCAACGGCAAGCTGTCCGATGGCCGGTTCGAGCGCCCGTTCACCGGTGCCGCTCCCGGGGCGACGCTCGTCGATCTGCGCGTACTCCGCGGGGACGGTGTCGGGTCGATCGACAGCCTGCTAGAAGCGCTGGAATGGGTCGAGGACGAAGGCGCGAAGCACGGCGTCCGCGTCGTCAACCTGTCCGTGGGCACCCGGCCGCAAGAATCGCACGAGCAGGACCCGTTGTGTCGCGCCGTGCGCAAGGTTGTGGAGAAGGGCATCGTGGTCGTCGCGGCCGCCGGTAACGCCGGCAAGGACGCCGACGGCCGGGCCGCCTTTGGCGGCATCCTCTCGCCGGCCACGTGTCCGGACACGCTCACGGTCGGCGCCGCCAACACCTTCCAGACCGACGCGCGGTCCGACGATCGGGTGACCAGCTACTCCTCGCGAGGTCCGACGCTGTCTCACGTGGCGGACGACCTGAACGATGACGGCGTGCTGTCCGAAGACGAGCGGCTGTTCGACTTCGTGATCAAGCCCGACGTCGTGGCGCCCGGCAACAAGCTGGTGTCCACGGCCGCCCGCGACTCCTGGCTGGCCGCCCCGCACCGCGACCTGCGCGTGGACGACCACTACCTCCTGCTTTCCGGTTCCTCGACCGCCGCGCCGCTGGTGTCCGGGATCGTGGCGCTGATGATGCAGGCGCGCGCGGATCTCTCGCCGTCGGCGGTCAAGGCGATCCTGATGTACACCGCGCAGCCGCTGGAGGGAGCCGGCTTCTTCGAGCAGGGCGCGGGCCAGGTCAACGGCCGGGCGGCGATCGACCTGGCCTTCGCCATGGACAACCGCGAGGAGGTCAAGAAGCTGAAGCCCGGAAAGACCGCCAGCTTCGCGATCGACCTGGCACAGGGCGACCTCAGCTCTCCGATTGCCGGTGAGATGATCGAATGGGGACGCCGGGTCGTCTACGTCGATGGCTGGTACTTCGGCGACCGGCTCTACCGCTGCGCGGGCATCAACTGGTACGAGGTCAAGCCCGACGGCAAGCACGACGATTTCGCCCAGACCGACGGGATCCTCTACACCGCAGGCTCCCGACAGGCCGGCGGCTCGATCGCGCAGGGCGAGGACGTGTCCGATTCCGGGATCCTGTGGGCCGACGGTTTCCTCCACGCCGAGGTGTCGGTCGCCCGGGAGGACTTCTTCCGCAATCATGAGCGATTCAAGCGGGATGTGCACCGGGTCTACGGTCTGCTCGGCCCGGGAACGAGCATCCACCACGACGGGATCCTGTGGAGCGACGGGATCTTGTGGAGCGACGGGATCCTGTGGAGCGACGGGATCTTGTGGAGCGACGGGATCCTGTGGAGCGACGGGATCCTGTGGAGCGACGGGATCCTGTGGAGTGACGGGATCCTGTGGAGTGACGGGATCCTGTGGAGCGACGGGATCCTGTGGAGTGACGGGATCCTGTGGAGCGACGGGATCCTGTGGAGCGACGGGATCCTGTGGGGCGAGGGCATCTTGTGGAGTGACTAGCCCCCCGCAGGCCACCGGCTCGATCCGATTCGCGGCCACGGCTGTAGCCGCTTCGCCGGTTCGTTCCGATTACGTTGTCGTATTCCCCGCAGCCGCGGATTCGGGCGTCTCCCGTTTGCGGATCGGGGCGGAGGGCACATATTTGCCCCGGGGACCGTGACGAGCGGAAGTTCCGATGGCGAGCAACGCACGGGCAGCGACGGCGCCCGAGACGGCCGGAGACGACGCGGCGGAGCGCGTCGAACGTTCGGTTCGCGTCCACTTCCCGGCCCAGGTCGAGTTCGCGGGCGAACGCTTCACGATCCAGGAGTTCACGGCCAACCTCAGCGACAGCGGGATGTTCCTGCCCACCGATCACGCCATCCTGCCCGGCACGCGGGGCACACTGCGGTTTCGCCTGACCCAGTGGGACGAGCCGTTCACGGTTGCGGCGGAGGTGGTGCGAACCGGCGTTGCCGGCGAAGCGACCTTCGACCGCGAGGCGGGGATCGGGATCCGCTTCTTGGACCTCGGCGACGTGGACCGCGCGCGATTGCAGCGGCTGGTCGAAGGCGTTCGGGACGGCTCGGTGGTCCAGAGCATCCGCCGCGGCATCAAGGAGTCGGGGAAGGGGCTGGATCAGGAATTGCGGCGCCGGCCGATGGGCCAGAAGCTGATCCTCGCCACCTTCGCCTACACCGAGGAGATCGACGCGTTGATCCGCGACGGTCAGGTTCCGGTGCTGGCGCGGCTGCTCAAGAATCCCCGTTTGCGCGTGCCCCACGTGCGGGCCGTGCTGCGGCAGACCCGCCTGCCGAAGACGTTGCTGCGCGAGGTCGAGCGCAACCGCGACTGGATGCGTGACGAGCAGGTGCGGCTCAACTTCAGCAAGCACCCCAACGCCCCGCTCGAGGGCGCGCTGCGGCTGATCCCGCAGCTGCCGCTGCCGCGGCTCCAGCAGCTCGCCGCAGATCCCCACCTGCGCCCGCCGTTGCGCGAGAAGGTCAAACAGTTGCTCAAGGAGCGTCGGCGCTAGCGAGGCATCGCGGGCGGCGGCATCCGCAGCAGCGACGCGTACAGCACGATCCCGCGCCACAGGTTGCCCAGCCGCAGGTTCTCGTCCGGGGCGTGCTGGTTGTTGTCGAAGTTGACGATCGGCAGGCCGTAGACCGGCACCCCCAGTGCCGTCTCGAAGCGGTGCATCGGCACCGTTCCGCCCAGCGTCGGAAGCAGCACCGGCTCCTCGGTCACGGCGCGGCGCACCGCGGTGATCAGCGCATGCGAGAGTGGTGTGTCGATCGGCGTGCGGGTGGCCGGCGTGCCGTGCCCGCTCCGGACCTGCACCAGGTCGGGGTGCGCCAGCCGCTGCTCGGCGGTCGGCTCGTCCCGTACCACCGTGTAGCCCTGCTTGCGGAGGTGCGCCTCGAGCCGCTCGACCGCGGCCTGCGGCGTGACGTTCTTGACCAGGCGCATGTCGATCTCGGCCGTGGCGCTGGGCGGGACGATCGTGCGCACCTGCGCCCCGACCCAGGCCGAGGCCATGCCGCGCACGTTGAGCGAGGGCAGGTTGATCAGCTCCTCGAGAGTCCTGCCGGCGCCATCGGGGCGCGCGATACCGAACTCGCGGCGCAGCGACTCGTCCACCCGCGGGATCGCCGCGATCGCCTCGCGTTCCCGATCGCTCAGCGGGAGCACGTCGTCGTAGAAGCCCTCCACCAGCACCCGCCCCTCCGCGTCCTTCATCGACGCCAGCAGCCGGGCCAGCTTCTGCGCCGGGTTGGGCGCCCAGTTGCCGTAGTGCCCGGAATGGAGCGCGCGGGACGGGCCGTGGACCGTCAACGTCACGGTGACGATGCCGCGGTTGCCGAACACCACGGTCGGCCGCCCCGACTGGTGCACCGGCCCGTCGGCGAATACCAGCAGGTCGGCGGCCAGCAGGTCGCGGTGGCGTTCCAGCACCGCGGCGACCTGGGGCGAGCCGATTTCCTCCTCCGGGTCCAGCAGCAGCTTGAGCTCGACGCTGGGCGGGATTCCGCCGGCGCGCAGCGCGTCGATCGCGGCCAGCAGCGCCACGATCGGACCCTTGTCGTCCGAGGCCGAGCGGCCGTAGAGCCGGGCGTCGGGATCGTCCCGGTCGCCCTTCAGCAGCGGCGAGAACGGCGGCGTCACCGTCCAGCGGGCCGGGTCGACGGGCTGCCCGTCGTAGTGGGCGTAGACCAGCATGACCGGCGCGCGTGCACCGCTGGACGCGGACGCCGCGGGCGCCAGCCGCGCGAAGATGTACGGGGTCGTCGCGGTCTCGAGCAGCCGGACCTCGAAGCCGCGCTGTTCCAGCATCGACCGCAGGTGGGTGGCGTTGACGACCAGGTCCGCGGTGTTCTTCGAGACGTTGGGCAGCGAGACCAGGCGTACGAGCTCGTCCAGGATCTTCGCGCGATGGGCGCGGACCCAATCCTGAACAGCTTTTCGATGGACCGCGTCATCGCCGCCCGGGTCGTGCTCCCCGGCGGCCGCGAGCACGGTCGCGGCGATCGAGACCAGCAGCACGGTCACGGACAACGAGCGCAAGCGGCGCTGGGTCATGTCGCCTCCCGGAGCGGTGCGGGTTCAGGGACGGCGACATTCTAATGGGTAGCGAAAAAAAGCGGGGCCGGGGCGGAAACACCGCGCCCGGCCCCGAGCAAACGGACCTCGATCAGAAGTGGATGCCGAAACCGACCATGAACCCCTCGGAATCGACCTGGCCGTTGTAGGCCGGGTTCAACACGGGCTCGCGCAGGTAATCGAGCTGGCTGGCGCGGTAGCCGGCGCGCATGTCCACGAACGGCGCCACCTTCCACTGGACGCCCAGCTCGTACTCCTGCCCCTCCAGCTCGGTGTAACGATCGCCGCCGCCCGGCGAGAAGTCGTCCAGCTCCGGCAGGTAGCTGTAGACGCCGTAGACGTAGAGCACCGCGATCACGCCCACCCGGCCCTCGACGGTCGCGCGCACGCCGGCCGTCTCGACGCGGGTCGCGCCCAGGCCGGACTCGGTGAACTCCATGTCCTGCCAGCCCAGGCCGGCCGCCACGAAGCTCTTCTCGGTCGGGCTCCACAGGCGCCACATCACGTCGGCGCTGATGTAGTCGGCGTCATCCTCGTTCAGCTCGCCGAGGTCGCTGCTGAACAGGTTGGCCCGCACGCCGACCTTGTTGAAGAACCACAGCTCTCCGCGATAACCGGGCGCGCCGGCGTCCGCCGAGATGTCCTCCAGCGCGGAGCCGCGCTGGAAGTCGGTCTGCCACCACAGCACGCCGAACGAGCCGTCCACCGGTCCCGCGGCCAGCGCCGGGAGCTGCGCCACACCCAGCAGGACCACGGTCACCAGCGTCAACCAGAGTCGTCGGGTCATGATTCGGATCTCCCATGATCGCGGCCGGCGACGGACACGGAGGCTGGGAGTCCACCGGCCGGCATCGCAGGGACAACATCGGGTCCGGGGAGGGGCGAGGCAAGCGCGACGCCGAAAAGGCGGCGGGACGGGCCCGGGGTCAGCCCTCGAGACGGGTCTCGATCCGCCGCAGCAGGCGGTCCAGGCCCTCCCGGAACACCCCCGGCTCGGGCAGCAGGCTCAGCACCAGGAACCCGGGCCGGGCGAAATCGAAGAAGTACCCCGGGTGGACCCCCACGCCGTCGCGGTCGAGCAGCTCCAGGACGAGGGTCTCCTCGTCGACGACGTCCGGGTAACGCAGCACCGCGCTCCATCCGCCGCGCGGCTCCACCAGCTGCATGGCCGGCGACCCGCTCAGCGCGTCGTGCAGCGCGGCGAGGTTCGTCCGGCAGCGCTCCAGGATCGCGTGCCGCACCGCGATGCCGTCCTCCAGCAGACGCGGCAACGCGAGCTGCACCGGGGTTCCGACCGACAGCGCCTGGTCGGCGATGAACTCCAGTCGCGCCAGCGCCCGGGTGACGTCGGTCTCCGGACCGCCGACCACGATCCAGGCCAGCTTGAGCTGGGGCAGCCCGACGCTCTTGGACAGCCCGCCGAGGGTGAAGGTGAGCGCAGCCCGGGTGGCGGCGAAGCTGGCCGGCGCGCGCTCCACGGTCAGCGGGTAGTCCAGGAACACCTCGTCCACGATCAAGGAGACCGCCCGTTCCGCGCACTGCCGGACCATCCCGCGCGCCGCAGCCCGTTCGATCAACGAGCCGGTGGGGTTGTTGGGGTGGACGGCGACCACGGCGCGCGGCTCCCCGGCCCCGAGCGACGCGACGTCGGGTTGCCACCCGTGTTCGGGGTCCAACCGGTAGACGAGCGGCCGTACGCCGTCCAGAGCGGCCAGGTGCTCGAACAGCGGATAGGACGGCGCCGGAATGAGCACCGTGTCTCCCGGGTCGCACAACAGCCGGAACAGGAACGAGTACGCCTCGCTGGTCGAGGCGGTCAACACGATCCGGTCGGGATCGACCTCCACGCCGTGGCGGTGGTAGTCGGCGGCGACGGCCTGACGGGCCGACGCGAGCCCGCACGGCGCCGGCCGGTAGATCAGGCCGTCATCGTCCGCAAGCGCGTCCAGCAACCCCGTCGGATAGAAGATCCCACAGCGCGTCGGGTTCGATTCGGTGAGATCGAACGGGATCCGGCCCCGCCGCGCCCGCTCGCGGGCCAGCGCGTTGGGCCGCAGATCCCCCGGCACGCGCCGGGAGAACGTCGGGCCGCGGGGGGCGTCGCTCATGGCGCGCTCTCGGCACCTCGTTTCGGCGTCAGGGTGAGCGTGTGGACGGTCGGCCCGGGCAAGAACGGCGTCGGCAGGCCGTTGGCCCAGGCGTCGTGCTGGTCGAGGTAGTGCGGCGACAGCGGGTGTCCGCTCTGGCCGCCGGGCATGTGGAACAGGCCGTCCTGCTCGCGACCGGGAGAGACGACCATCCGCTGCGAGGCCCCGAACGTCGGGCCCTGCACCCGCGGCATGTTCGAGTCGCCGGGGAGCGGGAGCGCCGGCGCGTCGAGCCAGCGCCCGAGCTGCGGCACCGCCCGCGACAGCGGATGCGTGATGCGGGTGGTGTTGCGGGCACCCCACGTGGCCTCGGACAGCGTGGACAGCGGCAATCGCCCCCCGTCCTCGCCGAGCGCGGCGACGGCTGCGGGGCCCGTCTCCAGGTAGTAGTCGAGCGTGTAGTCCACCGCGTGCAGCAGCCAGGCCTCCCAGGATGCGAAACGCGGGTGCAGCAGGTGCGCGGGCCGCTCGCTGACCAGGCGCCACAGCGGACCCTCCGACTGCCGGCCGGGGTAGCTGAACTCGGGCTCGATCTTCCGGCACGGCGCCAGCAGCGCCTCGAAGAGCAGCTCGGACACGAACAGCCGGTAGCCGCGCACCAGCCGGAACCCGACCGAGTCGGTCGAGGCCCGACCGGTCCAGGTCTCGACGACCAGCCGCCGCAGCTCCGCCCGTTCCGGCCGGTCGCGCAGCGCCTCGTCGGACAGCAGCTCCAGCAGCAGGTCGCGCCAGCGCTCGAGGAACAGCGCGCGGTCGTCGAGCTGGATGCTCAGCAGGTCGCGCTCGTCGGCCTTGCCCAGCGCCCGCAGGCCGTCGCGGATCTGACGCG
>JBFKMV010000203.1:0-8451 GCA_041629655.1 Candidatus Polarisedimenticolaceae bacterium
CACGAACTCGGGCACCGTCTCGAGCCGCTGCTCGGCCGCGGCCGTCCACGGCACCGCGCCGGGAGCCGCCGGGGTGGGGGCCGGGGCGCTCTGCTCGCCCGTCATCGCCTGCACCATGCTGCCGAACGGGCACTTCGACTCGCCGGCCTGCGCCTGCCCCTGCCCCTGCGTCTCCGGCGACGCGCCCTGCTGCGGGCCGACCTTGACGCCCAGCGAGCCCACGATCTGGGTCTCGTAGGGGTTGGTCAGCATCGCGAACTCGTAGGCGCACTCGGGGCAGGAGTAGACCAGCGAGATCGAGCCGCGGTCCGGCGGCCGGGTCTCGATCAGCTTCATCGGGGTGTTGCAGGGGACGCAGAGGAACTTCATCGGGTCGTCTCCGGTGTCGGGCGCTCCACGAGTGTTTCCAGGATCCGCTCCACGATCGCTCCCAGCGCCTCGGCCGAGGGCCCCGCGGGAGGGCCCGCACCGGGCGCGCCGCGATCGCAGCGCTCGGCGAGGTCCGGGTCGAACGGCACGCTGCCCAGGCGCGGCACGCCCAGGTCCACGGCCCCCGAGGACGGGAACAGCGGCTTGACCTCGCCGCAGTCCCGGCAGTGATAGCCGCTCATGTTCTCGACGTAGCCGAGCAGCCGGTTGGGCGTCTTGCCGAGGGCGCTGACCGACCGCGTGACCACGCCGCGCGCCAGGTCCGAGGGCACGGTGACCAGCACGAACGCGGTGCTGCGGCCCAGGAACTCGGCGTACTGCTGCGTGCGCTCCGCCCCCGGGGGCAGGTCGACCAGCAGGAAGTCCAGCTCGCCCCACTCGACCGCGGCCAGCAGCTCGGCCAGCGCGCTGAACTCGCGCGTGGCGCGCCAGGTGTGGGACTCGCCGTGCGCCACGCTGTCGAAGTCGACGGCAACCGGCTCCGGGAACAGCGCCCCCAGCGAGACCACGGCGATGCCGCTCCGGGTGCGCGGCGGGGTCAGGCCGTCGGGTCCCGGCACCAGCGGTGCCCCGGCGACGCCGCCGAGACGCGCCTGCGCGGGACCGTTGAGGTCCGCGTCGAGCACGCCGACGCGCAGCCCGCGCGCCCGCAGCGCGGAGGCGAGCTGCACGGTGATGGTGCTCTTGCCGACTCCGCCCTTGCCCGAGCCCACGGCGAGCAGGTGGCGCACCCCGGACAGCCGGCGCTCGATCCGCGCGCGCTGCGCGGCGACCTGCCCGGCGACGTCGGAGCCGCCATCGCCCGCGATGTCGTGGTACGACTTCATCTTCCCGGCCCGTAGTGAACGCGACGGCCCATGGTACCCGACTCAGCCCGGCCGCGCCTGCGCGGCGTAGCCGATCCAGCGACCGGCCGGCCGGAATCCGCAGCGCTCCAGCACCTCGAACGGTACCTCCTCCGTGGCGACCCGCCGCATCCGCGCACCGCGTGCGGCCGATCCCGCGGCCCGATCGATCAGCAGGCCCGGCAACGTGTCCAGCCCGGCGGCCCCGGCCGCTCCGAGCGCCACGATCTCGAGCGGGTCGGTGTCGCGGTAGAGCAGGAACGCCTCGACGCGGTCGGTCGCCACCGCAAGGCCCGGGAGCTCGGCCCTGAGGTTGAGCAGCGTGCGGTGGGCGCGCTCCCAGCAGCGCGGGGCGGCGGGATCCAGCGCGCCGGCCTGCACCAGCTCGTCCACGGTGACCGGGACCAGCATCTCCTCGGCACCCCCGGCGGTCGTTGGCGACCGGGCGCTGCGTTCGAAGTCCACGTAATCGCGCTCCCGCGCGTAGCCGCAGGCCTCGAGGAATCCGCGCGCCGCCGTCCAGTCGGCCGGCACCTCGGCGACCATCCGCGGCGGCCCCAGGATCGCCAGCTTGGCGCCCAGGGAATCCAGCAGGTGCCGCCCGTGCCCCCGGCGTTGGTGGTCGGGATGGACGCCGATCCGGTGGATCAGGTTCGCGTCGTCGCGCTTGCCCGCCAGCAGCACCGCGATCGGCTCGCGGTCGGCCACGGCGACCATGCAGCTCGAGCACCACAGGTTGATCCGGCGGATCTCGGCCTTGAAGTCCGCGACGGTCAGCTCCGGCAGCCCGCCGAAGTGGACACGGTAGCAGCGGTTGTACGCCTCGACGAGCAGCGCGACGTCATCCGTGCGGCAGAAGCGGTACGACGACATGACGGCGCGACGGACCGTCCCCTACTGGATCGAGTCGGGGGCGTTCTTCTTCTTGCCCAGCATCGCCGAGTGGACACCGGCCTCGTTGAGCGCCGGGCCGCCCGTGGCCGCCCCGTTGCCCTTGGACACCGGCGCGGAGGGCTGGCCGCCCTGCTCCCGGCTCTGCAGCACCTGCTCCATCATCTTGCGGCCGGCCGCGATCCCGTCCTCGACCAGCGGCAGGTCGATCGTCGCGGCGCCGCGCTCGGCGGCCAGCTCCTCGATGCGCGTCTGCGTCTTGTCGCGCATGAACCCCGCGGGCACGCGCAACACGCGCGCCACCGCGTCGTCGGTCCAGCCGTAGGCGCTGAACAGCGGGTTCTTCTCGGCGTCGCGGGCGACCAGCTTGCGATCGCCGTTCGCGCCGCCCGACAGCGTCTCCTCGGCGGGAGCGCCCGCGTAGTCGACCGGCAGGACCAGCGGCACCCCGGTCTCCTCCTCGACGATCGCTCGCGCGTAGTCCAGCGTGATGATGGTCAGCTTCTTGATCCGCGCGCTCTTCTCCACGCGGGCCTTGGTGCGCCGGCGCTGGTAGGCGTCCTTCATCGTCCACAGCGCGCGCTTGGCCTCCTGGCTCCACTGGAGCTTGCGACCGTCGTAGGTCGTCTCCTCTTCGAGACCGCCCTCCATCCCCGCGATCTTGCGCAGCATCTCCTCGGTCACCACCTCCCAGGACTGGCCGCCGCAGACGCCGCACTTGACCGGCTCGGGCTCCGAGGCCGCCACGCCGCACTTCTTGCACATCGAGACCTGTTGCTGCCGGGCCTTCTCCAGCGCCAACGCCTCGGCCAGCTTCTTGGTCTGCTCCGCCGCGCCCTTGGGCATGTAGCGGTCCATCGCCTCGTCCAGCACGTCGCTCGAGATCACGCTGTGGCCCTTCTCGACGGCCAGGCGGTAGATCGCCGTGCGGGCGATCCCGCGCACCATGTCCGGAACGCGCTTCATCCGCTCCTCGGCCTCGGGCGTCCAGCGGATGCTCTCCTCGGCGCGCACGTCCAGCTCCGGGTATTCCAGCCGCGTCGTCAGCAGCACGTCGCAGGGGCACAGGCGCAGCAGGTTCTCGGCGTTGCTGCCCAGGCCCGGCTCGTCCTTGGGGCTGTGGACGCCGATCCGGCCGACCACCACCAGCCACGGGTTCGTCTTGCGCACGTGATCGAGCACCTTCTGGAACGCCTTGCCGTCGAGCAGCGTCTTGGTCAGCTCGACGTCGCGGTCGGCGGCCAGCTTCTGCGCCACGTCCAGGTGCGACTGGTAGATCTGGGCCAGCCCGGTATCGATGATCTCCTCGTGCAGCTGGTTCTGCTCCTCGAAGCGGAACACCTTGGCCGCCTTCTCGGTCAGCACGTTGACGATCCCGTTGAACACCGAGTAGTGCAGGTACGGGTCGTAGACCGCGATCGCCTCGACCCGCTTGCCGAAGTGCTTGGCCAGCTCGATCGCCGTGACCAGCGCGCCGAACGACTGCGGGCTGCCGTCGATGCCGACCAGGATCGTGTCCTGGTCGCCCGTGCGGTCCGCGGGAAGCTGCTTGACCACCCAGACGTCCTTGTGGGCGTAGCGGGTGACGCGCTCGCAGACCGAACCGATCTGGGTGTCGCGCACCCGGCCGATCCCCATCACGCCCAGCACCGTCAGGTCGTACTCGCGCTCCCGGATGTCGCGCAGGATCTCGGTGTGGTGCTTGCCGTCCATCATCCGCGGCTCGAACGGCAGCCCGCTCTTCTCGCACAGCTTCTTCATCTGGTCGAGGTAGCTGTCGGAGATCAGCTCCAGCCCCATCGTGATCAGGCTGTCGTGGATCTTGCGCTGGCGGTCCAGCTCGGTCTCGTCGAGGTACTCGTCGGGCAGCGTGTACTCCATCTGCTTGAAGCGGTAATCGTGCATCGAGGCGGCGTACACGTGACAGCCCACCAGCTTGGACTCGAACTTGCGTCCCAGCTCGATTCCCGAGGCGATCGCCTGGTTCGAATAGTCCGAGTTGTCGACGGGCACGTAGATCGTCTTGTACATCGGGACCTCCGGGTTTACGCCAACGCTGCGTTGCGTTGCGGGGCCGGTCGCTTGCGGTTACGCCAGCGCAGCCAGCCCACGATCAACAATTCCACCACCAGGACCGTCAGCGCGGCGCGGATCATCGGGCCGACCGCCGACGGTTGCTCGCGCGGCTCGACGTAGACGTAGACCCACTGGGTCAGCCCGCGCTTGTTGCCGCGTTCCTCGTTGAAACCGTCCCAGACCGAGACCGCGATCGGGACGAACTGCTGCTCGGCGAAGCCGACGCCCTCCGTGGCGCGCAGACTGCGGCGCAGCACGACCGACCATTCCCCCTGGTCGTAGGACGCCCGGCCGAGCACCGCGGTGCCGCCCTCGGCCTCGGCCAGGTTGGCGCTGCCGCGGCCGACGTAGCGGCGCACCGCGTCTCCCGCCAGGTCGAAGAACCACAGGTCGACGGGGTTCTGGGGATCGCCGAGCAGGAAGTAGGGCTTGCGGATCCCGGTCGGCAGCGTCAGCGGCAGCTGTAGCGCGACGGCGTCGCTCCACGCGGAGGTCGAGCTGCTGCCGGGCGCGGCCGCGTCGGTCTCCTCGCCCCAGAAATCGTCGGCACCCTCCTCCTCGACGGCCTCGTCGCCCCAGAAATCGTCGCCGCCCTGCTCCACCGCCTCCTCGCCCCAGAAGTCCTCGCTGTCCTCCTCGGCGGCGGCCGCGGGCGCGGCGGCCGACGGATCGAACGGCGGCACCTCGAGCGTCGGCGAGTTGGTCCCCGCGGTGTCGGCGATCAGGTCGTTCCAGCGCACCCGGAAGGCGATCTCGCTCGGGCTGTAGACCGCCTGGACCGTGACGTGGGTGATCAGCGGGTGGAAGTTGCGTCCCGGTTGGACGATCTGCCCGACGATCGGGAACATCGCCTCGGGTACGCCGTCCCACAGCTCGGCGCTCTCCGGATCGATCTCCTCGTCGACCGGCCGGGCCACGACCAGCGTCGAGTACTTCGCCTCGACGGCCTCGGACAGCGAGTCGACGTAGTTGACCAGGTGCCAGCGGTCCTCGTCGCTCAGCGCGTCGGCGTAGGACGGCATCGGCGTGCCGTTGAGGCCGGTGCTGAAGGTGCGGAACAGGTCCTCGCGCGTCGCGCCCCCGCGGAAGGTCCACTTGGCGGTCAGGTCGGCGGCGCGGATGTGGTTGCCCCAGTCGTCGACCAGCGTCGGCGCGGACAGCCCGTCGCCGCGCCCCAGCTCGCCGTGGCAGCGGATGCAGCCGAGCTGCTCGTAGACCTCGCGTCCCTTCAGGATCGACTCCTCGGTCGCGGCCGGCGCCCTGGGCACCGTCATCCCGGCCACCACGTACTCGGGGTTCGCGAAGTCCTCGCTGAAGCTCTTGACGTAGTAGACCAGGTTGTCCAGCTGCTGCTCGGTGAACTGCGGCCAGGCGGGCATCGAGCTGTAGGGCATCCCGCGGCGGATGATGCTCTCGAGGTCCTGATGCGTCGGCAGCGCGCCGCTGGGCGTGGTGCGGATCTTGTACTTCCCCGAGGTCAGATCGCGCGGCTTGGGCTTGAGGTACGGGTAGGCGACCCCGTTGCCGTCGCCGTTCACGCCGTGGCATTGCGCGCAGAACTTGTCGTAGAGCTGCTTGCCCGCCTCACGCTGGGCCGCGCTGCCGAGGTCCGGCTGCTGGGCCGCGGCGGCGGCGGCCAGCAGCGCCGCGACCAGTCCGGCGAGGGCGCGGCGGCGGATCATTCGTGCACCTCGTGACCCAGCGCCCGCGGCTGGTACCCGTTGAAGTCGTACAGGAACAGGATCACCTCCCAGATCTGCTCCTCGGAGAGAAAGCTCTCCCAGGCCGGCATCGCGGAGTCCCAGGGACCGCCCTCGTCGGGCAGCCCGGGGGCGCCCTTGGCGATGCGCCAGAAGAAGAACGACTCCTGGAAGTTCGGCAGCACGCCCTGGTCGGTGAAGTTGGTCGGGATCGGGTTGAGCCCGTGCGCGAACATCCCGTTGCCGCCCATGTTGTCGCCGTGACAGTAATGACAGTTGCGGTAGTAGATCTCGCGCCCGCTCTCGACGCGCCGCCGGAACTCCTCCGGGTTCGTCGTCTGCAGCGCGCGGAACGGGTTGTCGCCGGTGATCAGGTTGATCGTGTTGTCGTGCACGGTGATGCTGTCGGGCGGCGAGGGGTGGACGGTACGGCCGAACGACGGCGCCTCCAGCGGCACGTTCATGCTGCGGTAGACGTTGAACGCCACCAGCAGTGGCAGCGCCACGACGATCAGCACCAGCAGCGGCGTGTGGCGGCGCTCGGTGGCCAGCCGCACCAGCGGGCCGAAGGTTCCCTCGCGCCGCTCCTCGCTGGAGGTCGCGTAGGCGAACAGTGCCAGCAGCGACACGCCCATGTACAGCTTGATCACCGAGCCCGGCACGGGCGTGGCGAAGCCGAAGCGCATGAACACGTACAGTCCGATCGCCCAGGCCGAGAGCCACACCAGCATGTTCGGCTTGACGAAGCGCAGCAGGACCATGCCCAGCACGATCGCGATCACGACCAGCCAGTTCATGCGGCTACCCCTCCGTCCCGCCCGGCGCGGCGGCCGGCGGGGCGCCGGCGGCCTCGGCGCCGATCGGCGTGTCCATCGTGATGGTGGGGGTCCCGCCCTGCGCCTGGAGCCACGCCACCAGGGCCCGGATCTCGTCGTCGGTCAGGTTCATCGGCGGCTCGTCGAGCTTCGGCATCTGGGTGTCGCCGAAGCCTCCGACGATGAACGCGTCGGGCTCGTACAGCGACTGCACCAGGTAATCGAAAGCCGACATTCCCGGCACGCGGTTGCCCGCGCTGGCCGCGATGCCGTCCAGCTTCGGCGCGCGAACCCCGGTGTGGCAGGTCATGCAGAGGCCCTTGCCGTTGACGATCTCCTCGCCCAGCGCCGCCAGCTCGGCCGGCGTGGCGTCCTGCTTGATCTTGATCGCCTCGGGGGCCGGCACCTCCTTCTGCGGCACGAGCTGGCCGACGTAGGTGTAGAACAGCGTCGTCAGCACGACCAGCGCGGCGACCTTGACCGGGACCGGGATCTTCATGGCGACGACACCCTTGCGCGGGACGGCGCCAGGTCGGCTGCGCCCTCGGGCGGGGCCGCCCCGCGACGCGCCCCCTTGGGCTCCCAGCCCTGCTTACCCGACAGGCTGGCCAGCCAGAACACGATCCCGATGAAGGCGAAGAAGATCAGCACCGTCACCGACACGACCTGCGTGGCGAACCCCAGCGTCGGCGTGAACGCGTCGGGCGAGGTGTCCTGGACCACGCCGTAGACGTGCCAGTGCTGGCGCAGCCCGGAACGCACGTAGCCCATCAGCCCCATCAGCCAGGTGAAGCTGATCGCGATGAAGATCAACAGGTACTGCGACAGCGCCGGCATCTGGCCCCAGTTCGTCTCGCCGACCTTCTTCGCGTTTCGGAACAGGAACACGTCGAGGATCGTCACCAGCACCATCGCCAGCAGCACGCTCATCACCTGCGGTATCGAAAAGCCGATCCGTACCTCGGCCGGCACGAAGTAGCCGTAGACGCCGTAGAAGATCACGATCCCCGCCGAGCCGGCGAAAATCAGGAACTGCACGAGGTTCCCGGCGCGGGCCCAGGGCACGGTCGCGATCTTCCCGCTGCGGCGGTAGAGCAGGAACGACACGTAGGTGGTCAGGATCAGGATGTTGACGGCGGTGTTCTTGGCCGACATCACGCCGAGATAGCCCAGCATCGGGTGGGTCGAGCCGCCCATCGCCCGCACCTCGGAGACCGTCGCCAGCACCGAGCGCGGCGTGGCCCAGACGATGTAGCACAGCGTGATCACGACCAACAGGTACTTGATGAACTTCTGGTAGCGCTCCGCCCCGGCGATCCGGCCCATGCCCATCCAGAGGTACCAGTTGGCGGCCAGGAACAGGTTTCCGATCAGCACCGCCTGGATGATGAACAGCCACGAGAACGCGCCGCCCATCATCTGGATGCCCAGCGTCTGGTTGTAGGCGTAGATCTCGCTGGCCAGCCAGTAGCCGGCGAACGGCAGTGGCAGGAAGGCGATGATCGCCACGAAGTTGCCGATGTAGCCCATCCAATCGTAGTGCGCGCGCTCTTCGTCGGTGTCGGCGTGGAGGAACTGCCAGGCGGCGTAGGCCGCGGCCACCGAGCCCCCGAACGCGACGTTGGCGATCAATCGGTGGACGTTGATGGGCATCCACGTAAAGTTCCACACCGCGTCCCGCAGGCTGACCAGGGC
>JBFKMV010000204.1:0-8287 GCA_041629655.1 Candidatus Polarisedimenticolaceae bacterium
TACAGACGGTCGCGCGGCGGCATCTCGCCGCGCCACGGAAAGCGCGCCGCCGCGTGTGGCTTCCCGTCGTCGAACAGCGCGCCCTGCACCAGGTAGACGTCCAGGTCGCCGTCGTTGTCGTAGTCGAACAGCGCGCAGCCCGAGCCCACGTTCTCGGGCAGGTACAGCTCGCCCGTCATCCCGTTGAAATGCACGAAGTCCAGGCCGACGGCGGCGGCGAGCTCCTCGAACGGAGCGCCGTCGGCCGTTCCGGCGCCCTGGCGCACGTCGGGGGGCGGGGCGTCCGGCGCGGCGCAGCCGCCGCCGGCGAGCACGATCAGAGCGGCGAAGGTCGCGGCAATCCATGGTGGTGCGCAGAGTGTGGTCGGTACCCTGGTGCTCCCGGCAACGCCCGCTCCGTCCGCGTGCGGAGTCCGGACGTCCGCCGGCGGACGCTCCGGACGGGGACGCCCGGCCCAGCGACACCGCTCCGATCGGATCCACACTCTGCGCACCACCATGACGGGACCCTAGTTCGCGGGTTCCCCGGCGGACCGCTCCACGCCCCGCCGGTAGTCCTCCGCGGTGAACGGCGTGGCCCATTCCAGGTCGTACTGCCGTCGGGTCCGGCCCGGGCCGAACACGATCCCGACCACCTCGCCGGTGTCCTCGAGGATCACCGGACTGCCGCTGAAGCCGGGCACCCCGGTCATGTCCAGCAGCAACATCGGTATTCCGTCCCAGGTGAACTCCGCCGAGGCGACCAGGCCCCGCTTGAGGATCGGGAGATCGCGCGGCTGCTCGCCCTCCAGCACCGGGAACCCCGCCACCAGCACCGAGCGTCCGGTCAGCTCCGTGGCGTCGAACCCCGCCGCCGGTCGCATCGGCCGCAGCTCGGAGCGGCACAGCCGGCGCGCGACGCGCTCGCCGCCGAAGCGCAGCAGCATGACATCCTTGGCCGGGTCCTCCCAGATCACGCGGGCGGCGAAGGTCCGCACCGCATCCGGGTCGGTGGGGTGGAGGAAGCGCACCACGAGCTGCTCGCGCTCCGCGCCCTGGACGATGTGCTTGGCGGCGACCACGGTGCAGTCCCGGTCGACCAGGAACCCGGTGCCCAGCCAGCGCGTGGCGACCAGGTCGCCGTCGTGGCGGGAGATGCCGACGTGCGCCAAACCGAGGCGAATCTCGCGAAACTCCGGGCGGCCGGGAGACCGTTCGGGGACGGGCTGGGCGAGAGCCGGAAGGCTGACGGCCAGCGTCATTATCAAAAAACTTACAAACCGTGTAGACCCGTGACGCATATCAACGTAACATTAAAGCACAAGGGGAATCCGCGGACCCCTTCCACCCTGGAGGTCCGATGGCGCGCGCAGGTTCGACCCCGGTCCGCCGCGTGGTCCTGCCCCTCGCCATCGCGCTGGCGCTGCTGGCCGCGGCGTTCTCCGGCGCGAGCCTGGCCGAGGACTACGCCGAGCGCTCGCGCGTCGTGGTCGTCGAGGTCCCCGTCCAGGTCACGCTCGACGGCGAGCCGGTGCGCGGCCTGACGGCGGACGACTTCGTGCTTCTCGACGGCAAGAAGCCGCAGCGGATCAGCGGCTTCAACGTGCTCGACCTGACGCTGAGCGGGCCGGCCCGGGACGAGCCGCGGCTCGACACGCACGTCTCGGTCGCCGCCCGGCGCCACTTCCTGCTGCTGTTCGACCTGACCTTCTCCACCACCGGCTCGCTCGGGCGCGCCCGCGAGGCGATTCGCGAGTGGGTGATCGACGAGCTGCACCCGTGGGACCTGGTCGCGGTCGCGGTCTACGAATCGCGCCGCGGCGCGCGGCTGCTGCTCAACTTCACCTCCGATCGCGACCAGGTCGATCTCGCCGTGGCGACGATCGGGGCGCCCAGGTTCTACGAGGCCTCGATCGACCCGCTGGGACTCGAGATCGGCGCCGCGAGCGCCCGTTTCTCCGAGATCGCCGACTCGGCGCTGACCGCGCGGGGCGGCAGTCGCGGCAGCAGCGACGCCAACGACCAGGACGTGCTCGACACGCTCTCCTTGATCTACTACGGCGCCTACGAGCCGCTGGCGCGCAAGGGGGAACGGCACCAGATCCAGCACCTGACCGAGTCGCTCGGCGACCTCGCCGGGATGATGCAGGGCGTCCGCGGCCGCAAGTACGTCGTCTTCCTCTCGGAGGGATTCGACAGCTCGCTGGTCTTCGCGACCGATCAGACCTCCGAGGTCGAGCGGCTGAACACGGCCTCCGAGCGCGGCGAGATGTGGAACATCGATCCGACCAAGCGCTTCGGCAGCATCGTCGCGCAGAACGACCTGTCGACGATGGTCGAGCGCTTCCGCCGCGCCGACTGCGTGATCCAGGCCATCGACATCGGTGGTTCCGAGCAGCCGGGCTCCAACCGCAGCCTGGGCTCCCAGGCCGCCAACGGCCTGTTCTACATGGCCCACGAGACGGGCGGCGAGCTGTACCGCAGTTTCAACCAGCTCGACCAGGCGATCGAGCGCATGCTGACCCAGACCAGCGTGACCTACGTGCTGGCGTTCCAGCCCGAAGAGCTCGAGTTCAACGACAAGTTCCACAAGCTGCGCGTCAAGCTCAAGAACGGCCCCAAGGGCGCGCGCGTCACGCACCGCCCGGGCTACTACGCCCCGGCCCCGTACAAGCAGCAGTCCGAGATGGAGCGCCGCCTGTCCGCGGCGCAGAACATCATGGAGGGCCGCGATCAGGGCGAGCTGCAGGCGACCGTGCTGGCGGCCGCGTTCCGCGATGCCGACGGACCGGCGTACGTCCCGCTGCTGGTGGAGATCGACGGGATGAGCCTGCCGATCGAGGCCGGGCGGGAGCAGCTCGCGCTCGAGATCTACGCCTACGCCCTCGACGAGGCGGGCCGCATCGCCGGTTTCCTGACCCAGCGCCTGGCGATCGACCTGGCCAAGCTGCAGCCCGAGCTACGCGAGCGCGGGCTCAAGTTCTTCGGCGACCTGGAGCTGGGGCCCGGCAGCTACTCGCTGCGCGTGCTGGTGCGCGAGAGCGAGTCCGGGATGCATGCGACCCGCGCGATCACGCTCGAGGTGCCCGAGCACGGGCCGGCGATCCTGCCGCCGTTCTTCCCCGAGCCGCGCGGCAAATGGCTGCTGGCCCGGCAGTCGAGCGGCGCCGACGGCCCGCCGGAGCGGCCCTTCCCGTTCATGTACCGCGATCAGCCGTACCTGCCGGCGGCGCGCCCGGTGGTCGACGCGCACGGCGAGGCGGACCTGTTCCTGGTGGCCTACCGGCTGGGCGAGGGTCCGCTGTCGCTGGCGGCGCGGGTGGTCGATCCGCTGGGGACGGTGCTCGCGAGCCCGCGGATCCACCTGCTCGACCAGTCCCGTGACGACGCGACGCAGCGGGACGTGCTGCTGGCGAGACTCGCTCCCGACGGGATCGCGGCGGGGGAGTACCGGTTGCTGGTGACGGTGGCCAACGACCGCACGGGCCAGTCCGAGACCAGCTCGATCCCGCTGGTCGTGGTACAACGAGAACGGGTGACGGAGGTTCCGGGCTCGAGTCGCTAGCGGCCGGCGCCCGCCGCGTTCCCCGGAGGTGACGTGAGCCAGCGCTACGGATTCGGCTGCCTGCTGGCGGCGTTGGTACTGGCCGCCGGCGGGGCGGACTCCGCGGCGGAGGAGCGCGCCGGGGCGGACGGGGCTCCGGACATCGCGTTGTTCTTCGAGGCTGCGGGGCGGGACGAGAAGGCTGCGCGGCGGGCCCTCGATCGGCTCGGCCCGGCCTGGCAGGACTCCTACACCGGGATCGTGCTCGATCTGGCGGTGCTGCTCCGCCCTGCCGGCGATGCAGCGGTCGGCGGCAGCGGCGGCGATCGTTCGGGCGGCGACAGCTTCATCCCCGGCTCCGGCTCGCTGCCCAGCGTCGTCAGCAGCGGCCCCGACGTGCGGGCGCGGCTGTTCAAGTTCCTCCAGAAGCAAACCGGCCAGCGTCTCGGCGACGAGATCAAGGACTGGCAGCGCTGGCTGTGGCGGCAGCCCTACGACCCGCATCCCGAGTACGCCACGTTCAAGGGCGCGATCCTGGGGCGGATCGACCCGCGGATGCGCTATTTCTTCCCGCCCGCGGTCTCGGCGCGGATCCGGCTCGACGAGATCGTCTGGGGCGGGACGGCCGTGAACGGCATCCCGCCGCTCGACCACCCGGCGGCGGTGCCGGCGTCCGAGGCCGGCTGGCTGAAGGACAAGCACGTGGTGTTCGGCGTCGCGCTGAACGGCGAGGCGCGGGCCTACCCGCAGCGGATCCTGGCCTGGCACGAGCTGGCCCGCGACCGCGTGGGCGGCGTCGAGCTGACGCTGGTCTACTGCACGCTGTGCGGTGCGGTGATTCCCTATCGCAACGAGGTCGCCGGGCGCGCGGTAACGTTCGGGACCAGCGGGCTGCTCTACCGCTCCAACAAGCTGATGTTCGACGAGGAGTCGATGTCGCTGTGGTCCACCCTGACCGGGCGGCCGCTGGTCGGCCACATGGCGCAGTTCGACCTGCGCCTGGAGAAGCTGCCGGTGGTCACGACGACCTGGGGCGAGTGGAAGGCGCTCCATCCCGAGACCACGGTGCTGTCGCTCGAGACCGGCCACGAGCGCGACTACGGCGAGGGCGCCGCGTACCGCGACTACTTCCGCAACGACCGGTTGTGGTTCGAGGTGCCGCAGTCGGACGACCGGTTGCGCAACAAGGACGAGGTGCTGGCGCTGCTGGTCGACGCCGGGGACGGGGCCGCCGAGCCCACGCCGCTCGCCGTCGCCGCCGCGTTCCTGGCCGGGCATCCGGTCTACCATGTGGTCGTCGGCGAGCGCCGGCTGGTGATCGTCACCAGCGCCGCCGGCGCCAACCGGGTCTACGACGCGGGCGAGGTGCGGTTCGTGGCCCGTCCGCCGGAGGACGACCGTCTGGAGGACACGACCGGCCGGCGCTGGCGCATCACCGAAGCGGCGCTGCTGGCCGAGGGCGGCGCTGCCCGGTGTGCGCGGGTTCCCGCGCACCGCACGTTCTGGTTCGGCTGGTTCGCCCAGTTCCCCGAGACCGCGCTGATCCGTTAGCCGCGGCCGGCCGCCGTCACAACAGCCAGGCGTACCCGAGCTTGAGGAAGAAGAAGCGGTTGGTCTGCTCGAGACCGCTCGAGGTCAACGGGGGGCCGCCGGGATCCGGGAACACGTCGGCGCGGTTGTCGGTGTAGCCGAGGAAGATCACCGTCTGCGGGTTGAGCTTGTACGAGAACAGGAGCTGGGTGAACAGGCGTTCTTCCTCCGGAGCGAACGGGCAATCGGCGGGGTCGGCGACGCAGAAGCCGAACAGCTCGAGGTCGCGCTCGGTCCGCCGCAGCTGCAGGATCGCGCGCAGGAACGCCCGCACGTTGAACTGGTAGACCGTGCGCAGCTCGGTGATCGAGGCGTCGAACAGCTCCCCGCCCGGCACGTCGAGCGTCTGTCGCGTGTAGTCGAGCTGCGCGTTGAGATGCCGGCCCGGCTTGATCTCGATGCCCGGCGCGATCAGCAGCTGCTCGGCCCGCTGCACGTTGAAGAAGTCGATCACGTCGCCGCGGTCGACGAAGGTCTCGAAGCGCAGCAACCCGCTGGGCTGGAACTGGAAGAACAGCTGGACCCGCTCCAGGTCGTCGAACAGCACGTTGCCGAAGCGCTGGCGGTTGCGCTCCAGCGAGATCTCGGCGAACGACTGCAACGGGCCGCTGAAGTTGGCGAACACGTCCAGCTCCTCGTCGGTCAGGTCGCCGGCCGCATCCTCGACCCGCTCGACGAGCAGCCCCACGTTGACCTGGCTGTACCAGTCGTCCTCGCCGCCCCAGAACCGCCGCTGGCCGATCGCCTGGACGCTCCGGGTGTCGACCCGGGGCAGGAAGCCCGCGTCGGCGCGGAACAGCGGTCCGCGGTCCTCGTACTCCACCGAGGCGACCCAGTTCCGGCTGACGTGGTCGTAGTCGACCACGAAGGCGTCGTCGTCGAGGGAACCCGCCGCCCCCGGATAGCGCGTATCCGAGCGCAAGTACTGGAAGCGCAGCGAGTCGACCTGGCTCAGGCGCAGGAAGCCGTCGACCCCACCGACCCGGTTGTGGTAGTCGTCGCCGTCCCGGACGGTCAGCAGCAGGCCCAGCGTCGAGTTCGCACGCACGTCGCGCCGGTAGCGCACGACGCCGGTATCGATCTCGCCCGGCAGGTCGAGGATGCCGGAGGCCTCGTTGCCCGGGATGATCACCGGGGGCGGGTCGTCGTCGCGCGCCACGAACACGCCGAAGCCGTGCCCGGCCTGCTTGCCGGTGAACTTCCCGCCCCACTCCAGGTCGCGCACCGTGCGCGTGAACACGGCGTTGATCGGGGTGGCGAAGAAGTCGACGCCCTCGAGGAAGAACGGGCGCTTCTCCGGAAAGAACAGCGCGAAGCGCTCGTTGACGTTGAGCTGCGCCACGTCCGCCTCGACCTGCGAGAAGTCGGGGTTGATCGCGGCGCCGAGCGTCAGGCTGGGCGTCATGCTCCAGCGCGCGGTCAGCCCGGGCTCGAAGTCCTCGTCGCCGGATTCCAGCCCGCCGTCGGGGAACGAGCGCAGCTCGTCCAGGCGCCCCACGGTCAGCGTGGGATCCAGCTCGAGGTTGCGGCCGGGCTCGAGGCCCTGGAAGCCCTCGACCTTGTCGAGCTGGCACAGCAGGCAGTTGCGGTTGCGGTCGCGGTAGTTCGCGGCGATGCGGTGGCGCACCTTGCGCGGGTAGGAGCGTCCCAGCTCGACGCCCCAGGTCTGCACCGCCTGGCCGGAGGGGAAGCGGATCTGGTTGACCGGGATCGCCAGCTCGACCACGTAGCCGTCGTCGGTGATGCGGCCGGCCGACTCCCAGATGATGTCCCACGAGAAGTCCTCGATGCCGTCGACCTCGCTGAAGATCGCGTCCGCCTGCACGCCGAGCGGATTGACGCGGAACTGGAACGCGCGCCGCTCGTCGTTGAACGGGTCGATCATCACGGTCACGTGATCGTCCTGCACGAAGGTGTTGATCGTGTCGCGGTCCATCAGGTGCGCGCGGATGCTCGCCGGGTCGGGGTCGTGGCACCGGAACGCGACGTAGACGTGACGCTCGTCGAACGACAGCAGCGCCTCGGTCCGCACCGGCGGCTCCACGCCGTCGCCGGGGAACCACTCGCGTCGCAGCGGCACGCGCAGGGCGTCCTGCCAGGCCGGGTCGTCGAGCACGGCGTCGATCTTGATCGGAGCCGCGGCGCGGACGACGCGCAGCGGCCGGCCCTCGGCGGCGGCCGGAACGGCCAGGGCCAGCGCCGCGAGACCACCGATCAGGGCCGGAAACGGGCTGCGTTTCATGACTCCTCCCTCCGAATCTAAAACGCGTGGCGCGGCCGGAAGTTCAGGCGCTAGCGGCCATTTTGGGGTCGGTTTAGGAATTATAAGTAAAATGCGTTATTGGGGCGCCTGCACGCCCGAAAATAGTTGACGGGACCCCTTGCGCCCCCCCGAGGACTTGCTATGATCCCTCTGGCTCCGCGCAGAACGGGGACCTAACCCGTCTGATCCCGGTCTTCACGGGGTCCCGGGACAGTCTTCGCTCTGAGCGCGATGTTCTTTGAAAACTAAATAGAGCGTGCCGGTCTTGCGACGGCTATCGCTTTGTCTTCAAGACAGAACGATAGCGACACGGGCATTCGTGCCCGTGGACTGATTCGAATACTTTCCGGTAAGTGACACGGCGGTTCGCCGCCGTTTCCACGTTTTAACTGGAGAGTTTGATCCTGGCTCAGAACGAACGCTGGCGGCGTGCCTAACACATGCAAGTCGTACGCGAAAGCAGGCTTCGGTCTGCAAGTAGCGTGGCAGACGGGTGAGTAACACGTGGGCAACCTGCCCGGAGATGGGGAATAACCTTCCGAAAGGAAGGCTAATACCGCATGACATCACGAGCTCCTCGGAGCACGTGATCAAAGTCGGCCTCTACACGTAAGCTGACGTCTCCGGAGGGGCCCGCGCCCCATTAGCTTGTTGGTGAGGTAACGGCTCACCAAGGCGACGATGGGTAGCCGGCCTGAGAGGGCGATCGGCCACACTGGAACTGAGACACGGTCCAGACTCCTACGGGAGGCAGCAGTGAGGAATTTTGCGCAATGGGCGAAAGCCTGACGCAGCGACGCCGCGTGGAGGATGAAGGCCTTCGGGTCGTAAACTCCTGTCAAGAGGGACGAAATCCGGGGCGGTTAATACCCGTTCCGGTTGACGGTACCTCTGGAGGAAGCCCCGGCTAA
>JBFKMV010000205.1:0-8201 GCA_041629655.1 Candidatus Polarisedimenticolaceae bacterium
AAGAAGGTCGTTCCGCCGAAGCGCGAGATCCTCAAGGGGATCTGGCTGTCGTTCTTCTGGGGCGCCAAGATCGGCGTGCTGGGGCACAACGGGGCCGGCAAGTCGACGCTGCTCCGGATCATGGCCGGCCTGGACAAGGAGTTCGAGGGGGCGGCGTTTCCGGACAAGAAGGCCACGGTGGGGTTCCTGCCCCAGGAGCCCGAGCTCGACCCGTCGAAGACCGTTTTGGAGAACGTCACCGAGGGGGTCGGCGAGGTCCAGGCGCTGCTCGACCGGTTCAACGCGATCAGCGACAAGTTTGCGGATCCCGACCTGGATCCGGACGAGATGAACAAGCTGCTCGAGGAACAGGGCGAGCTGCAGGACAAGATCGACGCGGCCGGCGGCTGGGAGCTGGAGAAGACGCTCGAGATCGCGATGGACGCGCTGCGCTGCCCGCCCGGCGACGCCGAGGTGGCGAAGCTCTCGGGCGGCGAGAAGCGCCGCGTGGCGCTGTGCCGGCTGCTGCTCCAGAAGCCGGACCTGCTGCTGCTGGACGAGCCGACCAACCACCTCGACGCCGAGTCGGTGGCGTGGCTGGAGCGGCACCTCCAGGAGTACCCGGGCTCGGTGGTCGCGATCACCCACGACCGCTACTTCCTGGACAACGTGGCGGGATGGATCCTGGAGCTGGACCGCGGCGCGGGCATCCCCTGGGAGGGCAACTACTCGAGCTGGCTGGAGCAGAAGCAGACCCGGCTCGACCAGCAGGAGAAGAAGAACCTGGCGCACCAGCGCACGCTCTCGCGCGAGCTGGAGTGGGTGCGCATGGCGCCCCGGGCGCGACAGGCCAAGAGCAAGGCGCGACTCAAGGCCTACGAGGAGCTGTTGCGCGAGGGCGCCGAGCGTCTGCCCGAGACGGTCGAGATCTACTTGCCGCCGGGGCCGCGCCTGGGGAACCTGGTCATCGAGACCGAGCAGCTGAGCAAGGGCTACGGCGACACGCTGCTGATCGACGACCTCTCGTTCCGGCTGCCGCCGGCCGGGATCGTCGGCGTGATCGGCCCCAACGGGGCGGGCAAGACGACGCTGTTCCGCATGCTGACCGGCCAGGAGCAGCCGGATGCGGGATCGCTGCGTATCGGCGAGACGGTCGAGCTGGCCTACGTCGACCAGTCGCGCGACGCGCTGAACCCCGAGCACTCGGTGTGGGAGGCGATCTCCGACGGCAACGACCTGGTCCAGCTCGGCAAGCGCCAGGTCAACTCGCGGGCCTACGTGGCCGGGTTCAACTTCAAGGGCCACGACCAGCAGAAGAAGGTCGCGCAGCTCTCGGGCGGCGAGCGCAACCGGGTGCACCTGGCGCGGGTGGTCAAGGCCGGCGGCAACGTGCTGCTGCTGGACGAGCCGACCAACGACCTCGACGTCGACACGCTGCGGGCGCTGGAGGAGGCGGTGCTGGAGTTCGCCGGCTGCGTCGTGGTGATCAGCCACGACCGCTGGTTCCTCGACCGTATCGCGACCCACATCCTGGCCTTCGAGGGCGACAGCCACGTGGAGTGGTTCGAGGGCAACTACCAGGACTACGCCGCCGACTACCGGCGTCGCAAGGGCATCGACGCCGAGCGGCCGCACCGCATCAAGTACCGCAAGCTGACCCGGGACTAGTGGCTTCCGGCTAGCGGCCGGGCAGCGCCAGCGGCTTGCCGCCGGTCTCGCGCCACCACGCCAGCACCTGCTTGCGGAACTTCGCCAGGCGCTTGGCGTGGCCGGGCTGTCCGGCCAGGTCGGTCCGCTCGTACGGGTCGGCGGTGAGGTCGTAGAGGTCTTCGTCGCCGCGCGCGCGGCCGATGCCCTCGGCGAAGTGGTGCACCATCCAGATGTAGGCGTCGTCGTCGGCCGCGACGTCCTGGGTGTACAGCACGTACTTCCAGCGCTCGGTCCGCACGTACAGCGCGTAGACGTCGCGCTCGGGCCCGCGCGGGACCTCGGGGTCGCCCGGCCAGCTCGCCGGCGCGTGGGCGAACACCGCGCCGTGGAGCGCCCGCGGGCCCTTGGCGGAGCGTTTCTCGATCCGCGGCCGCAGCGAGCGGCTGGCGATGTCGCGCGGCGGGTCGATCCCGGCGTAGTCCAGGACCGTGGCGTAGAGGTCCAGCGCGTAGGCCAGCCCGTCGACGCGCTTGCCGGCCGGTACGCGGCCCGGCCAGCTCGCGATCATGGGCGTGCGCAGTCCCTTCTCGGTCGGCGTGTTCTTGGACGGCAGCCCGTAGGCGTAGCCGTTGTCGACGAAGAACAGGAACAGCGTGTTCTCCAGCTCGCCGCTCTGCTCGAGCTTGTCGATCAGCTCGGCCACGCCGGCGTCGAACCACGAGCCCATGGCGTAGAACTTGCGCAGCGTCTCCACGTACGGCGCCGGATCGCCCGTGTAGTACGGCGGGATCGGAATCTCGCGCTCCGCGAAGCGGTCGTAGTACCGCGGCGGCGGGTCGTGCGGCGTGTGCGGCAGCAGCGGCGCCCACCAGATGAACATCGGCCGGCCCGCCTCGTGCTGCTCGTCGATGAAGCGGAACAGCTCGTGCTGGCCGTGGCGCACGAAGCCGCTGAAGCCCGCGAACGTCACCGACACCGTGCCGTGGGTGAAGCCCATCGCCCGCGCGTCGCCCTCCCAGTACTTGGCCGTGGCGTAGGTCGCGTAGCCCGCGTCCTTGAGCCGGTTGGCCAGCGAGCCCGCGGGGTCGAGCTTGATCGTGTCGCGGCCGATCCCGCCCTGCTCGAGGTAGTTGGCGTAGATGCCGTGCTGGTGCGGCAGCTTGCCGCTGAGCATGCTGGCCAGCACCGGCCGGCACAGCGGCGCCGGCACGTGGGCCGTGGTGAACACCGTCCCCGCCGCGGCCAGGCGGTCCAGCGTCGGGGTGTGGGCGACCGGGTCGCCCATGAAGCCGAAGTGCTCGTAGTCGTCGTCGTCGGAGATCAGCAGCACGATGTTGGGGCGCTCGGCGTCCGCGGCGGAAACCGCCGTCGGCACGAGCAGTGCCGCGGCGGCGAGCAGCGTCAGGAGTGGGAATCGCATCAACCGCCGATTCTAGCAGGCGGCCGGGGTCAGTTCTCCGGCCCCTCGATGTCGAAGCGCCGCCGCGTCACCAGCAGCGTGGTGCCGATCTGGCGGCGCTTGCGGTAGCCCAGCAGGTGGAACACCTGCAGCGGGAAGAAGCGGGCGATGCGGGTGTTGACGACCAGCGTCCGCGGCAGCTCGCGGTGCCGCGTCACGCCGGGCAGCAGGTGCATCAGGCGGTCGAGACGCAGCCCGCGCAGCGCGCGCGAGACGCGCATCCAGAACACCGGCACCCGGCGGCCGAGGAAGAAGCCGTCGTCGCCCAGCCCCTGGTACAGCGGGAGCAGGATCAGCCCGTCCTCGCGCGCCGTGATCGGCCCGCCCCGGTCGTGGGCCAGCCGCTGTCCCTTGGTGACCGCCTGGAAGTTGGTGAAGCCGGGCTCCATCCGGAACCCGTCGCCGTGGCGGACCGGGTGGCGGTGGCGCACCTCGATCACCCGCGGGATCCCGGCCGTCGACTCGGACAGGATGCGCTCCCAGCGCTCGGCGTCGGGGACGTCGGCGCGCTCGAGCATCCCGGCGGCGACCAGGGCCAGCCACAGCACCGCCTCGTGGTGCACCGCCGACTGCTCCAGGTCGTGCCGCCCGGCCTCGACGCCGAGCGTCACGTGACCGAGGTTGTTCAGGTACTCCAGCAGCGCGCCGTCGACCTGCTCCTCGAGCCCCAGGATCAACGGACAGGGCAGGTTCATCGCGAAGGCGCGGTTACGCAGCGTGTCGCCGATGGTCAGAAACGGCGGGCCGTCGGCGGAGCTGGTGTGCAGGTCGAGGAAGTACACCGGCCCCGCCGCGGCGGCGATCTCCCGCTCCAGGGTGTGCAGCAGCTCGAGCTGCTCGGCGTCCTCGGGCTCCTCGGGCGACGCGGCGGCGCGCAGCGCGGCCACCTTGTCCGTCGTCCACTGCCGGTTGAGGTCCTTGCGCAGGAACCGGCAGCCCCGCTGGAGCGCCTGCAGGTTGCCGGCCAGCACGACCAGCCGGCCGCGCAGCCGCGGCGCGTCGGCGCCCAGCCGCTCCAGCAGCCGCGTTGCTGCCCGAATCCCCGAAGGCTCGTTGCCGTGGATCCCGCCCAGGGCGATCAGCGTCGGCCCGGCGAGCTCGCCGCCGTAGCGGCCGAGGATACGCTGGTGTGTTGTCGGGGCCTCCAGCAGGCCCGCCCCGTCACGCTCCATCCAGGCCCTTCACTCTTCCAGTTTTTGCTTGAGCAGCTCGGCCGACACGTCCATGAAGTCCCGTTCGGTGATGATGCCCACGAGCCGACCGTCCTTCACCACGGGCAAGCTGCCGATCCTATGTTGACGCATCAGCTCGATCGCTTCAAGGGTCGAGGCCTCCGGGGAGATCGTGACCGGGTTGCGCTTCATCACCTCGGTGACCGCGATGTGGTGTCCGTCCTTGTGCAGCCGACCCCGCGCCAGCAACCGCAGCAGCGCGCGGTAGGAGATCAACCCGACCAGCCGGTGCTGGTGGTCCTCCACGGGCACGTGCCGGATCCGCTCCCACTCCATCAGGCTCGCCACCAGGTCGAGCGGCTCGTCCTCGTGGACCGTGAACAGGTCCGTGGTCATGTACTGCTCGACACGCAGGAAAGTATGGGTCCAGCCGCCGGCTTCTTCCAGCCGGGCCGGCTCCCATTCGTGGACCGGGAGGTTCCCTTTTTGGCGCTCGACGGTGGCGGCGGTCAGGGCGCTCAGCTGTTCGCTGCGGTTGCCCTGCCCGCGCATCATCGCCAGGGACTGGACCAGCCACTGCGAGCCGGTGCGGTGCGACCCGACCCGGCGCTCGATGATCCCCAGCAGCCGGTCCACGTCCGCGGCGTCGACCCCGCGGCGCTTGAGCGCGTCGGCCGCCAACGGCAGCAGCCGGTCGCAGATCAGGCCGATCGCGGGCAGCGTCTCGCCGTGGAACCAGGTCAGGTGGGCGCCCAGCCCCTGCCGCGCCGCCGCGGTGAAGTTCATCTTGGCGTCGGCAAACTCGATCACCCCGGTGATGTCCTGGTGCTTGTCGGACAGCGCGCTGATCACCCCGAACCAGAACGCCGCGTTGGCCACCTGGTCGACGACCGTCGGACCCGACGGCAGCACGCGGTTCTCGATGCGCAGGTGCGGCTTGCCGTCCGTCAGCCCGTAGCAGGCCCGGTTCCAGCGGTAGACCGTCCCGTTGTGCAGGCACAGCGCCTTGAGGCCCGGCACCTCGCCGCGCTCCACCGCGGCCAGCGAGTCCTCCTCGACGTCCGAGGAGACCAGCGCCCGGAAGCGCGCGATGTCCTCCTGGAACAGCTCGACCACGGAGTTCCGGACCCACTGCGTGCCGAAGGTGACGCGCGGGCTGCGGTCCCGCAGATGGCCGATCGAGCTGCGCGTGTCGATCGCCTGCTGGAACAGCGCGATCCGGGTCTCGCGCCACAGCTGCCGGCCGAACAGCAGCGGCGAGTTGGTCGCCGCGGCGAGGATCGGCGCCGCCGCCACTTGGGCGATGTTGTAGAGGTTCGGGAACTCCTCGGCGCTGACCTGGAAGTGCACCTGGAAGCTGGCGTTGCACGATTCCAGCATCACCGAGTCGTGCTTGATCAACAGCTCGTCGAGCCCCTTGATGTGGAACTCGTAGGCCCCGCCGCGCAGGTCGCTCATCGCCTTGTTCAGCGCCCGGTAGCGCGGCAGCGGCGTCATGTTCTCCAGCCCCAGGTCGCTCTTGCGCATCGTGGGCAGGATGCCGGTCAATACGATCTCGCAGTCCAGCTCGCGCGCCACCTCGCGCAGCCGGGCCAGCTTGGAGTTCAGCTCCCGCTCGATCCGCGACAGGCAGTCTCCGCCGAACACGCACGGGGACAGGTTGAGCTCGAGGTTGAACAGCCCCAGCTCGGTGGTGAAGCAGGGATCCTGCATCCGCTCCAGCAGGTCCAGCGCCAGCGGGGCCGGCCGCCAGCCGGGGTCGACGAGGAACAGCTCCTGCTCGGCGCCGACGCGCCGGATGCCGCGCTCGATGCCGCCCTCCTCGATCAGCCGCTCCAGGGCCTGCAGGTCGCGCAACAGGCGTCGCATGAAGGACCGGCGTTGCTCGCCGTCGGCCGTGCGTAGCGCCTTCTCGCCCATGCCTCCCCCGCTTCGTGACCCGAGCCCGTCCGTCAGAGAATAACCCGACGAGACGCGCCGGAGTCAAACCGGTCTCTGGACCTCGTCGATCCGCTGCCAGAAGTCGGGCGCCCGCCGGAAATGCAGGTGGGCGTACAACCCCGTCGCCACGAATCGCTCGACCTGCCGCAGCCAGTCGTCCGCCAGGTCGGGCAGCGCCCAGGCGAACGCCACGCAGGCCGTCAGCGACGCCCGCGCCAAGAACGCCGGCGGATGCTCGACGCGCGCGCGCGTCGACTGGTGCAGCCGCCACACGCCGGCCAGCGGAAGCCAGCCCCGCGGCGGATCGACCGGGGCCCGCTCGCGATTGTCGAACGGCACGGCGGTCGTCACCCACACGCCGTCCGTCAGCGGCACGACCACGGCGAAGTCGTCTCCCAGCGACCGCGCCTCGGTGGACAACGCCACGGCCGTGGACTTGCCCGACCCCGAACCGCCGGCGAACACGTGCGCGCGGCCGTCGCGCAGCACGCCCGCCCCGTGGAGCGCGAAGCCGCCCTCGAGCACCGCCAGCCGGGCGACCATGTAGCGGACCAGGTTCTCCAGCGCGCGTTCCACGGGCTCGTCGCCGGAGTCCGCCAGACCCGCGCGCCAGCGCGCGCCGTCGACCGGAGCCGCGGCGAAGTTGTAGGACCACACCACGGGGACCCCGCCGTCGAGACCGCACTCGATGCGATAGGGCTCGCCGGGCCGCGGCGCCATCCAGGGCCGCCCGGCACGCCGCGTCTCGAGCTCCACCGACGGAGCCGCGCCGCCCCCCGCCAGGAACCCGGCCCAGCGCCGGTCGAGGCAGGCGGCCAGCGCGCCGTCCAGACCGGACAGCCGGATCCGCCAGTCGCCGATCGCGAGCTCCCGGACCTCGCCGCCGCGCGGCGCGTCGAGCCCGCGAAGTCGCTGGTGATGCAAGCCCGGTTGCATGCGGCCAGTCTAGACCATCGCCGGAATCGCGCCCCGCCCCGGAGTACAATGCGCGGGCGATGGCGATCGTCGAACCGACACCGTTGACGCGCGAGGTGATGCGCGGCTACTTCGCCGGCGCCTTCAAGCCGCGCGGCAAGTGGCTGATCGGCATGGAGCTGGAGAAGCTCGGTCGCGCGGCGGCGACGGGCGCACCCCTGCCCTATTCCGGGAGCGACCCCTCGGTCCGGGGGGTGCTCGAATACCTGTGGCGGCACAACGGCGGACAACCGGTCTACGAGGGCGATCACCTGATCGGCGTCCACGGCGATTGGGGCACGTTGTCGCTCGAACCGGGAGGCCAGCTCGAGTGGTCGTCGCGCCCGGCGCGAACGCTGGACGAGCTGCGGGGCGCGCTGGACCGGCATCTCGACGCGCTGCGCGAGGCCGGACAGGCGCTCGGTGTGCGGTTCCTCGACGTGGCGGTCGATCCCGAGCACCCGGTGGAGGCGATGCGCTGGATGCCCAAGGCGCGCTACAAGATCATGCGTCCCTACATGGGCGCGCGCGGGCGGCTGGCCCACCGCATGATGACGCAAACCGCGAGCATCCAGTGCGCCTTCGATTTCGAGTCGGCGGAGGACTGGGCGAGGAAGTTCAGGGCCGGGGCGCTGCTGGCCCCGATCGCGGTCGCGCTGTTCGCCAACTCCGAGCGCGTCGACGGCAAGCCCAGCGGTTACCGGTCGTTCCGGCAGCACATCTGGCGCGAGACCGAGCCCGACCGTTGCGGCCTGCCCGCGGTGGTGTTCGAGCCCGGCTTCGGCATCGACGCCTGGGTCGATTGGATCTGCAACGTGCCGAGCATGTTCCGCTACCGCTCGCGCGGCCTGGTGCCCGCGGGAGGCGTACCGTTCGCGAAGCTGCTCGAGCTGCGCGGGTGCGACGCGCTGAAGCCCGAGGACTGGGAGCTCCATCTGTCGTCGCTGTTCACCGAGGTCCGTTCGTACGCCTACATCGAGGTGCGCAGCGCCGATCTCCAACCCGATTCCCGGGTCTTCGCCGTGCCGGCGTTCTGGACCGGCATC
>JBFKMV010000206.1:0-8187 GCA_041629655.1 Candidatus Polarisedimenticolaceae bacterium
AAAAGGACGGCTCCGCGGGCGATCTGCGGCCACCCTCGTGTAGCATGACGGTCGATGTTCCAGAGATTCGGCAAGCTCTCGCGCACCGCGCGCCACATCGGCCGTTACCGGCAGATCGTGACGGTGCTGGTCCGGTACGGCTTCGGCCAGGTGTTCCAGCAGCTGCGCATCGAGCGCTACCTGCGGCTCGGCCGCCGTGCGTTGCACGTCGAGCCGTCCCGCGCCGCGGGCCGCAGCCGCGCCGAGCGGATCCGGCTGGCCCTGGAGGAGCTGGGGCCGACCTTCGTCAAGCTCGGACAGCTGCTGTCGACCCGGCCCGACCTGGTTCCGCTGGACATCGTGCAGGAGCTCGTGAAGCTCCAGGAGTCGGCGCCGCCGTTCGACGGCGACGAGGCGCGCCGGATCGTCGAGAAGGAGCTGGGCCGTCCGATCGAGCAGGTGTTCCGCACGTTCGACACCGAGCCGATCGCGGCGGCGTCGCTGGGGCAGGTTCACACCGCGGTGCTCGCGGCCGACGGCAGCGAGGTCGCGGTCAAGGTCCAGCGGCCCAGGATCGAGGACACGGTCGAGACCGATCTCGAGATCCTGGAGGACCTGTCGCGGCTGGTCGAGCGCGGCGTGGAGGCGCTGGAGCTCCAGCGCCCCAGCGCGATCGTGGACGAGTTCAAGCGCGCGCTGGAGAAGGAGCTGGATTACACGATCGAGGCCGCGCACCTGCGCCGCTTCGCCCGGATGTTCGAGGACTCGGAAACGGTGCGGGTGCCCCGCGTGTACCGCGAGTGGACGACCCGGCGCGTGCTGGTGATGGAGCGGCTCAGCGGGTTCAAGGTCTCCGACCGCTCGCGGCTGGTCGCCGAGGGATTCGACCCGCAGCAGCTGGCCCGCAACGGCACCGAGGCCGTGCTGTCGCAGATCTTCCTGCACGGGTTCTTCCACTCCGATCCCCACCCGGGCAACGTGCTGGCGATCACCCCCGGCAACGTGGTCGGCTTCATCGATCTCGGCCAGGTCGGGCGTCTCGACCGGCGCACGCGTTACCTGACCGCGCAATTGCTCCAGGCGATGGTCGAGCGCGACGAGGAATCGGTCACGGATACGTTCCTCGAGCTGACCGTCTCGGAGGAACCGCCCGACCGGCACCTGATCGAGGCCGACGTGGCCGAGGTGCTGGACTGGTACATGGACCGGCCGCTGGGCGAGCTGCAGATCGGGCGGATGGTCGTGCGGTTGATGGAGATCGCGGCCGGCCACGAGCTGCGCATCAGCCCGGGACTGTTCCTGGTGTTCAAGGCGCTGGGGACGCTGGAGTCGCTGGCGCAAACGCTCGACCCGGAGTTCGACATCTCGGCCAGTGCGCGACCGGTGCTGGAACGTCTGGCGCGCGAACGGCTGTCGCCGCGACGGCTGGCCGCCGAGACCTGGGTCTCGACCCTCGACATGGCGCGCCTGCTGCGGGACATCCCCGGCGAGCTGCGCCAGATCATGGACAAGCTGCGCCGCGGCCGGCTGCGCGTCGAGTTCGAGCACCAGGGCCTGGAGCCGGCGCTGCACACCCACGAGCTGGCGACCAACCGGCTCACGTTCGGGATCGTGCTGGCGGCGATCCTGATCGCGTCGTCGTTACTGGCGCTGGGCGACATCCCGCCCAAGTGGCGCGGGTTGCCGATCCTGGGCATCCTCGGCTATCTGCTGTCGGGCGTGCTCGGCCTGGGGCTGCTGTGGTCGATCATCCGCCACGGACGCCTCTAGCCAGACGCCGGCCGTGGAGCTGGACCGTCAGCGCGACGCCCAGCACGACCAGCGCCGTTCCGGCGAGGATCCGCGGCGTCAACGGCTCGTCCAGGAACACCGAGCCGACGAACACGGCTACGATCGGGATCACGTAGGCGATCAGCGCCACGCGGGTCGCGGCCACGTGCGACAGCAGCCAGTAGTACAGCGTGAACGTGATCGCCGAGCCGAACAGCGACAGGTACACGAGCGCCGAGACCGACACCGTATCGAACACGACCGGCCGGTCGCGCTCGACCGCCAGGGCCAGCGCCCCCATCACGACGGCCGTCAAACCCATCGGTACCGCGGTCAGCGACAGCGGGTGGACTCCCGCGCCGAGGCGCTTGACCACCACGGTCGCCGCGCCCGCGGCCAGCGGCGACAGCAGCAGCACCAGCGAGCCGATCAGCACCTGCCGGCCGCCGAGCAGCGCGAAATCGGCGGAGAAGATCACCGCCACGCCGCCGAAGCCCAGCGCGATCCCGGTCACCGCGGCCCAGGACAGGCGTTCTCCCGGCAACACGAAGTGGGACATGATCGCGACGAGCAGCGGGTACGTGGCGAACAGCACCGAGCTCAGCCCCGAGGGGACCCATTGCTCGGCCCAGTAGACCACGCCGTAAGAGATCGTGAACGCGAACAGCCCGTTGACCAGCCACAGCACGCGCTCGCGGCGGCCCGACCCGAGCCGCACCCCGGCCGCCCGGGCGTACGCGAACAGGACGGCCGAGGCGATGCCGAAACGCAGCGCGACTCCGGTGAACGGAGGAATTCCGGCCAGCCCGATCCGGATCGCGGCCCACGTGGTGCCCCAGATCAGGCACAGCAGCGCGGCGGTCGCGACGAGCAGCAGCGGCCCGGGGGACTGCACCGCGGCGGACCAGGCGGCACGGCGGCTCAGGAATCCCGCCCCTCAAGCTCGATCGGGTCGACGTAAACGGTGTCAGCTCCCATGCCCTCCAGTATAATCACGGGGGTCCAGATACTCCTCGGGGGAGAGTCGATTGACTGAGGACGGCGGTCGCAGCAACGACCAGAAACCGACCGAGTCCGCGCGGCCGGACGACAACGACGACGGGGACGACCTGCAGCCGACGGAGTTCACCCCGCGCGACCCGGGTGCGGGTGCGGTCGACGACGACGATCTGACCCCGACCGAGTTCACCCCCGCCGCGGACCCCGACGCGACGGAGTTCACGACCTCCCCGGACCTCGACCCGACCGTGATCACCACGGGCAGCGGTGCCGCCGCGACCGCCGGCGCCGCCGGCGAAGACGACAAGCCCGGCACGGTGATCCGCAACTACACCTTGCTCGAGGTGCTCGGCGAGGGCGGCATGGGCGTCGTCTACAAGGCCGAGCAGACCGAGCCGGTGCGCCGGAACGTGGCGCTCAAGGTGATCCGGCTGGGCATGGACACCAAGGAGGTCGTGGCCCGCTTCGAGGCCGAGCGCCAGGCGCTGGCGGTGATGGACCACCCCGGCATCGCCCGGGTCTTCGACGCCGGGGTCACCGAGCGCGGCCGGCCGTTCTTCGTGATGGAGTACGTCCAGGGCGTACCGATCGTCGACTACTGCGACCGCAAGGACCTGCCCACCCGCGACCGCCTGAAGCTGTTCATCGACGTCTGCCAGTCGGTGCAGCACGCGCACCAGAAGGGCGTGATCCACCGCGACCTCAAGCCCTCCAACATCCTGGTCATGGAGGCCGAGGGCGGGGCGCTGCCGAAGATCATCGACTTCGGCATCGCCAAGGCGACCGAGGGAACCTCGGACGAGGAGGGCATGCAGACGACGCTCGGGCAGCTGCTGGGGACGCCCGAGTACATGAGCCCCGAGCAGGCGGACCTGTTCACGGTCGACGTCGACACCCGCACCGACATCTACGCGCTCGGGGTCGTGCTGTACGAGCTGCTGGCCGGCGATCTGCCGTTCGACGGGAAGGCGCTGCGCGCGGGCGGCTTCCTGAAGATGCAGAAGATGATCAAGGAGCAGGCGCCCCCCCGGCCGAGCACGCGCCTGACCACGCTGGGGGAGCGCACCACCGACATCGCCAAGCGCCGCCGCACCGAGCCGGCCACGCTGGTCCGCCAGCTCAAGGGCGATCTGGACTGGATCGTGATGATGGCGCTGGAGAAGGACCGCGACCGGCGCTACCAGACGGCCAACGCCTTCGCGCTCGACATCCAGCGCTTCCTCGACAACGAGCCGGTGCGGGCGCGCCCGCCCAGCACCGCCTACCGCGTCAAGAAGTTCGTCAGCCGCAACCGCATCGGCGTCGGCGCCGGCATCGCGGTGACGCTGGCCCTGATCGGCGGCATGATCGGCACCGCGGTCGGCTTCGTGCGCGCCACGGCCGAGGCGACCCGCGCCACCGCGATCAGCAGCTTCCTCGGCGACATCCTGACCTCGGTCGATCCGACCAAGGCCCAGGGGCGCGAGGTCACGGTGCGCGAGGTGCTCGACGAGGCCGCGACCACCGTGCTGGACAAGTTCGGGGACCAGCCCGACGTCGAGGCCTCGGTGCGCGCCACGGTCGGCACGACCTACAACCACCTCGGGCACTACGACCGGGCCGAGCCGCACCTGTTGCGCACGCTCGAGATCCGGCGCCGCAAGCTCGGCACCGACCACCCCGACACGCTCAGGATCCTCAACATGGTCGCCGTGAACTACTTCCAGCAGCGGCGTCTCGACGAGGCCGCGGCGATCTGGCGCGAGGTGCTGGAGGTCCACCGCCGCACGCTGGGCTCGGACCATCCCGACACGCTGACCACGATGCAGAACGTGGCCGCGGCCGCCCTGGCCCAGCAGGAGTACGACGAGGCCGAGCCGCTGCTGGAGGAGATCCTGGCCGGACGGACCCGGGTGCTGGGTCCCGACGACCCGTCCACGATCTCCACCGGGAACAACCTGGCCGAGCTGTACAAGCAGACCGGACGGTTCGAGAAGGCGGAGCCGCTGTACATCCGCGGGCTCGCGGCGCGACGCGCCGAGCAGGGCAACAAGCACCCGCGGACGTTGATCAGCGTGTTCAACCTGGGGTCGCTGTACAACGAGATGGGCCGCCCCGACGACGCCGAGCCGCTGGTCGCCGAGGCCCGGAGCGGCTTTTTCGAGGTGATGGGCGAGGACCATCCCTACACGTTGCTGGCGACGCGGGAGCTGGCCGACGTGCAGCTGCAGCAGGGGCGGCTGGCCGATGCCGAGCGGCTGGCCCGCGAGGCCTACCGCCTGCACCACGCCCGCTACGGCGACGACGACGACGAGACCCAGGAGGTGATCGCGCTGTTGGTCCGGCTCTACGAGCGACGCGGCGACTCGCGGCAGGCGGCGGAGTGGCGGGCCCGGCTGACCCCGGCCGCGGAGCCGGACCCGGCGAGCTGAGGCCCGTTCCGTCCCGACGTCGTGGCCGCCGCCGATCTGGTATAGGATGAAGGCCCGCGACGGTCCCGGGGGGTCAACGCACACGGATGGGAGGCAACGAGGCGACCAGGCTCAACATCGGGGCGGGTAGGACCCACATCCCGGGTTTCACCAACGTCGATCTTTCGCCCCGCGCCGACGTCAGTCTCGACCTGAACCGGGAGCCGCTTCCGTTCCAAGACGACAGCGTCGAGCTGGTCTTCACGTATCATGCACTGGAGCACCTCGAACGGTACCTGTTCGCGTTGGCCGAGATCCACCGCGTGCTGCGGCACGGTTGCCCCTTGCTCGTCGGGGTCCCGTACGTGACCCTGACGGAGTACAACCTGGTGAACCCGTACCACCGGCAGAACTTCAACGAGCACTCGTTCGACTTCTTCGATCCCGAGCGGCTCAAGGGCTCGGCCGTCGAGCCGAACGACGTGCTGTTCCGCAAGGTGACGCACCGGTTCCACTACATGGAAGAGTTCGCGAACGAGCCACCCGAGACCAGGGAATGGAGCCGCCGCCACCTGTTCAACGTCGTCGACCGCATCGATTTCGGGATCCTGGCGATCAAGCGGCCCGGACAGCCGCTGCCGCTCGACCGGCATACCCCGGAGTCCCTGCTGCGGCTGTTCGACGAGTGCCTGGCGGCTCGCGTCCCGTACGACCAGCCGTAACGCGCCCCGGCGGGCCGGACCCCGGTTCGCCTGCGACCGCGCGACGACGGCCCGGAAAGAAACATGGCACTGATCGGTAACCGTGGTGGGGGAAACAGCGGGTCCAGCGGATCCGGGGGGCGCCGCCGCCGCGGGCGCGGCCGCGGGCGCGGCCGGGGTCGCGGACGCAGCGGCCGCCCCAACCGGCCGCAGTCGCCCGGGGGCCAGCAGGGGGGCCGCCGCCGGCCGCAGGGCGAGGCGACCCTGTCCGTGCACGGGGTGCTGGACCTCACGCCCCAGGGCCACGGGTTCCTCCGCTCGGCGAAGTACGACTACAACCCCGACCCCGCCGATCCCTTCGTCCCGGCGGAGCTGATTCGCGACCGGGCGCTGGACACCGGTCTCGAGATCGAGGGTCTGGCCGTGCCGCCGCCGCGCGAGGGCGAGGCGCCGTGGTTGGAGGGCATCGACAAGATCAACGGCGCGGAGGGCGGCGCGTGGAAGCCGGCCGCGCCGTTCAAGGACCTCGTCGCGGACACGCCGCGCGACCGGATCCGCCTGGAGACCGAGCCCGCCGAGATCTCGATGCGCGTCGTGGACCTGATCACGCCGATCGGCAAGGGGCAGCGCTGCCTGATCGTCGCCCCGCCCAAGGCCGGCAAGACGGTGCTGCTGCAGAAGATCGCCGCGGCGATCACCGCCAACCACCCCGAGATCCACCTGATCGTGCTGCTGATCGACGAGCGGCCCGAGGAGGTCACCGACATGCGGCGCACCGTGCGCGGCGAGGTGATCGCCTCCTCGTCGGACGAGCTGGCCAAGAACCACGTCCACGTGGCCGAGATCGTCAACGACCGCGCGCGGCGGCTGGTCGAGAGCGGGCGCGACGTGATCGTGCTGCTGGACTCGATCACGCGCCTCGCGCGGGCCTACAACACCGAGCAGCGCGGCTCGGGCCGCGTGCTCAGCGGCGGCGTCGACTCGCGCACGATGGAGAAGCCGCGTCGCTTCTTCGGCGCCGCGCGCAACGTCGAGGGCGGCGGCTCGCTGACCGTGATCGGCACGGCGCTGGTCGACACCGGTTCGCGCATGGACGAGGTGATCTTCCAGGAGTTCAAGGGCACCGGCAACACCGAGATCGTGATGGACCGCATACTGTTCGAGCGCCGGATCTTCCCCTCGATCGACATCTCGCAGAGCGGTACGCGTCGCGAGGAGCTCTTGTACACCGAGGAGGAGTTCCAGAAGGTCACGCTGCTGCGGCGCGCGCTGGCGCGTCTGAAGCCGGCCGAGGCGATGCAGCTGCTGGTGGGCAAGCTGCAGCAGACCGAAGGCAACCTGGCCTTCCTCAAGTCGCTCGACGTGTGAGGCGGGTCCGGCGGCGGCCGCGGCTCAGGCCGCGTCCTCGCCGTCGGGGCGCGGAAACACGCTCTTCAGCAGCTCGGCGAACCAGCGGCAGGCGTCGGCGTGGGTGAAGATCCCGGCCAGCCGCCCCTCCTTGGTCACCAGCACGGCGCCGATGTGCCGCCGGGCCATCTCGCGCAGCACGCCGTCCAGCCGCTCGGTGGACTCGACCCGGTAGGCCTCCATGCCGCAGGCGTCGCCGACGAGCTTCTCCTCGGAGCCCGCACGCTCGACGTCGCGCGCGGTCAGCACGCCGACCAGCTTGCCCGCGGCGTCGACCACGGGCAGGTGGCGGATGTCGTGGCGCTTCATCATCCGCCGCGCGTCGCCCACGGTCCGGGCGGACTCGATCGAGTACGGGAACGGCGTCATCACCGCCCGCATCGAGGGCATCTTCTTCATCCCTTTCAGGACTGTTCCTCCAGCAGCTCCAAGAGGTAGCGGCCGTAGGAGTTCTGGCGCATGCCCTGGCCCAGCTCGCGCAGCCGCGAGGCGTCGATGAAGCCCATCTTGTAGGCCACCTCCTCGATACAGGCGACCATCAGGCCCTGGCGCTCCTCCAGCGTCTGCACGTAGTTCGAGGCCTGGAGCAGCGAGCCGTGGGTCCCGGTGTCGAGCCAGGCGAAGCCGCGGCCCAGCAGCTCGACGGCCAGCTCGCCGCGGTCGAGGTAGGCGCGGTTGACGTCGGTGATCTCCAGCTCGCCGCGGGCCGAGGGGCGCAGGCCGGCCGCGATCTCGAGTACCCGGTTGTCGTAGAAGTAGAGCCCGGTCACCGCCCAGTGCGAGCGTGGGTGCTTGGGCTTCTCCTCCAGGCGCACGGCCCTTCCGTCGGCGTCCAGCTCGACCACGCCGTAGCGCTCGGGGTCCCTGACCTGGTAGCCGAACACCGTCGCGCCGCTCTCTCGCGCCGCCGCGCGCGCGAGCAGCTCCGGCAGGCCGTGGCC
>JBFKMV010000207.1:0-8120 GCA_041629655.1 Candidatus Polarisedimenticolaceae bacterium
ATCGCCGCCGACGAGGCCGCGATCTCGCGGTTGTGCGCCAACTACGTGGACAACGTCAAGGCCTACACCCAGAAGGAGAAGGTCCGCAACCCGTACACCGGGCAGGACGAGGAGCCCGACGAGCGGCTGATGCGCTCGATCGAGGAGAAGATCGACATCCCCGAGAGCCGCAAGGACGACTTCCGGCGCGAGATCATGAACTACATCGGCGCGCTGTCGCTCGAGGGCAAGAAGTTCGACTACCGCACCAACGAGCGGCTGCACAAGGCGCTGGAGCTGAAGCTGTTCGAGGACCAGAAGGACTCGATAAAGCTGACCAGCCTGGTCTCGAGCGTCGTGGATCAGGAGACGCAGGAGAAGATCGACATCGTCAAGGCCCGGCTGATCCGCGACTACGGATACAATGAGGCCAGCGCGACGGACGTGCTGCAGTTCGTGGCCAGCATCTTCGCGCGCGGCGACGTCAAGGAGAGTTGACGCCGCCGGGCGACTAGAAACCAGCCGCTATCACCGGCCAACCGGCGACGCGGCGGCAGCCAGCCCGTCGAGGTGAGGCGGCATGTTCCGAATCCAGTCCGACGTGAACCGGTTCCGGCGCATCGTGCGCGGGCGTGTGCGCGAGGAGCTGCGCAAGCACCTCGGCCGCCAGGAGCTGATCGGCAAACAGGGCAAGCAGGTCGTCTCGATCCCGATCCCGCACCTCGAGCTGCCGCACTTCGCCCACGACACCGGCGGCAAGGGCGTCGGCCAGGGCGAGGGCGAGGGCGGCGAGGGCCGCAAGGCCGGCAAGGACCCGGGCCGGCACATCCTCGAGGCCGAGTTCACGGTCGAGGAGCTGGCGCAGCTGCTCGGCGAAGCGCTCGAGCTGCCGCGCATCCAACCCAAGGGCAAGCAGGAGCTCGAGACCCAGTCGCCGCGCTACACCGGCGTCTCCCCGGTCGGCCCCGAGTCGCTGCGGCACTTCAAGCGCTCGTACCGCCGGGCGCTGCGGCGGCTGATCGCCTCGGGCGCCTACGACCCCGAGCGTCCGCGGGTCTCGCTGGTCCGCGCCGACCGCCTGTACCGCACCTACCGCGCCAAGCCGCAGCCGCGCAGCAACGCTGTCACGATCTACATCATGGACGTCTCGGGCTCGATGGGTGCCGACCAGAAGGAGCTGGTGCGCATCGAGAGCTTCTGGCTCGACGCCTGGATCAAGAGCCACTATCCGAGCCTGCGCAGCGTCTACATCGTCCACGACGCGCACGCCAAGGAAGTCGATCGCGACACCTTCTTCCGCATTCGCGAGTCCGGCGGCACGGTGATCTCCTCGGCCTACGAGCTGTGCGAACGGATCATGCACGAGCGCTTTCCGGTCGAGGACTGGAACCTGTACCTGTTCCACTTCACCGACGGCGAGAACTACAGCCGCCAGGACACCGACAAGTGCCTCGAGATGCTGGAGGGCCGGCTGCTGCCGAGCCTGAACCTGTTCGGCTACGGACAGGTCGAAAGCTACGGCACCAGCGGCGATTTCCACGACGCGCTGTCCAAGCGACTGGCCGACGACGAGCGGGTCTCGTTGTCGCGCATCCCCAACCGCAACGCGATCGTGGATTCGATCAAGGCGTTTCTGGGCAAGGGCCGGTGAGCATGAAGCAGCTGCCGATCGAATTGGCGCGGGCGCAACAGAAGATCGAGGCGATCGCGCAGGAGTTCGGGCTGACGTGCTTCCCCACGGTGTTCGAGATGGTCGACTACCGCCAGATGAACGCGCTGGCGGCCTACGGCGGCTTCCCGACCCGCTACCCGCACTGGCGGTTCGGCATGGACTTCCAGCAGTTCGCCAAGAGCTACGAGTACGGCCTGCAGAAGATCTACGAGATGGTGATCAACAACGATCCGACCTACGCCTACCTGCTCGAAGGCAACACGATGCTGGACCAGAAGCTGGTCATGGCCCACGTCTACGGGCACGCCGACTTCTTCCTGAACAACATGTTCTTCGCCCACACCAACCGCAAGATGATCGACGAGATGGCGAACCACGCCACGCGGATCCGCCGCTACCAGGAACGCTACGGCGTCGAGACCGTCGAGAAATTCATCGACGCCTGCCTGTCGGTGGAGGACCTGATCGACCCGACGGCGGTGTTCCGCAGCGAGCCGGCCGCAAACGGCGAGGAGCCGGAGGACGACCGCGAGGTCGAGGTACCGCGACTCCCCGCCGAGCCCTACATGGATTCGTACGTCAACCCGCCCGAGTACCTGGAGCAACAGCGCAAGAAGCTCGAGGCGGCGCGCAAGCGCGCGAAGCGCTTCCCGGCGCGTCCCGAGCGCGACGTGGTGGCGTTTCTGCTGACCCACGCCGGGCTTGAGAACTGGGAACGCGACGTGCTGGGGATGATCCACGAGGAGAGCTACTACTTCCTGCCGCAGCGCCAGACCAAGGTGATGAACGAGGGCTGGGCCTCCTACTGGCACAGCAAGATCATGACCACGCGCGTGCTGACCGACGCCGAGGTCGTGGACTACGCGGACCATCACTCGGGTACCGTCGCCACGAGCCCGGGACGGCTGAACCCGTACAAGCTGGGTCTGGAGCTGTTCCGGGACATCGAGCGGCGCTGGAACCGCGGCCAGTTCGGTCCCGAATGGGACGCCTGCGACGACATGGCGCAGCGCATCGGCTGGAATCGCGACCTCGGCCTGGGGCGCGAGAAGATCTTCGAGGTGCGGCGGCTGCACAACGACGCCACGTTCCTCGACGAGTTCCTGACGCCCGAGTTCTGCCAGGAACAGGGCCTGTTCGTCAGCCAGGAGAACCCCAAGACCGGAAAGACCTCGGTGTCCAGCCGGGAGTTCCGGGACATCAAGCAGGCGATGCTGTTCCAGTTCACCAACGGCGGCCGGCCGGTGGTCGAGCTGGTCGACGCCAATCACGACAACCGCAGCGAGCTGCGGCTCAAGCACCGTCACGTGGGCGTGGACCTGCGTCTCGACTGGGCCCGCGAGGTGTTGCACAACCTGGTCCGGATCTGGCGCCGGCCGGTGCGCATCGACACCGTGCTGGAGGGCAAGCCGGTGCGCCTGGGCCACGACGGCAAGGGCGCGACCCAGGAGTACCTGGACTCCGGGGCCAAGGCCGCCGCCGGCTAGACCCGAAAAGCGTCGGGAAACCGTCCCCGACAGCCCCCCTCCCCCGCCGGCCGTCGGAATCCCGACGGCGTGTCGGCCCCAACCGCCGTCAGGACAAGGGCTTGTCCCCTGGCACCCCGCTTGCTGTGTCCGACCGTCGACGTGAACCGCATGCTCCAGGCCGCCGGCAGCAGGCAGGACCCGACGGGGTCCGGACCGGACCTGGTCCGGCTGTCGCTCGCGCTGGCCGGACGGACCCGGCTGGACGAGATGCTGCGCGTCGCCCTGGAGGCGCTCGAAGCGCAGGATCCCGGGCGATCCTGGGCGATCGTCCGGCGCGTCGGCCGCCGCGAGTATCGCGCGCGGTCGAGCGCGGCGGTCGGCGCCAAGGACCTCTCGCGGCTGCTGCGCCGGGCCTGCGGCCCGCAGTCGTTCTTCTGGTCCGACGCGCCCCGCGGCGTGGCCCTGATGCGAACCGATCCGCGGTGGTGCGCCCTCCCGGGCGCCAACGACGCCGAGGAAGGCCCGAGCCTCGTGCTGGCCTGCTGGTCCGAGTTCGGCGCGCCCGTGGACGGAGAGGCGCTGGCGCAGGCGGCCCGGCTGATCGCCGGCGCGGCCCGCGCGGCGCGGCTGGTCGAGCACCTGCTGGCCCAGACGTCGACCGATCCGCTGACCGGGCTGCTCAACCGCCGCGGACTCCAGGACACGCTCCAGCGCGAGCTGGCCCTGGCGGCCCGCCACGATGTCCCGCTGAGCGTGCTGTTCACCGACCTCGACCGGTTCAAGAAGATCAACGACCGGCACGGACATCCCGTGGGTGACGAGGTGCTGCAGGGGGTCGCCAACCTGCTTTCGGCAGCGTTGCGCGGCTCGGACGCGATCGGGAGGATCGGCGGAGACGAGTTCCTGATCCTGCTGCCGCGCACCGGCATCGAGGCCGCGCGGGCGATCGGCGAGCGCCTGCGCGAGCGCGTCGCCGCCGCGGCGTTTCCGACCTCGGCGGGGCCGCTGTCCGTCGGACTGAGCATCGGTGCGGCGAGTCTCGACGAGGCCGGCTCGGGGGACGGGCTGCTGGAACGGGCCGACCGGCGGATGCTCTCCGAGAAGCAGCAGCCGCACCCCGCCGGCGACCCCGGCCTGGCCGCCGTTTCCGCGCCGCCGGCGCTTACCGCAGGTGAGCCATGAGTAAGAACCGCAGGGAATTCGCCCGCATCGACGTCGAGCTGCACGCCCGCTTCCGCTCCGTGTCCGGCGACGAGATCCGGGACCTGGAGCAGCAGCTGGCGCTGCGGCCCTCGGTCTGGGCGCCGACCGACGAGTCGCGGCTGCGCGATCTGGCCAGCAGCACCGCGGCGGGAACCGACGGGATCCTGGCCCAGGCACTGCTGGACGTCGCCGCCGAGATCGTGCTGCTGCGCTCCCGGGTGCTCGATCTGGGAGGTCCGATGGACACCGGGACGATCACGCAGCTCTCGGGCGGGGGCGGCCAGCTCGTCGCCAGCGCCCTGCTGGATCTCGGCCAGGACCTCGAGCTGCGGCTGGACGACTACGAACAGGGCTTGCCGCCGATCCGGGCGCTGGTCAAGGTCGTGCACCGCCGCGGCGAGGTCCCCGACGCCTACGGCTTCCGTTTCGAGGTGATCCACGCGCGGGACCAGGACCGGCTGATCCGGTTCATCTACCAGCTCCAGCGCCAGGCCATCCGGGAGGCCCAGAGTACGGATTCGTAACGCGCTGCCACGATCCGTCCGCGCGGGGCCCGTCCGCGCGCCGACCCGCTCTCCCCGCAGTGGAACATTAAAGTTCCGCCCCCCTGGTCCGATACGTCTTCTCGCAGACCGCGGTCGTGGGGACCGCGGGACGTTCAACGAGCCGCCGGTGTGGCGGCGCCCGTGGCAGGGAAGCCGCGGCCTCGAAGACTAGGGAGAGTTTCAGATGGCAAGCACTTTTTCGGTCCTGAACAACGTCGGGGCGCTCAACGCCCTCAACCGGCTCGCCAAGTCGAACGCCGGTCTGAGCAAGACCCTGGAACGGCTGTCGTCCGGTCTGCGGATCAACTCCGCGTCGGACGACGCCTCCGGACTCGCCATCGCCGACGGTCTGCGCGCGGACGTCGCCGCGCTCAACCAGGCCGTGCGGAATGCCAACGACGGCATCAGCGTGGTGCAGACCGCGGACGGCGTGCTCTCCGAGATCTCGAGCCTGTTGCAGCGGGCCGTGTCGCTCGCCGAGCAGGCCGCCTCGGACACCTCGGGCCAGGACAGCGGCGCCGAGAAGATCGCCATCAACGGCGAGTACCAGGAGATCCTCCAGGAGATCAACCGGCTCAGCCTGACGGTCGACTTCAACGGCCAGGTGCTGTTCGGCACCGGCGGCGCGACGTACGACGTGCAGGTCGGCGCCTCCGCCACGGCCGCCAACAACAAGATCACACTGACCACGGCGGCGCTCGAGTCGACGGGCACCGGCACCGGCAGCCTCGGTCTGAGCGGCACCGGCAGCGGCACGTCCGTCACGACGACGGCGCTGCTGACCAAGGCCGACGCGCAGACCGAGCTGGACAACATCCGTGACGCGATCGACGACCTGGCGAGCCGCCGGGGCGAGCTCGGCCGCGTGCGGAACCGGCTCGAGGGGACGATCAACGTCGTGACCGTGCAGGCCCAGAACCTGACGGCCGCGGAGAGCCAGATCCGCGACGCGGACCTGGCCGAGGAGATCGTCAGCTTGAGCAAGTTCCAGGTGCTCAACCAGACCGGCCTGTCGGCCTTGGCCCAGGCCAACGCCAGCTCGCAGGCGGTGCTGGCGCTGCTCCGGTAACGGACGGCAGCCGGCTATCGGTGAAGGGGGGGCCTTCGGGCCCCCCCGCTTCGGAGGTTCCCCATGAGCACTTCGATCTCCCCCATCGGTGGTCTTCTCGACGTCGCGGGAGCCACCGAGGTCCGCAAGGACAGCCCGTCCAGAACCGCGGCCCGCGATCAACGCGACAAGGTCGAGACCGAGCAGCCGGCTCCCAGGCTCGACGAGTCGATCCAGGAAGTGATCGTCGGCGATCGCACGATCGAGTTTTCGTTCGACGATGAAGTCGGCCGGGTCGTGGTCAAGGTCAAGTCAAAGGAAAGCGGAGAGATCGTGCGGCAGATCCCGCCCGAAGACTTTCTCGCTTTCTCCGCCCGTTTCCGCGAGATGCTCGGCGTTCTGTTCGACGAGGTGATCTGAAACCGGTTTCCCGAACGATCTTCTCCTTGGAGTGATCCACACCGATGCCCACGATCAACTTCTCGGGACTCGCCAGCGGCCTGGACACCAAAGCCCTGATCGACGCGATCCTGAGCGTCGAACGCAAGCCGATCGAGCAGCTCCAGGCGCGGCAGAGTACGCTCGGCCAGCGCAAGGCGGCGCTCGACGAGCTGCGCTCGAAGCTCGCCGCGTTCGAGGGTGCGCTGCGTGATATCTCGCTTCAAGGCACGTTCCGCGGCCGGACCGGCTCCGTCGGCGACGAATCGGTGCTGCGTGCCTCGCCGTCGGCCGGCGCCGAGATCGGCCTGTTCGCGGTCGAGGTCAGCCAGCTCGCGGCGGCCCACAAGGTCAAGAGCGCGGGGCTGTCGGCCGCGGACGAGGACCTCGTCACCGCCGGCACGATCACGATCCAGTCCGGCGCCAACGACCCGATCACGATCGACGTCAATGCGAGCAACGGCAACAACACCCTGAATGCCGTTCGCGATGCGATCAACTCCGCCGACGCCGGCGTTTCGGCGGCGATCATCTTCGACGGCACCGACTACCTGTTGACGGTCCGCGCCGACGAGAGCGGCGCCGACAACGCGCTGGCGATCACCGACACCACGAACCTCGCGCTCGATCAGGCCGCGAACCTGGTCACCGCGGCGGCCGACGCCCAGTTCACGGTCGACGGGATCAACGTCAGCTCGTCGACCAACCGCGTTTCCACGGTCATCCCGGGCGTCACGCTGGAGTTGCTCAAGACCAATCTCGGCTCGCCGGTCAACGTCGAGGTGGCGGCCGACATCGACGGCGTGGTCGGTGAAGTCGATGCGCTGATCGACCAGTACAACGAGCTGATGGATTTCTTCAACAGCCAGGACAGCCGCGACAGCCAGGGACCGCTGGCCGGCGACCTGACGCTGCGCCAGATCAAGCAGAAGGTGCAGAGCCTGTTTACCGGCGGAGTCCCCGGCATCCCGGTCGGCGAGATCCGCGCGTTGTCGTCGATCGGCGTCTCGTTCGACGGCAAGACCGGCCGCGCCTCGCTGGACACCAGCGTGCTGCGCGAACTGCTCGAGACCCGCTTCGACGACGTGGGCGACGTGTTTCTGTCGTCGGGCAGCGCTTCCGATCCCCGGATCCAGTTCCTGGGCTCCTCAACCAGCACGCTGTCCGGCGACTACGCGGTCGAGATCACCCAGGCGGCCGAGCGGGCGACGCTGCTGGGGAGCGCCCCGATCAAAGCCGCCGGCCTGCAGTTCGACGAAACGCTGACGATCACGGTCAACAGCGACACGGTCAACGTGAGTCTGGCGAAGTTCGACACGATCGACGTCGTTGTCGCCAAGATCAACGCGGAGTTCGTGGCCAACGACATCGACGCCACGGCGTCCGACGAGGGTGGAGCCCTGCGGATTTCTGGAGACGGGTACGGCAGCGACCAGACCCTGACCGTCGCGTCCGATCGGAACGATCCGGGCAACGGTCGGCACTCCGGATTCGACGACACCCCGGCCAGCGACACGGGCCTGGACGTCGCCGGCTCGATCGGCGGCTCCGTCGCGACCGGCAGCGGCCGGGTGCTGACCGCGGCCGACGACGGACCGTACAGCGGAATCTCGCTCAAGGTGACCGCCTCGGCACAGGACGTGATCGACCAGGGCGGCGACTTCGGCATCGTCAGCTTCGGCCGCGGCCTGGTCAACGCATTGGTCCGCGAGATCGACCAGGTGACCAAGTTCGACAGCGGCCCGATCGACCTGGCCCGCGAACGG
>JBFKMV010000208.1:0-8057 GCA_041629655.1 Candidatus Polarisedimenticolaceae bacterium
GTCCGGCGCCCAGCCGCAGCCCCAGCGCGAACAGCAGCAGCGAGACCAGCGCGTGCAGCGCGATGTTGGTCACGTGCGCGCGGCCCGGCTCGACGCGCCCGTCGGCGTTGCGCTCGGGCAGGAAGCTCAGCAGCGTCACGGGACGATAGAGGCTCCTGTCCCCGCCGCCCACGCCGCCCCAGTAGTCGCTGCGCAGGATCTCGCCCGCGTCGCCGCGGTGGATCACCGGGTTGAGCTGAAGCAGCGGATGGTCGTCCTGGATGAAGCGGTACTCGCGCAACGGTGCGAAGGCCAGCACCGAGAGCAGCACGATCGCGAGCGCCACGGCGGCGGTGAGCCTGGGCGTGCTCAAGACGCGGTCGCTTCCGGCTCCGGCCAGCGCTCGGCCAGCCGCATGAAACCCTCGGGCGGGATCGCCCCGGGGCGCAGGGTCCCGTCCAGCGCGGCGCCCTGGAGCAGCGCGTCCGCGCTGGCCTCGTCGCCCAGGGCCAGCCGCAGGTTGTTGTGCAGCATCCGCCGCCGGTGCGCGAACGCCGCGCGCAGGCATTCGCGCAGCGCCCCCTCGTGGCGGTCGAGCCAGCGGCGGTCCGGCCGGGGCGTCCAGCGCGTGACGGTCGATACGATCGAGGGTCGCGGACGGAACGCGCCGGGCGCGACGTCGAACTCCGTCGCGACCTCGTAGGCCAGCCCGACCAGCACCGCCAGCGGCCCGTAGTCCCGGGCCCCGGCGCGAGCGGTCAGGCGCCGCGCCACCTCACGCTGGAACATCAGCACCGCGCGAGCGACGTTCGCGCGCTGCGCGACCAGCAGCTGTGCCACCGGCTTCGAGATGTTGTAGGGCAGGTTGCCCACCACGGCCAGCGACGCCCCCTCGCCGGCGCCGAGCCTTGCGGCAACCTCGCGCAACGACAGCCGCAGCACGTCGTCCCGGATCAGCAGCAGTGATTCCGCCGGGAAGCGCCGCTCCAGCGCGGCGGCGAGATCGCGGTCGAGCTCCACGGCCGCGATCCGCCCGGCGCGTTCGACGAGCGTCGCGGTCAGCGCGCCGGTTCCCGGTCCGATCTCGAGCACCGGCTCGCCGGGCCGCGGGGCCAGCGCGTCGACGATACGCCGGGCCGCGCCCCGGTCGACGAGGAAGTTCTGGCCGAAGCGGCGACGCGCTTTGAAGGTCCGGTTCATCACGAGCTCTCGCCCCGCGGCGTCCACGCGCCAATGCTATAATCGACGGTCGTTCTCGATCCAGCGCTTTCAAGGAGGTTGCATGGCGAGCGAGCGGATCCTGGAACTGACCGAGGACAACTTCGACGACCAGCTCCAGCGCAACAACGGACCGGTGCTCGTGGATTTCTGGGCCTCGTGGTGCGCGCCCTGCCGCCAGGTGGCGCCGAGCCTGGAGGAGTTGGCGGAAGAACTGGCCGGAACGGCCGCCATCGGCAAGGTCGACGTCGATCAGCACGGCGACCTGGCCAATCGGTTCGGGGTGCGCAGCATCCCGACGCTGATGCTGTTCAAGGGCGGCCGCGTCGTGGATCAGATGATCGGCGCCGCGCCCAAGGAGCAGATCCGGCGGCTGATCGAGAAGCACCTCTCCTGAGCGAACCGGTCCGGCGGTCAGGGAGCGAGCTGCAGCGGATCCAGCACCAGCGTCACGGAGCCGTCCTCCAGCAGGGCGGCTCCGGAGAACTCGCGCAGCGTCTGGAGGGGAGCCCCGAGTGGGCGCACGACGAGGTTCCGGCGGCCGAGCACCTCGTCGACCACGAGGGCGCGCCGCCGGCCGCCCGCGTCGACCAGCAGGGCCCACGAGGCGCCGGGCGCGGCGGAGTCCCGCGACAGCCCCAGCCGCTCGGCCACGGGATGCAGCTCCACGTCTTCATCGCCGTAACGCAGCACCAGCCGGCCGTCGTGCTGGCGCGTCGCCTGCGCCGAGAGGTCGATCGCGCGCTCGATCATGGCCACCGGAAGGGCGTACAGGTCTCCCGCGCAGCGCACCATCAGCGCCTGCACCAGCGACAACGTCAGCGGCAGCGACATCCGGACCGCCGTGCCGTGGCCGGGCCGCGATTCGACCGCCAGGTGGCCGCCCAGCGACTCGACGCGGTCACGCACCAGGTCCATGCCGACCCCGCGACCCGAGATCCGGCCGGCGCTCCCGGCCGTGGAGAACCCCGGTAGGGTGACCAGCATCAACGCGGCCTGGTCGTCCAGCGTGGCCGCGGCCTCGCGGGTCAGCACGCCGCGTTCCACGGCGAGGCGGCGGATCCCTTCGGCGCTGAGGCCCGCGCCGTCGTCATCCACCACGATCGTGACCCGGTCGGTCGTCCGGGCCAGCCTCAAGCGCACGACGCCGGTCTCCGGCTTGCCCCGGCGCGCGCGCTCGCGGGGCGTTTCGATGCCGTGATCGACGGCGTTGCGCAACACGTGCAGCAGCGGGTCGAGCAGCGTGTCCAGGACACCGCGGTCGATGCGGACCTGGCTGCCCTCGATGTGCAGGCGGACACGTTTGCCGAGCTGGGCGGCCAGGTCGCGAACGCCACCGGCCAAGCGGCGGGTCACGGACTCGAACGGGACGAGCCGCAGCTCCATCACGTCGCCGTGCAGCCGCTGCAGCAACAGCTCGACGCGGCCGAGCGCGTTGCCGGGAACGGCGCTGCGCTCGAGGCTGCGCTCGAGGCGGGCCCGCTCGACGAGCAGCTCGAGGCTGCTCTCGAGCAGGGAGTCGAGCAGGTCGGCGCGCACGCGGACCCACGATCTCGGCGCTCGTCGGGGCTCGATCGCCGGCGGGGCCGGCTTCAGCACCACGCCCCGGACGCCGTCCAGGGCGGTCAGGCGGCGCTCCAGCTCCGCCCGGTCCTCGTCACATTCCAGCACCAGCCTCAACCGCCCGGGCCCGTCGCCGGCGGTCGTGCCGGGAGGCGTGAAACGGACCACGCGCCCCAGCCGCGCCAGCTCCGCGATCAGCCGCGCGAGATCTCTGGCGCCCGCGATGGTGGCGCGGTCGAGCTCGAGCTCCAGGGCGTAGCGCGACGAAGCCGCGACCGGCGGCCGGGTCTCGGCCGGGGGCGACTCCGCCTGCGGGTGCCGGGCCGCGCCGTGGCGCCGGGTGCGCTGCTCCTCGCTCGCCGCGACCTCGAGCTTCCGGACGAGCTCCGCCGCGCCCGGGTCCTCGGCGCGGCCGTCACGCTCGAGCCGCAACAGCATGCGCTCGAGGCAATCGAGCGCTTCCGCGACCGTGGCGGTGAGCGCTCCGTCGGGACGCACGGCGCGTTCGCGCAGCTCGTCGAGCAGGTCCTCCAGCGCATGGCTCAGCCCGACCATCTCCATCAGGCCCATCGTCGCGGACATGCCCTTCAGGGAATGCGCGTGGTGGAACAGCCGGCGCACCGGCTCGAGGTCGGCGGGGTCGACCCGCAGCGACGCCACGAGATCGCGGGCCGAGCGCAGGTGTTCCCGCGACTCGTCCAGGAACAGGTCGATGTAGCGCGACAGCTCCACTCAGCGCTCCGCTGCGCCGCGGGTCGCGAGCCGCTCGAGCAACGCCACGGGCTCCAGCCACACCAATCGGGAGGCGTCGCGGAGGTTCTCCATCCGTTCCAGCCGGACGGGCCCCGGCACCATCAACGCGGTCCGGTCGTGTGGTGGCGCCAGCCGCACGAGGCACGAGGCGCTGCCCAGCGGCGCGTCGTCGACGAGCGCCGGCAGATCGATCACGGTCAGCAGACGCCCGCGCCACTCGGTCAAGCCCAGCACGGGTCGCGGCGACCGCGGCACCGGTCGCAGCCCTCCCGACCGCGCCACTCCCGACACGTCGCGCTCGCGGATCGCGTAGGACCCGCGGGCCAGCCGCAACACCAACACACGGTCTTGCCGCTCGTCCGGGGCGCGCTCGTCGGGGTCGGGGCGCACCGCGCCCTCAGCGGAGCTTGAAGATCGCGATCAGCTCGCGCAGCTGATCGGAGGCCGAGGCCAGCAGGTGCGCCGAGCCGGCCATGGCGCGCATCGAGTCGGTCTGCTGGGCGGTCGCGTCGTAGGCCTCCTCGGTGCCGCGCGCGTTGCGCCGCGCGATGCCCGAGATGCGCTCGAGGCCCGTCACGACCTCCTCGGCCAGGACCTTCTGCTCGCCGGTCAACGTCGAGATCTCACCCGCACGCTCCGCGGTACCGCGGACGGCGTGGAGCAGCTCCTCGAACGCGCCGGAGGTCCGATCGACGACGTCGCGCACCTGGCCCGCCGAGCCGATGCTGCGACGGATCTCCTCCGAGACCTCCTGGGAGCCCTGGATGATCTCCTCGCTGATCGTCGAGATCCGGCCGGCGAACCCGCCGACCTCGTCGGACAGCCGGCTGACCTCCTCGGCGACGACCGCGAAACCACGCCCCTCCTCGCCGGCCCGCGCGGCCTCGATGGCGGCGTTGATCGCCAGCAGGTGCGTCTGGTGCGAGATCGAGGTGATCGAGGAGACGATGTTGCCGATCTCGTCCGCGCGGGTCCTGAACCCCTCCACGGCGGCCATCGCGGAAGCGGTCTTCTCGGTCAGCGCGGCGATGCCGTGGGCCGCCCGTCGCGCATCCGTGACGCCGCGTGCGGCGCGCTCCGAAGCCGCCCGCGCGGCCTCGTACACCGCCCGCGCCCGCTCGGCGATGCGGTCGATCGAGCGGGCGAGCTTGCGGTTGGTGGCAGCCGTCGCCGCGACCCGCGTGGCCTGCTCGTCGGCGCCTTCGGCGATCAGTCGCGTGGTGGAGGCGATCTCGTCCGTGGTCGCGTTCATCTGCTCGGCGGTGTCGGACAGCGACAGGGCGGAGCGGTTGATCTGGCCGGCGACCTCCCGGACCTCCAGGACGATGTTGAGCAGGCTGTCCGACATCGTCCGGAACGAGCGGGCCAGCAGCGCGGCCTCGTCGTTGCCCCGGGTGTCGATCCGCCGCGTCAGGTCACCCCGGCTGATCACCGCCGCGGCGTGGGCCAGCTCCTTGAGCCGGCGCGTCAACAGGTGCGAGACGATCCACGCCGCGCCCAGCGCGATCACCAGATAGCACGAGGCGGTCAGGGCGACGCGCCACAGCGGATCGGGCTGGAGCCACGGCACCAGCAACCCGACCAGCAGGTACAGCTGGGCCAGGCCGAGGAAGCAGGCGGCCAGCTTCTTGCGCATCCCCGAGTACAGCGGCGCGTCCTCGGGGGGCGGCGTGGGGAGGTCGTGGGTCTGGGGTGGCATGGGTTCGGGCTTCCGGGGGTGGTCTCCCCGGGGAATATAGGGTCCGCGCGGCCGGGGTCCACCGGACGACTTTCCGGGCCGTCGGGCGTAGATGCCCGGGGGGCCGTTTGACGGCACCCGGGGCGCGGCCTAGAATGCCGGCTCGACGTAACCCTTTTGTGCGCAACAGATAAGAACCCATGACGCCTTGACCTGAAGGCGTGGAGGAATGCGGATGCCAGAGGACGTGCAGGCCGTCCAGGAACGGGTCCAGCGCGAGGCCGGCGTGGTCGAGCAATTGCTGGGGGAGGTGCGCAAGGTCATCGTGGGACAGCGCTACCTGCTGGAACGCATGCTGGTGGGGCTGCTGACACGCGGCCACCTGCTGCTGGAAGGCGTTCCCGGGCTGGCCAAGACGATGGCGGTGCGGACCTTCGCCACCGCCGTGCGCGGCTCGTTCCAGCGGATCCAGTTCACTCCCGACCTGTTGCCCGCCGACCTCACCGGCACGCAGATCTACAACCAGAAGGAGGGGACGTTCGTCCCCCACAAGGGTCCGCTGTTCACCAACTTCGTGCTCGCCGACGAGGTCAACCGCGCACCGGCCAAGGTGCAGTCGGCGCTGCTGGAGGCGATGCAGGAGCGCCAGGTCACGCTCGGCGACCGGACCTACGACCTGCCGACCCCGTTTCTGGTGCTGGCGACGCAGAACCCGATCGAGCAGGAGGGCACCTATCCGCTGCCGGAGGCGCAGGTGGATCGCTTCATGCTCAAGCTCAAGCTCGACTACCCGTCGCCCGAGGAGGAACGGGAGATCCTGGACCGCATGAGCGGGCCGACCGAGCCGGTGGCCACGCCGGTCGTCGAGCTGGCCGACCTCGAGCGGGCCCGCGAGGCGATGTTCGCGATCTACGTCGACGACCGGATCAAGGACTACGCGGTGCGGCTGGTCCACGCGACGCGCCGGCCGGGCGAGTACAAGCTCGATCTGGAAGGCCTGCTGCAGTACGGCGCCTCGCCCCGCGCCACGCTGTACCTCGTCGCCGCGGCCCGGGCGCACGCGTTCTTGAAGGGTCGCGGCTTCGTGACCCCCGAGGACGTCAAGGCCGTGGGTCCGGACATCCTGCGCCACCGCCTGATCCTGTCCTTCGAGGCCGAGGCCGAGTCGATCACGGCCGACGAGCTGGTGCAACGGGTGTTCGACGCCGTGGAGGTCCCGTGACGCCGAGAGAGGTGCTGCGCCGCGTGCGCAGGCTGGAGATCCGCACCCGGCGGCTGGTCGAGGAGAGCCTGGCCGGCTCGTACCACTCCGTGTTCCGCGGGCGCGGGATGGAGTTCGCCGAGGTCCGGGAGTACGAGATCGGCGACGACGTGCGCACGATCGACTGGAACGTCAGCGCACGGATGGGCCACCCGTTCGTCAAGAAGTTCACCGAGGAGCGGGAGCTGACGGTGGTGCTGGCGATCGACGCCAGCGGATCGGAGCGTTTCGGTACGCGCGATTTTACGAAGCTCGAGCTGGCCGCCGAGGTCTCGGCGCTGCTGGCCTTCTCGGCGATCCGGAACAACGACCGGGTCGGGCTGCTCCAGTTCACCGATCGCATCGAGACCTTCCTCCCGCCGCGCAAGGGCCGCGAGCACGCGCTGCGGGTGCTGCGCGAGGTATTGGCCCTCGATCCCGCGGGCCGCGGGACCGACATCGCCGGCGCGCTGGAGTACCTGCGGCACGTGGTGACCAAGCGCGCCGTGGTGTTCGTCGTCTCCGACTTCCAGGACAGCGGTTACGAGCGGACGCTGCGGGTGTTCGCGCGCAAGCACGACGTGGTGGCGATCTCGGTCACCGATCCGCGCGAGCTGCAGCTTCCGCCGGTGGGGCTGGTGGCGGTCGAGGACCCCGAGACCGGAGACCGCGGCCTGCTCGATGCCGGCAGCCGCCGCGTGCGCGACGCGTACGCCGCGCTGTGCACGCGCTTCCGCGAGGAGACCCGGGCGACCCTGACCGGGGCGGGCGTGGACCTGCTGGAGCTCGACACCGGGCAGCCGTACGACATGTCGCTGGTGCGCTTCTTCCGCGAGCGGGCGCGTCGCGCCGCGATGGCCGGAGGTTGATCGAAATGCGAGGCCTGGCGCCGATCGTCGCGCTGCTGGCGCTGGTCGTGCCGGCGGGAGCGGCCGAGCCCGCGCCGGCGGCGGTGACCGTCGAGGTCACGCCGCGCGAGGCGACGGTGGGAGAGCGGCTGGAGCTGGTGATCCGGGTCAGCCTGCCGGCGGGGGTGCGGGTCGAGCGGACCCAGCCGGGTCCGCAGCTCGGGCCGTTCAGCGTGCTCGACGGCGGCTGGGAGGCGGGGGCCGAAGCCGACGGCGCCCGGATCGAGACCTGGCGCGGCTCGATCGCCGCGTACCGCACGGGCGAGCTGGAGCTGCCGGGGATCGGCGTCAAGCTGGAGCCGGCCGGTCAAGCCCGGGTCGCACCGAGCGAGCCGCTGGCCGTGACGATCCGCAGCGTGCTGCCCGGCGACACCGCCGAAGCACCGCTGGAGCTGGCGGATCTCAAGCCCCCGGCGACGATCGAGCCGGACTACCGGGCGCTCCGCACGGCGGGGATCGTGCTGCTGGTGCTGCTGGTCGGTTCGCTGGTCGCGTGGTGGCTGATCCGCCGCTACGGCGACCGCCTGGCCGCGCGGGCCGCGCCGACGGACCCGTTCCACCGCGTGCCGCCCCACGTCTGGGTCTACGGCGAGCTGCAACGGTTGCTGGAGCGCAGGCTTGCCGAGCAGGGGCAGGTGGCGGAGTTCCACGCCGAGCTGTCGTGGATCCTCAAACGCTATCTCGGCGGCCGCTACCGGGTCGACTTGATGGAGCACAC
>JBFKMV010000209.1:0-7954 GCA_041629655.1 Candidatus Polarisedimenticolaceae bacterium
AGCTGGAACAGTCTGGTCGGCAACTTCCGCGCGATGTTCCGGGTCAACGACGCCTGGCGGGTGTTCGCCGGGGTGGCGCAGGGCTTCCGGGCGCCCAACCTGTCGGACCTGACCAAGCTCGACGACACCAGCGCCTTCGAGATCCCCTCGCCGGGCCTGGACCCGGAGAACTTCGTGTCCTTCGAGATCGGCGCGAAGACCCGCCACACGCGGGGTACGGGCCGGATCGCCTACTTCTACACGATGATCGACGACCTGATCGTCCAGTCGCCGACCGGCGAGCTGAACAACGGCACGCCGGTGGTGCGCAAGGACAACGTCGGCGACGGCCACGTGCACGGGGTCGAGCTGGAGGGCCAGCTCCAGCCGGCGCGCTCGTGGCACCTGTTCGGCAACCTGACCTGGATGGAGGGCGAGGTCGACCAGCTCGACGAGTCGGCGGGCTACGCGATCGTCGAGGCGCCGTTGACCCGCGTGATGCCGTTCACGGCGAATCTCGGCGTGCGCTTCGCGCCGCCCGAGCGCCGGTTCTGGGTCGAGGCGCTGGCCACGCTGTCCGACCGACAGGACCGGCTGGCGCTCCGGGACATCACCGACACCGAGCGCATCCCGCCGGGGGGCACACCGGGGTACAGCGTCTACACGCTGCGCGGCGGCTACGACCTGCGCGAGCACCTGAGCGTCTCGGCCGGGGTGGAGAACGTCACCGACGTCGACTACCGCGTGCACGGCTCGGGCCAGAACGAGCCCGGGACCAACTTCGTCGTCGGTCTCGAGCTGCGCCGCTAGCTCGCTACTGCCGGAACGGCTCCCCGCGCTCGTACAGCTCGAGCCGCGTGCGGAACTCGTCGATCAGCTCCCCCCGCCCCGAGGCCGCGGCGAGACCGATCGCCTTCTGCTCGGCCGTCACCGCCTCGGCGAAGCGACCCGTCTCGGCGTAGGCCGCCGCCAGCGCGTCGAGCAGGCGCGGATTGGCGTCCTGCGCCCGGCGGCTGGCCGCCTCGGCGATGCGCACCGCTTCGGCCCCGTCGCGCACCGCCGGGTCCCGGGCGGTGGCCAGCGTCCAGGCCAGCTGCCGCGCGGCGGCGGGCGAATCGGGCTGCACGCGGAGCGATTCCCGGTAGTGCGCCAGCGCGCCCGCGAGGTCGCCCTTGGCGGTTCGCAGCCGGCCCAGCGCATCGTGGGCCCCGGCGTGATCCGGATTCACCTCGAGCGCGGCGCGCAGCTCGCGCTCGGCGTCGTCGAGCCGTCCCGCCTGCGCCAGCGCCAGCCCCAGGTTGACCCGGGCGTCGGGATAGCTGGGGCGGATCCGCACCGCTTCCGCCAGGTGCTCGATCGCCTCGCCGATCCTCCCCTGCCGGGCCAGCAGCGTGCCCAGGTTGTAGTGCGCCTCGGTGTAGGCCGGGTGGACGTCGAGCGCTTCACGGAACGCGCGCTCGCCCTCCTCCAGCCGGCCCTGCGCCACCAGCTGCGTTCCCTCGGTGTTCAGCGCCTGCGACCCGGCGGGCTTCAGCGCGGGCTGCCGCAGCGGGTCCGGGATCGGGGTGCTCTTGGGCAGCCGGCGCGTCCACGCGGCGTGCTCCTCCGCGCGTGGCTCGTCGCCCAGCGCCAGGTACACCCGGGCCAGCGCCTGGTGCACCTCGCCGTGACGCGGGTCGCGGGACAGCGCCTGCTCCAGCGTTTCGCGGGCCTGCTCGAAGCGCCCGGCGGCCAGGGCCAGCTGTCCCAGCCCCAGCAGGGGGTACGAGGCGCGCGGATCGAGGCGCGCCGCCTCCTCGTAGTGCGGCCGCGCCTCGTCGTCCCGCCCCTGCCGCGCCAGCGTCTCGGCCAGCATCGCGTGCGCGGGCGCATGCGCCGGCCGCATCTCGATCGCGCGCGCGAAGGCCGCGGCCGCGGCCTCGAGGTCGTCGAGGTTGAACAGCCCGTAACCCTTGCGGTACTCCCACTCGAACTTCCCCGGCTCCAGCGCGGCGGCGCGGCGGTAGCAGGCCACCGACTCCGCGTACCAGTCGTGGGCGTAGTACCGGGCGCCGAGCCCCGCCCACGCCTCCGCCGATTCGGGCCGGCGCCGGACCGCCTCGCGGGCCCGCCGCACCGCCTCGGCGATCGGTCGCTCGACCCCCCGCAGCTCGACGCTCGGGATCTCGCGGTCCGCGATGCGCTCGCCGCAGCCGGCGAGCCACCCCAGCGCCGACGCCAGCAACAGCACCGCGGGCAGTCCACGCGTGGCGCGCGCCGTCACCGCCGCTGCCCCCGGCCCTGCACGACGGTCACCTCGCGGTCCACGCCCTCGACCGCGAACCGCTCCCGCGTCCCGTCCGGCCACGCCACCTCGACGCCCGCGATGCGATCCTGCGTTCCCAGACCGCGATGGACACGGGGATCGCTGGCGCTGGCGTAGCTGTAACCGCTGAGCACGGCCCCGAGCAACCGCTCGCGGCCGGTGTCGATGGTCACCTGCGCTCCCAGCGCATCGCGCCCGCGGGTGATCGCCCGCACCCGCACCCAGTGCGTGCCCGGCTGCGGGGCGTCGTTGCGATACACCCGCAGGGTGTTGTCGACGTTGGCGGCCACCAGATCCACGTCGCCGTCGCCGTCCAGATCCCCGAAGGCCAGCCCACGACTGACCTCGACCTCCGAGGCGAAGCGCCCCGCCTCCGCGCCGACCTCGCGGAACGAGCCGCCCTCCTGGCCCCGGTAGAGCAGGTTCGGCTCGGCGTACTCGTTCCAGAACGGGCCGAGCCGGGCACCGGGATGCGCCGGGCGGTGCCCGACGCGGCCGTTGACCAGGGCCAGGTCCAGCCGGCCGTCGTGGTCCAGGTCGACGAAGCCGCATCCGAACCCGGTCAGGTCGGCGTCGCCGCCGGCCAGGCGGGCCTCCAGCGTGCGGTCGAAGTACAGCGGCCCCGCGCCGGTGTAGAGCGTGTTGTGCTCCTGGTACAGGTGGGTCATGAACAGGTCGAGCGTGCCGTCGCCGTCGATGTCCCCGACGGCGAGCCCCATGCTGGCCTCGGCCTTGCCGTGGCGATTGACCGCCACCCCGCGCGCGATCCCCTGGTCGGCGAACGTGCCGTCGCCACGGTTGACCCACAGCTGGTTGCTCTCGGCGTCGTTGGCGACGTAGAAGTCGGCCCGGCCGTCCCCGGTGAGATCGGTGCACACCACGCCGAGCCCGCGGGCCCGCTCACCGCCGTCGGGCAGCACGATGCCGGCCGCCGCGGTCACGTCGCTGAACGTGCCGTCCCCGTCGTTGCGGTACAGCCGGTCCGGCTCGCCGTGGAACATCCGCGGACCGCAGTAGGCGCGGCGTCCGGTGTTGTCCTGGCAGATCGCCTGCTCGTCGTACTGGATGTAGTGGACGACGTAGAGATCGAGGAACCCGTCGCCGTCGTAGTCGCAGAACGTGCCGCCGACGCTCCAGCGCTCGCCGGAGAATCCGGCCTGCGCGGTCGCCTCCCGGAACGTGCCGTCGCCGTTGTTGCGGTAGAACGCGTCCGCCCCGTAGTTGGCCAGGTAGACGTCCACGTCGCCGTCGTTGTCCACGTCGCCGGTGACCACGCCCTGGGCGAAGCCGGGCGCGGCGATGCCGGCCTGCTCCGCGACGTCGCGGTACGACCCGTCCGCCTCGCGCCGCCACAACCGGTTCGGGACCGGCACGTCGCGCCCGCCGGGCGGAGGGATCCGCGCGTGCAGGATGTCGAGGTCCCCGTCGCCGTCGTGGTCCAGCAGACCCACCCCGCCCTGCATGATCTCGGGCAGGAAGTAGACCCCGTCCGGCCACATGTCGGCGCCCCCTCCGACACCCAGCTCCGCCGTGACGTCGGCCAGCAGCGGCGTGACGGCAGCGCCGGACGCGGGGTCGTCCGGCGGCGTTCCCGGCGGCGCCTGCGGCGCGGAGCTGCAGCCGGCCAGGGCGAGCAGCGCCGCGGCCGCGGCCACGCCGCTGCATTGCGGGAAGCTGGTTTTCCGGGGTCCCCTCATCCTCGCGATGCTCCCGAGAGGACTCAAGATACCTCTTAAGAGACCGGTAATGGCGCCTGGAGCGGCCGTGTTCTCGTTGACAGCGTCCGCCGGCCGCGGCACGGTGGAGCCAAGAGCAAGCGGGGAGCGCCCTTCGGCACTTCGCAGGAGGGTCACGATGAATCTCCGAACTGCGTTCCAGGTCGGCCTGGCCGCCGTGGTGATCGCCGTGGTCGGCGCTCCGCTCGCGTCTCCGCCAGGGGATCGCAACCCCGACGAGTCGCGGCATCTCGCGCCGAACCCGGCCCCGGAGCGTCCCGCCAACCTTCCCATCCCGATCCTGCCTCCCACCCCCGGCCCGGGCGCCGGGGGCGACGAGACCCTCAACCTCATCGGTTTCAGCACCGAGACCTTCGCCGGCAACCGCGGGATACTCAACATGACCCGCGCCTGCCAGGAACAGTTCTCCGGAAGCCGCGTCTGCACGGCCGGAGAGATCCTGCGCTCGATCAACATCCCCGCGTCGCCCGCACCGGGATTCGTCTGGGTGCAGTCCGCGACGACGTTTTCGACGGCAGGGATCTCCGATTGCGGCGGCTGGAGCTCCAACGCCGCCACCGACCAGGCGTGGGCCATCGAGCTCGGTCCCGATCACGGATGTTACGGGGGCTTTCACCCGCGCTCCTGCGACCAGCAGCTCGCCGTGGCCTGCTGCGGGCGTCGGGCGAGCGCCGAGATCGAGCCCCTGGACTGAGTGGCACCCCTTCCCCGCCGACCCCCCATCGCCACCCGGCGCTCCCCCCGGCGGGGAGGAGTGTGCGCCTCCGTCAGGCCCGGGCGACCTCGGCCGGCGGGTGGGCGCTGGACCACGGGTACGCGCCGGCCGCGCCGCGCGCGTAGCGCGACGGGTCGAGCCGCGCCAGGTCCGCCTCGTAGGATTGCGTCAGGCAGTGCACGCAGTCGGTGGTCGGCACGGGCATCGCGTACTCCTCGTACAGCGCCTGCCGCCCGCGCATCAGCTGCACGGTGTACTCGAGCGGGGTCGGCTCGCGGTCCGCGAAACGCGACCCGCCCTGCACGATCCACGTCGCGTACTTGGGATAGATCCCGTTGTCGTAGCACCAGCGCATGCCCTCGAGCGTGTGGTCGGCGGCGGCCTCGGGCGACGGGTAGCGCCCGGGCACCGCCGTCTCGACGCCGGCGACGAAGTTGCACAGCACGCGTCCCTCGCCGAACACCTTCACCGCGTCGGTCAGACAGCGCATCCAGGCGTCGCGACCGAGCGAGCGGCTCTTGCCGGGCAGGATCTCCGGCCACAGCGTCTCGTCCCAGACCTCCATCGAGTAGCACACGTAGTCGAACCCGGCGTCCTTCAACCGCTGCGAGTCCGGCGCGTCGAGCGCCTGGATCGCCGCCACCGTGGTCGGCAGCGGCAGGCCGGTGGCGCGGGCGGCCTCCATGTAGCCCAAGAACGCGTCCGCCTCCTTGGTCCGGTTGAACAGGCTGCCGCCGCTGAAGGCGAAGTACCCGATGGTCTTCTGCTCGTTCCAGATCGCTCGCAACGCGTCGCGCATGTCGTCGGGATCGGGGCGCATCTCGCGCGACTTGCCCATCCGCACCCACGAGCAGAACCGGCACTCCTCGTCGTGAGCGGCGAACTCGCAGTGCCGCAGCAGGAATGCCGCCACCGGGCCGCAGGCCCCGCCCAGGCTGGGGCTGAAGATCGCGCCCATCGGCGTGTTCTTGGCCGTGCGGGCCTCGGTCCAGCCGAAGCGCGGACCGGCCGTCGCCTCCCCCACGACCCCGCTGCCGTCGCGGTGGATCCGCAGCCGTCCCGTCTCCCTGTCGGGAACGGTCACGTAGGGGCTGCCGGGGCTCTGCGCGACGAAGACGAACGACCCGTCCTCGAGCCGGATGCTGCCCTGCGAGTGCGCCCGCGGGTCCGGCACCGGCCGCTGGCCCTGCTCGTCGTGGTGGTGGTAATGCCGCGTACCGACCGGAGCCTCGCCGAGCCGGATTCCGAGACGCAGCAGCTCGGCCTTCAACAGCACGGATCGAGGGATGTCGGGATACTTCTCGGCCAGGGTGTCGAGGAACGACATGGGGCTGCTCCTTGGTGTCGGGGATCGTCGTCTGTGCGATCGGATACCCGCAGGTCCCCGGTGCCGTCAACTCGGAATCGGGGACAATCCGGGTCCGCTTTCTGCCCCGCTCTGCGCCATGGTGGTGCGCAGAGTGTGGTCGGCGCCCTGGCATCTCCGAAGAAGCGCACTCCGTCCGCGCGCGGAGGTCGGACGTCCGCCCACGGACAATCGGGGCTGAGAGCCCGCCCCGGCGAGAGGGTTCCCGGCGGATCCACACTCTGCGCACCACCATGGGTCTGCGCTAGGCTGCCCCCAAGGGAGCAGGGAGGACGGGATGACGGCGGGAAGCGACGAGGTCCTGATCGTCGGCGCGGGAATCGCCGGCCTGCGCTGCGCGCGGGCGCTGGCGGCGGCCGGGACTCCGGTCCGGGTGCTGGAGAAGTCTCGCGGCGTCGGCGGGCGCTGCGCCACGCGGCGCGTCGACGGACAGCCCGTGGACCACGGCGTGGCCTTCCTGCACGGGGCGTCCCCCGAGTTCCTGCGCGAGCTGCGCGAGGTCCCGGACGTCGCGGCGCTCGACGGCTGGCCGCGGCGCGTCCACGGGCGCGGGCGCCCGTGCCAACCCGAGGCGTTCGATCCGTGGCAGCGGCGGATCGCCTACGCCGAGGGGCTCACCGCCTGGCCCAAGCACCTCGCCGCGACGCTCGGCGTGGAGCTCGAGACGCGGGTTCGGGGGCTCGAGCCCCGGAACGGGCCGATCCGGATCGACACGGTTTCCCCGCGGACCGCGGACGCACGGCCACGCCGTGCGCGCACCCTGGTGCTGACGCTGCCCGCCGAGCAGCTGCGCGAGCTGCTCGATCCGCTGGCCGGGCTGACCCCCGACCTGGACGCCGCGCGCGGTCTGCTGCGCATGGTCGCGACGGAACCGTGCCTGACCCTGATCGCCGTCTACGGACCCGAAGCGCCGGTGCCCCCGTGGGACATCGCCTACCCGGAGGACTCCAACGTGCTCCGGCTGGTCTCGCACGATTCGGCCAAGCGGCGCGACCCGGCGCTGCGGGTGCTCGTGGCCCAGGCGCACGCGGCGTGGTCGCGCCGCCGGGTCGACGCGGAGGCTCGCTCGTGGAGCGACGAGCTGCTGGGCGAGCTGGAGCGGATCGCCGGAGCGTGGGCCGGCCGCCCGCGGGCCGTGCAGACCCACCGCTGGCGCTACGGCCGGCTCGACCGCGGCAGCGAGCTGACACGACCGCTGCTGATCGGGTTGCCGGGCGGAGCCCGGCTGGGGCTGGCCGGGGAGCTGTTCGCGCCCGGAGGCGGCATCGAGGCCGCCTGGCGCTCCGGGATCGCCCTGGCCGACCGGCTGGCGGCGGGCTAGCCCTCGCTCCCGCCCTGCCCCTCGACCAGCACGGGGTCGCTCTGCTCGGGCAACCGCTTGCGGCCGGAGAAGTCGATCCAGTGGCCCGAGCGCTCGGCCTTGGTCTCGAGATAGAACCGGTTGTGCCGGTTGGGCGGGACGACGTGCGGCGAGCGGCCGGTGACCTCGATGCCGTGGGCCACGAGCTGGTCGATCTTGCGCGGGTTGTTGGTCAACAGCCGGATCGAGCGCACGGTCAGGCTCTTGATCATGTGCGCCGCGATCGCGTAGTCGCGCTCGTCGTCGCGGAAGCCCAGCGCGAGGTTGGCCTCGACGGTGTCGAGCCCCTCGTCCTGCAGCGAGTAGGCGCGGATCTTGTTGATCAGGCCGATGCCGCGGCCCTCCTGCCGCAGGTACACCAGCAGGCCGCGCTGCTCCCCGGCCATCTTGCGCAGGCCCTGCTGGAGCTGGTCCCGGCAGTCGCAGCGCAGCGAGCCCAGCGCGTCCCCGGTCAGGCATTCGGAGTGGATCCGCGTCGGCACGTCCCGCGCGC
>JBFKMV010000210.1:0-7897 GCA_041629655.1 Candidatus Polarisedimenticolaceae bacterium
GCTGGACATCATCCAGAGCTGGGTCGAGCTGCACGTCACCGACGACCAGGGCAACACGGTCTTTGCCACCGGCCGGCGTGACGAGAAGCACTTCATCGAGCCGGGCTCGTTCCTGTTCAAGGTCGAGCCGGTCGATCAGTACGGCAACCTGATCGACCGCCACAACCTGTGGGAGATGGTCGGCGTGCGGTTCCGCCGCGCCCTGTTCCCGGGCTATTCCGACACCGTGGAGTACAGCCTGACCTGTCCGTCCGAGCTGCCGGAGGCCACGGGCGACGCTCCCGTGGCGTCGCGCGAGCGCAGCGTGCGCGAGCACCGCATCGCCTCGATTGCGGGGGCCGGCACCCTGCACGTCGAGGCCCGGCTCAACTACCGCAAGGTCGACCAGTTCCTGCTGAACTACATGTTCGGCGAGGAGGCGGGCCTGACCGCGCCGGTGATCGAGCTGGCCCGCGCGGAGGCCAAGGTGCGGGTCACGACCGACGTCGCCTCGACGGAGCGGCAGCCCGGAGACCGGCGGCGCGGAGGCTGAGGGCCCGATGGCCGACCGCAGCACGGGGGCGGTGGCGCCCCGGCGGCGACCGTTGGGCCGCCGGCGCCGCCGGCTCTACTGGACACTGGCCGTGCTGGTGCTGGCGAGCCTCGCCGCCGGTGCGGTCGGCTACCGGGTGTGGCGCGCCTCGCGTCCGGCCACCTACCGCACCGGCGAGGCCCACGCCGAGATCACCAGCCGGCTGGATCTCGGCATCCCGGAGCAGGCGCCGGAGCCGCGCTTCGTCGACGTCACCGCCGCGGCCGGTCTGGGGGAGTTCCGCGCGTTCGCGGGCGAGCGGACCTCGCAGCTTCCCGAGGACATGGGGTCCGGCGCGGCGTGGGGCGACTTCGACGACGACGGCGACGACGACCTGTTCCTGGTCAGCCAGGGCGGGCCGCTCGGCGCGAATCCCGCCGACCGCGAACGCTCGCGACTCTACGAGAATCTCGGTGACGGCACGTTTCGCGAGGTGACGGGATTTCCGGAGACGCGGATCCTCGGGATGGGCGCCGCCTGGGGCGACCACGACGGCGACGGCCGGCTCGACCTGGTGGTGACGGGCTTCGACACGATCCTGCTGTTCCGGAACGACGAAGACGGTTTCCGGCGTGTGGACTCGTTTCCCTCGCCGGACGGCTTCTGGGCCGGGGCATCGTGGTCCGACTTCGACCTCGACGGCGACCTCGACCTGTACGTCTGTGGTTACGTGCGCTACGACGCGGACCAGGATGCGCCGCGTCGTACCACGCAGCAGTACGGCCGCGCCGTTCCGTACACGCTGAACCCGGCCTCCTTCCGGCCCGAGCGCAACCTGCTGTTCCGCAACGAGGGAGCCGGGAAGTTCCGCGAGGTGGCCGAGGAGCTGGGCGTCTCGAATCCCGAGGGCCGCAGCCTCGGCGCGCTGTGGTGGGACCTGGACGACGACGGCCGCCCCGACCTGTACGTCGCCAACGACATCTCGGACAACGCGCTGTACCTGAATCGCGAGGACGGGTTCCAGGACGTCAGCCATCCGGCCTGGGTCGCGGACTACCGCGGGGCGATGGGGCTCGCCGCCGGCGACTGGAACCGCGACGGCGACGACGACCTGTTCGTGACGCACTGGGTCGCGCAGGAGAACGCGCTCTACGACTCGCTGCTCGTGGATCTTGCCGCCAACCCGCAAGCGACCCAGCGCGGTCTGCGATTCATGGACGTCGCCGACCAGCGGGGCCTGGGGCAGATCGCGCTCCAGCGCGTGGGCTGGGGCGCGGAGTTCGCGGACCTGGACGCCGACGGCTGGCTCGACCTGGTCGTCGCCAACGGCAGCACCTTCGAGACCGACGGTACGCCGAAGCGGTTGCGACCGGAGCCGTCGTTCCTGTTCTGGAACAACCGCGGCGAGTCGTTCCACGACCTGGCGCCGCTGGCCCCGACGCTCTCCACGCCGCGCGTCAGCCGGGGGCTCGCGCTGTCCGACTACGACGGGGATGCCGACCTCGACGTGCTGTTCGTCGACCGCGACGGCGGGGTGCGGTTGCTGCGCAACGACATGCCGCAGGGCAACAGCATTCGGCTCAGAGTCGAACGCCCGCGCGGACCCGTGGAGGGAACCCGGATCGTGGCCCGCGTGGGGGACACGGTGCTGCGGCGGGCCGTGGCCGGGGTGTCCTACCTGTCGCAGAGCACGCGCACCGTGCATCTCGGACTCGGCGAGGCCGCGGGGGTGGATGCGCTGGAGATCCGGTGGCCCGGGGGAGCGGCGCCGGAGACGCACCGCGACCTGGCGGCGGGGACGCTGTGGGTCGTCACGGAAGGGAATGCGGCGCCGCGGGCGGTCGAGCGGAAGGGGCTGCCGGCCGGCTCGCGTGCCGCCACGGCGGGGCCGGGGAGTGAACGGAAGGGATCCCCGGCCCCGCATTCCGCCAGCGGATCGGCGCGGGAGAGCGAGCGCGAGCGCCTCGTCGCCTTCTGGAACGCCCAGCGCGCCGGGATGAACGCGATGAAGGTCGACGACGACTGCGCGGCGGCGATCCCGTCGTTCCGCCGCGCGCTCGAGCTGAACCCGACGCACGGTGACGCGTTGTACTACCTCGGCAACTGCCTGGCCGAGACCGGCGACGTCGAGGGAGCGCTCGACCAGCTGGCCCGGCTGATGGAGTCCGACCGGCTGAGTCACCGCGCCCACAAGAGCTGGGGCACGCTGCGGGCGGAGTACGCCCGCTCCGAGCAGGATCTTGCCGCCGCGAACGCCGCCCTGGAGCGGGCCCTCGAGATCAACCCCGAGGAAACCGGTGTGATGCTGGTGCTCGGGCAGATCGCGCTGGTCGAGGATCAGCGGGAGACCGCGCGCCAGCGACTGGAGTGGGTCGTGCGCTCGAACCCGCAGTCGGGAGAGGCGTTCTGGGTCCTGGCCTACCTGGCCTGGAGCGCCGGCGACGCCGCGCACGCCCGCGAGCTGCTGGCGGCCTCACGCGGCACACGCAAGGAGGACTGGAAGCCCGAGGGGACCGCGGCCGAGGGCGAGGTGCGGCGGAAGATGCACGTCGAGTGGACGCCGCTGCACGATGTCTTCCAGGCCTGGGACGGCGCCGCCGAGCCCGACGCGGCCTTTGCGCCGCTGGAGCGAAGACTCCGGGAGTACCGCCAACGGGTCCGTTGACGCGGCCGCTCAGTCGTCGTCGCTGCGGTCGTCCTTCCGCTTGAGCCGGCGCGTCCGCGGGGTCGCCGCGGACCCGGACGTATCGGCCGCGCTACCGTCCTGCTCGGCCGTCTGGTCGTCGGACGGCTCGGACGGGGTCTCCGGCTCGGGAACCGCGGGTTCGACGATCACCGGATCCTCGCGCAGCGGGGGCTCGTACGGCTTGGAGGCGGTGCGGGACAGCCGCACGTTCTTCGAGGTCAGGATGAGACGGCTGGTCCGGCCGGTCTCGCGATCCGAGACCTCCACGTAGCCGAGCTTGCCCACGATCCTCCGGATCGCCTGATCCACCGGCAGGTTCTCGAAGCGGGCCGAGACGCGGCTGTCCTGGGCGGCGTCGGCGACCAGCTCGAACCCGACCCGGCCGCCGAGGTCCTCGAGAATCCGGAGCAGCGAGCCGTCCACGGCGTGCAGCGACACGCGGTCTTCGGTCACGGTCAGATCGTAGCTTCCCGGGGCCGGCGTTTCGCCGGCCGCGCCGGGTCCGGCAGCGGCAACGGCCACCGCCAGCGTCGCCAGCGCGCGCAACAATCCCCCGGTCCTGCCGCTCGTGGTTGTCATGTCCGGAGCTCCTTCCCCCAGGCGGGCCCGGCGGCCCGAACTTCGGCGGCTATTGTACGACCGAAAGCCGGTTCCCGCCGGGAGGCGGCCGGGGCGGCCTTTTTTCAGAGGAAGGAGCGGACCAGCGTCAGGCTCCCGAGCAGGATCGTCAGCGCTCCGATCAGCCGCTTGACCAGATCCTCGCCCGCGCGCTTGACCACCTGCGCCGACAAGGGAACGGACAGCAGCGCCCCCGTGACGACGGGGATCAGCAGCCCCGGATCGATCGTCTGCCCCAGGAGCAGGAACGCCATGGCACCGCCGAGACAGGTGAAACCCTCGGCCAGCGAGGTGATGGCCACCGAGGCCTTGCTGTCGACGCCGCTGAGGACCTGGCCTCCGGTCATCAACGGCCCGTAGCCGCCCCCGCTGATCGCCTTGTTGAACGAGGCGACCAATGCCAGCAGTCCGATCTTCCAGTGGCGGTATGAGAATCGGCGCCGTCCGGCGAGCAGGATCACCAGCCCCATCAGCAGGATGATCGCCCCGATGATCCTCGTCAGCGTGAGCCCGGAAACGCGCAGCGCGACCTCGACCCCGCCCACGACACCGATCACGCTGAACAGCGAGAGGATCACGCCGACCCGCAGGTGCGGCGAGCCGCGCTCCAGGCGCACGTTGCCGGCCTCGGCGTGGAAGAAGAACGACGCGAAGCCGCTGACGAACTCGGAGACCAGGATCGTCGGCACCAGCTGGTGCGGCTCGAAACCGGCCAGCAGCAGCACCGGCGTCAGCGTGGTCCCGAAACCCATGCCGATCGAGCTGTCCAGCAGCTCGCAGGCGAAGCACACGATCAGCAGGGCGGCGACGCCCGGGCCCGGCTCGACGATCCCCGACAGCACGGCGACCCCGAACAGGCCGGCGATCACGACCCACCACACCACCATCGTGACCGAGGGCTTCATGCCTCGGGAATCTCGCCCGCCAGCAGCTTCCGATACAACCCCGGCCGGCGCTCGATCGGCGTGGCGATGGGCGGAGGCCGCCGCCCCTCGTGGGTCATGGCGTATCCCGTCGGCCGCTCAGGCGGCCCGGTCCCGCCGCCGCGAGGTCCAGGCGACGATCCCCGTCCACAGCGCGACGATCAGCAGCCCGAGCAGCTCGCGGCTCATCTCGATCGCGGGCGTCTCGGCCTGCATCGACTCGGCGAGGTGCCGGAGCTCCAGCGAGGGCAGCGCCCCTGGCGCGAGCACCGCGGCCCAGATCAGGGCGGCGCCGCAGGCGGCGGCGGGCAGCGACCAGGCCGCCGGGCGACGGCCGGCGAGCAGGCACCCGATCCCGCTGAACGCGTACAGGACGACCCAGGCCCACGGGTCGGGGTCGTTCCACTGCAGTACCGCGGAGACCAGGAACAGGACGGACACCACGATATTGACGACGGCGAACGGTCGGCTCGGTCGGTGGGACACTCCGGACCTCCGCGACGCGGTTCAGGACCGCAGCAAGCGGCGCAGCGCCGCCACGTAACGCGAGAGCGCGGCGGGGCATTGCACGAAGAACAGCGATGGCTCCATCAGCTCTAGCTCCATCACGACGGGGTCGCCGCCGGGCCCGGGAGCCACGTCCACGCGAGCGTACAACAGGGGGCCCTCGACCGCCGCGACGACCCGGCGGGCCAGCGCCGCCTCGGGCGGCGAGATCGGCACCGCCTGCTCCGAGACCGACTCGTCCTGTCCGGCGAAGCGCGGCGTTTTGCGCACCGCGTGGGTCAGCTCGCCGTCGATCCAGACCAGCGCGCGTTCCCCGTGGTCCTCGACCGAGGCCAGGTACGGCTGGATCAGGACGTCCCGTTCCGCCGCGACCTCCCGCAGGTGCGCCTCGGCGGCGTCGAGATCCGCGGGGCCGGCGCGCAGGGTGCGGAACGAGGCCGCCGACACCGCGGGCTTGACGACCACGTCGTCCCAGCCGCGTTCGGCCAGCACGGCGCGCAACGCGCGGTCGGACCCCCGCGGCACGAGGCAGGTCGGCGCGACCGGCACCCCGCGCCGCTCCAGCTCCAGCAGGTAGCGCTTGTGCAGGTTCCAGCGCACCACGTGCAGCGGGTTCCACAGCGTGGACACCGACGCGGCGTGCTCGGCCCAGGCGGCGAACGCCTCCGGCCGCAGCGGATAGTTCCACGCCGAGCGCAACACGGTCAGGCGGGCGCGGGACCAGTCCGCGGCCTCGTCGTCCCAGGCCAGCACCTGCGCGTGGATTCCGGCCGCCGCGAGCGCCTCGGCCAGCGGGGCGGCATCGGGGTCGGGCTCCGGGAGCTCGACGCAGGAGACCAGCGCGACGTCCATGGCGACGGATTGTACGCCATGGAAAAGAAAAACGGCGCACCCGGCCGGGGACCGGGTGCGCCGCCTCGAATCGGAGACCGGCGGGGTCGACTAGCCGTCGTGGTGCCAGGCAACGACCCTGCGGAAGAAGTCGCCGCAGAAGTTGCCGGTCATCTCCCGCGTCATCGCATCGGGGTCGCGCACGATCGTGACCTCGAACGAGCAGGTCTTCTCCTCGCCGTCGCTGCGGACCGCGTGGAACTCGCCGGCGATGTGGGTCGTCTGCGGGCCGTCGGGCCGGCCGTTGACCCGCCGCCGCGTCGCTTCCCACGTCGCCGCGCCGTTGATCGTGATCGTGTACTCGCCGCGGTGGAACGCGCAGTCGACCATGGTGCGGCTGCCCGAGAAGCTGCCCTCCATGGTGTGGGTCTCGCTGTCCCAGGTTCGCGTCATCTGCCCCTCGACGGTCATCTCGCCACCGGCGGGACAGTCGCGGGTGCGGCTGAACGAGAACTCCTCGGTGACGACGGCCGCCGCGACGCCGCTGGAGGAGGCGGAGACGGCGGGGGAGACCATGTGCGATCCGATCAGCGCCTCCATGATCAGATCGGCCTCGAGGGTGATCTCGGCCATCTGGGCGGACAGCTCGCCGCTGGCGGCCGTCGGGGCCACGGTTCCGTCGTCGCTGCAACCCACGGCGACCAGCGCCAGGGCGGCCAGCGCGACGACCGGGAAACGGTTTCGCGTTCTGTGCATCAGCTCACTCCTGCCCGGCCGTGCCGGAACGGCGGGCGCCGGGCTCGATAAAACGTGGACGCCTCGAACGATCTTGCGGTGCGGGGGTTCCGGCCCGCCACCCTGAAAACGTACCTCCGCGATCCCCTCAGGTCCACTTGGACCGTTTCGTGCGGGAAACCGTTTAGCCCGATCCGCTTTTTCCGGCCCGTCGGGTATAAAGAGACGCCGGGGGGCGGCCGCGGCCGCCGGGTCGAGGGGGAGCTCGCGTTGGACCGACCGGAATCGACCGTCCCGCTGGTCCTCGCCGCGGCGGCCGTGCTGCTCGTGTCGCTGGTCGCCTACGCCGACAACTGGAATCACGGTTTCGTATTCGACGACGAGCAGCTGGTCGTCCGCAACGAGCGTATCCGGTCGCTCGACCGCGCCGGCGAGCTGTTCCGCACCCCCTACTGGGGCCCGGAGCGCAACGACGGGCTGTACCGACCGCTCACGTTGCTGTCGTACGCCGTCGATTACCGCCTGTTCGGCGACGACCCGCGCGGCTACCACGTGGTCAACGACCTGCTCCACGCCGTGATCTCGGTGCTGGTCCTGCTGCTGGCCCGGCGGATGTTGGGCTCGTGGCTCGCCGGGGCTGCCGCCGGCCTGACGTTCGCGCTGCACCCGGTGCACACCGAGGCCGTCAACTGGGTGGTGGGACGCGCCGAGCTGCTGGCGGCGTTGTTCGTGCTGCTCGCGCTCTTGCTGGCCCTGTGGCCCGAGCCCCTCGACGCGCGGCGCCATCGTGGGCGGACCGTGGCGGTGGTCCTGCTCGGCTTGCTCGGCCTGCTGTCCAAGGAGCACGCGATCGTGCTGACGCTGGCGTTGCCGGGGGCGCTGCTGGCCGTCGAGCGCGGCGGCGGGACCTCGACTGCGGGTGCTCGCGGAGTGTGGCGCCGCCTCGGCGGGCTCGCGGCCGGTTGGGCCGTGATGCTCGGCGCGTGGTGGATCCTGCGCAGCCGTGCGGTCGGGACGGAAACGTTGCCGACGGGGTTCTACGACAACCAGCTCGTCGTGGCCGGCGCGGCCGATCGCGTCTGGACC
>JBFKMV010000211.1:0-7892 GCA_041629655.1 Candidatus Polarisedimenticolaceae bacterium
CAGCTGCGTGTCGGGGCGACGCAGCCGCAGGTTGTCCCGGGCGACCCAGGCGCTGGTCAGCGCGGACAGCAACAGGGCCACGACCGTCAGCGCCCGCCGCGGCCGGGGCGTGCTCAGGAAACCGGCGGCTGCCGTCAGCAGCGCGGCGGCCAGCAGCACCAGCGAGGGCACGATCAGGCCCTCGCGAGCCGCAGTCACGTTGAACGCGGCCAGCACGCCCAACCCGAAGCCCAGCCGCTCCGCGGTGACCCGCAAGCGGCGCGCCGTCCAGACGGCGACCACGCTGCACAATGTCAGCCAGAACAGCGCCTCGACGAACGCGAACCACGAGACGCGGATCGCCGGCTCGACGACCCACGGCAGCGCCGCCACCAGCGCGGTGGCGACCAGGACGGGCCAGTGCAGCCGGCGCCAGCGGCTCCACAGCGCTCCGGCCGCCGCGGCGATCGCGACCGCGACGAGCGACGCCGGGAGGAGATCCAGCGCCAGGTACGGCTCCTCCCCGCTCGCCACGACCACCAGGTCGTGGACCACCCAGCCCAGCACCGTCGCCGCCAGAGCCCGTAACCGGACCCAGCGCGGCTCGCCGCCGGCCGCTGACCGGTCGGTCGCGTCCATGAGGTGATCTTTTAGCAGAAAACCGTTCCGGCGCTATCCGGCCTGCCCGGCGCGCCGGCCCTTGCTCCGGCGCGCCGCCCGCAACACCGCGTCCACGTCGAGGTGGTCGTCGCCGCAGGCGGCGAGGTACTCGTCGTAGCTGCCGGGGAAATCGTTCATGCCGGCCGGAGTCAGCTCGATGATACGGGTCGCCAGCCGGCCCACGAACCAGCGGTCGTGGGACACGAACACGATCGTCCCGTCGTACTTGCCGAGGCCGGCGGCCAGCGCCTCGATCGCCTCGAGGTCGAGGTGGTTGGTCGGCTCGTCGAGCACCAGCACGTTGGGCTCGGTGGCGCTGAGCTTGGCGAAGATCAACCGCGCCGCCTCGCCGCCGGACAGGTTGCCGACGCGCTTGTCGACCTCGTCCTTCTGGAACAGCACCTCGGCCAGCTTGCCGCGCACGTAGCCGATCGGCTGGCCCGGACAGTGGTCCCAGAGCCAGCTCTGCAGCGTGTCCCTGTCGCCCTCGATCAGCTCGCGGTGGTCCTGGGCGAAGTAGCCGGGATGCGTCTCGTAGCCCCACTCGACCTTGCCGGCGTCCGGCTGCAGCACGCCCATCACGATCTTGAGCAGCGTCGACTTGCCGATGCCGTTGGGGCCGATCACCGCCACCCGCTCGCCGCGCATCACCCGCAACGAGACGTCGGACAGCACCTGCCGCTCGCCGAACGACTTGGCGATGCCCTCCAGCTCGACGGCCTGGCGGCCGCTGGCCCGGCAGGGCTGGAAGCGGAACGTCGGGTACTGGCGGCTGCTCCGCGGCAGCTCCTCGATCACGATGCGATCGATCTGCTTGGCCTTGCTCTTGGCCTGCCGGGCCTTGGTCGGCTTGGCCTTGAAGCGCTCGACGAACTGCTTGTGCCGCGCGATCTCGTCCTGGCGCTTTTCGATCTCGGCTTCCATCCGTTCGCGGTCTTCCCGCTTGGCCCGCTCGAAGTCGTTGTAGTTGCCGCGGTAGCGTGTGACCCGTTCGTAGTCGACGTCGACGATGTGCGTGCAGACGTTGTTCAGGAAGCGATGGTCGTGGGACACCACCAGCACGCAGCCCTTGAACGACTCGAGGAACTTCTCCAGCCAGCGGATCGACAGGATGTCGAGGTGGTTCGTCGGCTCGTCGAGCAGCAGCAGGTCGGGGGCGGCGGCCAGGGTCCGGGCGAGCAGCACGCGCAGCTTGAACCCGCCCGACAGCACCGACAGCGGCTCGCGGTGCACCTCGGCGGGGACGTTCAGCCCGGCCAGGATCTCCGCCGCGCGGGCCTCGAGCGAGTAGCCGTCGTGCCGCATGATCACGTCCTCGAGCCGTGAGTAGCGGTCGGCGTCGAAGTGCTCGTCGGCGCGCTCGAGCAGCTCGTCCTTGTCGCGCATCGCCGCCCAGAGCTCCTCGTGGCCCATCATCACCACGTCGAGGATCGGCGTGTCCTCGTAACGGAAGTGGTCCTGGCGCAGCACCCCCACGCGGGCCTTGCGTGGGATCTGGACCTCGCCGCCGCTCGGCTCCTCGTCGCCGGCCAGGATCCGCAGCAGCGTCGACTTGCCCGATCCGTTGGCCCCGACGACGCCGTAGCGCTTGCCGCGCTGGAACGACAACGAGGCCCCGGTGAACAGCACCTGGGCGCCGTAGCTCTTGCTCAGGTTGGAGATCGCGACCATGAAGCGGACAGGCTAGCGAAAATCGCCGTGCCGCGCCCGTCGTGCCCGCTTCGTCGACATCGCCCGCGAGTCGGGCCTCACGCTGACGACCGTCGGCGGGAACCGCGCCAAGCGGCACCTGCTCGAGTCCACCGGCTCGGGCGTGGCGGTCGCGGACTACGACGGCGACGGCGACGAGGACGTCTACGTGGCCACGGCCCAGACGACCGACGACTGACTGGCCGGAAAACGCCCGCGCGCCAACGCGCTGTACCGCAACGACGGTGACGGCACGTTCAGCGACGTGACCGAAGCGGCCGGCGTGGCCGGCGACCCTCACGGCTGGAGCTCCAGCGCCGCGTGCGTGCTAACCGGGGGCGCCCAGGAGGAGGCCCGGCGCCGGCTCGACGTGGCGCTCTCCGAGGCGCCCGAGGAACGGTGCTTCCTGCGCCGCGCGCGGCACGCACGGCAGCATGGCGAGCTCGATTCCCGACGAGCCGTAGCGCAGGCTAGGGCTCGACCACCCGCCATTCCTCGACTAGCGCGCTGCGCGCCTGCGGGGTCCAGACGTAGCGCACCCACAGCCGCGTACCGCGCTCGACCCCGGTCCGTCGCTCCGGTTCCAGCAGGATCTGCGCCTCGCTTCCCTGGAGCGTGACGAACGCCGCGCTGCGATCGGGCAGCACCCGCTCGACCACCACCTCGGCCTCGATCGTCCGCGTGCCCATCGACGGGGCGAGGAAACGGATTCCCACCAGCACCAGGAACCCCAGCAGCGCCGCCCCGGCCACCGCCGTGCCCAGCCAGCCCAGCAGCTTGCGCACACCACCGACCTTGCGCTTGGCCGACTTCTTCTTGCCGCCGTCGCGGAGCGAGGCGATCACGCCCTTCTTCTTCTTTCGCGGCATGGGTCGTTACCGGGCCCTATCCTAGCGCCCCGGGCCGGCTCCGGCAGCCTCGAGACCCTCGGCGATCGCCGCCGCCAGCTTGAACACGGTCAGCGGCGCCGAGCCCTCGGCCTTGTTGTTGGCCACCACGATCACCTCGCGGCCGTTGCGCGACTCGTCGGCGCACAGACCGGCCAGCTCGGCGCGGACCTCCGCAGCCTCGTCCACGAGCCGCGAGAAAGGCGCGTAGCGCGAACGCGCCTGTTCGTAGCCCAGCCCGGCGTGCAGCATCCAGCGGATCACGAGCGGCCCCGCCGCCGCTGCGCCGGCGACCTCGCGCTGCTCGGCCGGCCGCGGCATCCGCGGGTGCACGTTCAGGCAGTGCCCGGCACCGGAGGCCGAGAGGGCCTGCGCGTAGTCGGGGCAGAGCAGCGCGCGGTCGCGTAGCTCCACCGCGTAGCGGGCGCCGCGGGGCAGCGCGGCCAAGAACCCCGCGAGGCGGGCGGCGAAACGCTCGGGCTCGCGAATGATCGCCGGCCCGAGCGGGGGGAACTGGAACAGCAGCACACCGGCCCGCGGGCCGAGCCCTTTCACGTACGGCGTGACCGCCTCGTCGGCGGTCCAGCGTGCGTCGAGGAAGCGCGGGTTGCTCGCGCGGGTGTCGCGAACGAACGGCGTCGTACATTCGGCCGGGGCCTTGACCAGGAAGCGGAAGTCCTCCGGCACGGCGGCGGCGTAGGCCGCGAAGGCCTCCGTGGGGATCGGCGCGTAGAACGTGCGGTCGATCCCGACCGTCCGCAGCAACGGATGACGGCCGTAGGCCGCCAGGCCCTCGCGGGCCAGCCGCGCCGGCGCGGCCTCGCGGTCGTAGACCAGGCCGTTCCAGCCGGGGAACGACCAGGACGACGTGCCGAGCCGGACGTGGCGCGGGAGCCGGCGAGCCAACGCCCCCAACGCGTCGGGAACCGCCGCCGGGCCCACCGCTCCGCGTGATCCGGTCGGCTCCGGGTCGCCGAACAGGTTGAGCTGGTCAGTCGATCCAGATCCCTCCGAACAGGGTCGTGGACTTGCGCAGCACCGCGTCGGCGCCGGTCTGGCGGTCGAGCACGTGCAGGTCGCGGGCTTCCTTGAGGCTCCACGGGCGGCCGGCGGCGTAGGCCAGCCAGCGTCCGTCGGGGGACGGGATCACGGTGGACCCGAGCGAGCCGCCACGCGTCTTCGTCAGTACCCGTTCCCCGCTCCCGTCGAGGGAACGCTCGAGAATCCGCCGCTCCTCGACCAGCACCACCCGGCGCCCGTCGGCGTCGAGCGCGGCGGGCGCTCCCGGCTCGCCGCCCCACGGCGTCACGGTTCCGCTCGCCAGGTCGGCCAGGTGGTTCTCGCCGTCGCCACCGCGAAACAGCAGCCGGTCCTCGCCGATCCACACCGCGGGATGCCGGTCCGCCATGCCCTTGGCGACGACCTGGGGGGTCGTGTCGGAGCCCGCTCCGAGCGCCCGAACGACGAGATCGCCCGCCGCGCGAAACGCGACGCGCTGCCCGTCCGGCGACACGGCGGGCAGATGCGCCTCGGGGTGGACCGCGACCAGCCGGCCCTCGCGGTCGATCTCCACGAGCGCGTTGGGACCGTTGATCGCCTGCGCCTCGAACACCACCGTGCCCTCGGCCCGGCGCAGCGACGGCCAGACCTGCATGTTGTGCTTCGGCAGGTCCGCGGTGTCCGGGATCAGCAGCGTACAGGTTCCCTCGGCCGGCAGGCAGCGCAGCAGGCGCGCGCCGTCGGATGCGATGATCGTCCCGCGCGCGTCCACGCTCCCGCCTCCGCGCTCACATCCCGAAAGCGCCAGCAGGCCCGCCAGCAAGACGAACGCCCCCGGCACCCGGGCGAGCCTCATTCGGCCTTCCCGTTCTGCTCGTTCCGCTCCCGTTCCAGCTCGTCGTAGCGGTCCATGACCTCCTGCGCGAAGTCCTGGCAGTTGTTGTTCCAGAGACTATAGTCCCTCTCGAAGGTCTCCGACACGTCCTCGACCGCCTGGCGCAGCAGGTCGTCGTCGAGATTGTCCCGCACGATCTCGTAGCGGTCCTGCAGCTCCTGGCTGGCCTCGTCGGCGCGGACCTGGTTGTCGTCGAAGAACCCGACGTTGCTCGGCTCCTGTCCGTCGTCGAAGAAGATCTGGTCGTGGCGGAACCAGCCGGCCGTCGTGTTGCGGAAGCCCCGGATGTCCAGCGGCCGCTGGCGCAACGACCCCAGACCCAGCGGGTCGTACAGGTTGACCGGGTCGTTGCGGACGAACGCGTAGAGGTCCGGGCCGTCCCAGCGTCCCAGCGGGTCGCGGCTCAGGAAGCGGCCCTGCTGCGGGTCGTACCAGCGGGCCCGGAAGTCGTACAGCCCGGTCCCCTCGTCGAGCGGCCGGCCGTCGAAGCGGAACGGGTTCTCGACCGCCGCACCCGACTCCTCGATCAGGTTGCCGTAGGCGTCGTAGTGGTAGCGGTGCGTCACCGCCGCTGCGGCGTCGGTCAACGCCACCACCGAGCCCTGGCCGTCGGCCAGGAGGTAGTGGGACTGGCCGCCGCGGCGCATCTCCAGCGGCTCGTCCATCACCGGACCGCGCACGTACCACGCCAGCAGGGTGTTGCTGCCGTCGTACTCGGCCAGGCGGTGCAGCCCGTCGTGCAGGTAGCGCACGGTGCTTCCGCCGCTGGTCCGGCTGTACAGCCGGCTCAACGCGTCGTACTGGTAGCCGACCACCGAGGCGTCGGGCAGCGTGACCTGGGTCAGCCGGTTCTCGTCGTCGTACTGGTACGTGGTCGTGCCGGCCGGTCCCACGCGACGGATCAGGTTGCCGGCGTCGTCGTAGGCGAAACCGACGCCGCACGCGCCGAGCAGCTCGCCACTCACGGTGTACGCGAGCTGTCCGCACCCGGCCGAGGACAGCCGGCGGCCGACCGCATCGTAGGCGTACGCTTCGTCCGGCCACAGCGGGTGGACGACCTGAGCCAACCGGCCCGCCGCGTCGTAGCCGTAGCTGTGGACGCCGTCGAGGTCCTCGAGACTGGTCCGGCGGCCGGCGGCGTCCAGTCCGTACAGCGCGCGGGCCACGACGGCCAGGGTCGGGTCGCTGTACTCGACGCCGGTCAACCGTCCCTGCGCGTCATAGCTGTAGTCGGTGGTGACGCCGTTGGGGAAATCCAGCGTCGCGCGCTTGTTCAACGGTGTGTGCGTCAACGTGAACGTCTCGGCCAGCGGGCCCGTGATCATGTCCACGAGATTCAGCGGGTCGTACTGGTAGCTGGTGCTCCCGACGCCGGAGAGCGACACCGCGGTGCGGTTGCCGACGAAGTCGTAGGCGCTGGTGATCACGGCGCCGGTCGTCGAGTCGGTCTCGGTCAGGACCCGGTTGCGGGCGTCGTAGGTGTAGCTGACCGTCGTGGCGGCGTTGGCCGCGCTGAGCAGGTTGCCGTTGGGATCCCAGGTGTAGCTGGCCGTGGACAGGTCGTCGAGGGTGCGCGTCACGATCCGGCTCAGCTCGTCGTAGTCGTAGGTCGTGGTCAGCCCGCGGGCGTCCGTGCGCGCGATCAGGTTGCCGCGCGCGTCGTAGTCGCGGAACGTGGAGCGGCCGAGCGGGCCGGTCTCGCGGATCAGCCGTCCCAGCGGATCGTAGACGAACTCCCAGCGGTTGCCGAGCGGATCGGTGTACGCGGTGACCTCGCGTCCGGAACAGTCGCACTCGGGCTGCCGGTAATCGTAGCTGATCACCGCGCCTCCCGGTTCCGTCAACGAGGTGAGGTTGCCCAGCCCGTCGTAGGTCAGGTTCCACTCGCGGCCCGCCTGGTCGCGAAACAGCGTCTTGTTGCCGACCGCGTCGTACTCGGTGACCTGCGTTCCGGTCGCCGCGTCCGTCGCCGAGGTGACCCTGCGGAACCCATCGTTGGTGAAGGTTCGCGTGCCGAGCGCGGGGTCCTGGATCGAGGTGACCCGTCCGATCGCGTCGTAGAACACGAACCATTCCTGGCTCTTGGCGTCGACGATCCGGCGGCGGTATCCGTTGACGTCGTACTCGTAGCTGGTTTCACGCAGCTCGCCGTCGCGCAACAGGCTCAACGTGCCGTCGGGATTGAACTCGAACTCGGTGCGGGCGCCGTCGGGATGGTCGATCGCCTGGGCGTTGCCCGTCGCCGGGTCGCGCGTGAACGTCGTGGTATTGAGCCGGGCGTCGCGGAAGCTCGTCAGCAGGCTGAACGTCGCGTCGTAGGTGTAGACGGTCTCGCCCAGCAGCGGATCGGTCTCGGTGAGCAGGTTGCCGCGCCCGTCGAAGGTGCGCGCGGTGGTGAATCCCGCCCGGTCCGTGATCGAGACCTGGTTGAAGTCGAAATCGAAGCTGGCCCGCCAGTCGTTGCCCAGCGGGTTGACGACGCGCGTGACGTTGCCGTCGACGTCGTAGTGATAGTCCCACGCGCCGCCCCGGTGATCGACCATCCGGGTCAGGCGGCGCAGCGGTTCGTAGGTCAGCGTCGTCGTGCGGCCCTCCGGCTCGACGACCTGGTGGCACTTGTCGTTGGCGTAGTAGGCGAAGCTCGTGACGTGGCCCTCGGCGTCTTGCGCGGTGGCCAGGTTGTGCAGGTTGAACGAGTCCGCGTAATAGGTGTACGTCGTCACGCCGGTGCCCAGGTCGGTGACGGTCTGTAGCTCGCCGGCACCGTTGTAGGCGTACAGCAC
>JBFKMV010000212.1:0-7726 GCA_041629655.1 Candidatus Polarisedimenticolaceae bacterium
GCCACCGCGACGACCTGGGTCGCGTCGAGCCGGATGCCCACCCCGTTCGGATCCAGGTTGGCCAGCGTCTGGCCGGCGGGCGAATCGTTGAACGCGTCGCCGTTGTAGAAGGCGACCGCGCCCTCGATGGTCTCGATGGCGTTGTTGTGGAAGAACGGCCCGGTGTCGGCGGACTCCACCAGGGGCGGTGTGTTGAACTCTCCGTTGCCCGGCGTGCCGAACCCGTCGTCCGGCGGCACCGGCAGCCCGGTCAGGTCCGGCGGCTGGTCGGGCAGCGTCTCGACTCCGGTGTCGAAGTTGGCGTTGCCGACATCGCGGCCGCCGAGCACCGCGTTGGCGCCGGCGTTGGCGTGGCAGATGTTGCACTTGCCCAGCGCCGGGTCGAGGAAGATCTCCTGGCCGCGACGGGCCACGGTTCCCTTGAGCGGCAGCGGCAGGGCCAGGTCGCGCTGTCGTCCCAGCGAAAGCTGGAACTGGAGCAGCGCGTCCAGCTCCTCGTCGGTGGGCAGGCGGAAGTCCACCCCGGGCACGCGGTTCAGGGTCTGGGTGAAGTGCTGGATCACGGCGCCGGTGGCGAACGAGCGCAGCGATCCGTCGCCGGGGGCGCCGTCGCCCGACCAGCCGGTGCGCGGCCCGTCGGGGCTGTCCACCGAGACCGTGAGCCCCAGCGTGTGCGGCACGCCGCGCAGCGTGAAGCGGTTCGGCAGATCGTCGAAGCCGTCCAGGTTCTCCAGGATCAGCCCGAACTGCCGCATCAGCTCCGGCTTCTCGAAGTTCTCGCGGAGCGCCGGGACGAACTCCGCCACGAACAGCGGATCGTCGTCCGGCAGGGTCGCGATGAACGCCGGGTCGATGGTCAGGTTGTTTTCGGCGCGGTGGCACGTGCCGCAGGTGCGGCCGTTCCCCTCGAAGGTCTCGTTGAAGAACAGCTCTTCGCCGCGCCGGCGCAACAGCTCGCCGGGGTCGGTGATCGGCGGCCGGGGGCAGCCGGCCAGCACCACGAGCGCCGCGACGATCCACGGCGTGGGACGGCGCGCGGCTCCGGCGTTCCTGTGGGGTCCCGGGTCTCGGGTCGGCATGGTCTCTCCTCGACTGCCGGCGGCGAGCGAGCGCCACCCGCCGCGCCTGCCCCAGGTTAACCCAGGTCGGCGCCGGGCCGGGCCCGCCGCCCGCCCGGTCGCCGGGCGCGCGTTGAAATCGGCAGGGCCGGGTTGTAGACTTCCCGCCTCCGGAAAACCGCGTAGGGGAGTAGCTCAATTGGCAGAGCACCGGTCTCCAAAACCGGGGGTTGCAGGTTCGATTCCTGTCTCCCCTGCCAGGCCCTTCCGGAGCCGCTGACAGGACGCGACGTGAAACGCACGACCGCCGACTCGTGGGTGCACGCGCTCCCGTTCGCCATCGCCGTCGTCGACCGGAGCGCCCGCGTGGTCCTTGCCAACACGCGGATGGAGCGGCTCACCGGCCACAGCGAGGGCGAGCTCATCGGCCTGGCGCTCGCCGGCGAGCTCATCGACCTGGGCTCGGACGTCGAGGCCGCGCTGCGGGAGGCGATCGCCGCGGGCAGCGCCGATCTCAGGTTCCACGGGTCGGTCCGCCGCGCCGGCGAAGGGGCGACGGCGACGCGGGTGCTCCTGCGCTCTTTTTCGGTGGATGGCGAGCCCCACGCGCTGGTCGTCCTCGACGACGGGGCGCGCGACGCCGCGGGCGAGGGCGACGAGGCGCTCCGCGAGACCCACCGGCGGATCTCGAAACTCAAGCACGGCATGAACAACCTGCTGATGGGCCTGTTCGGCCACATCGAGTTCCTGCGGGATACCGAAGGGTTGCCGGCGCCCGCGGGCGCGCGCGTGGAATCGCTGATGGTGCAGGCCACGCGGCTGCGCGACGCGGTCCAGCAACTGGACACGATCGGCGAGGACGGCTGATCGGCGCGTCGGATCGCGCCGCCCTTCAGCGGGACAGGCGCTCCAGGATGCGCCGGCCCTCCGCGGCCTGCCCGGGCCGTCCGGCAGCCTCCATCACGTCGGCGTAGAACTCCCACGCGTCGCGGCCGTCCGGGTCCAGCCGCACGGCCTGTTCGGCCTCGGCCGCCGCCTCGCCGAAGCGGCCGAGCCGCGCCAGCGCCGAGCCGCGGTTGAGCCGCAGCGCCGGGTTCCACGGCTCGACCTCGATCGCGCGGCCCCACAGTCCCGCCGCCTCCTCGGTCCGCCCCTCCACGAGACGGAAGCGCGCCAGCTCGGCCAGCGCCCCGGCGTCGTCCGGCCGGCGCTCGAGGATCTCCTGGAACACCCGCGCGGCCCCGGCCGTGTCGTCCAGCGACCCCAGCGCCTGGCCCAGCGCGAAGGCGGCGTCGTAGTAGTCCGGGTTGCGCGCCCGGGCCTGGCGGAACGCCTCGGCCGCCTCGTCGACGCGCCGCAGGTAGGTCAGGATCTTGCCGAGAAAGAACCACGACTGGTCGCTGTCCAGGCCGGAGGCGATCGCCTCGCGGAACGAGCGCTCCGCCTCCTCCCACATCCCGCTGCGCTTCCTGCTGCCGGTGTGCAGCGACATCAGGAGATTCGCGCGCCCGCGGTAGAACGCCTGGTCCGCCGGTGACAGCTCGGCGAAGAGTTCCGGAAACACCGGCTCGATCGCCAGCGACTCGCGGTGCCCGCCCGGCGCCGGGTCGATTTCGGCGCGGATCCAGTGGTCGGTGAACTTCGAGAACAGGAGGTCGTCGGGCTGCGCCCGGCGCATGTGGCAGGCGACGCAGTCGTCGGCCAGCCCCGCCGTGGCCGCACGCATCGCGGGGCCGGCGGTGCAGGCCTCCACCTGGTGGCAACCCAGGCACTTCTCGCGGAAGTGGTCGGCCGGACGGTCCGGACGGTAGATCGTTATGTGGGGATTGTGGCAGGTCAGGCACTCCAGCCGCCCGCCGCTCTCGGTGTAGCAGCGGCTGAGGATCATCCGGTCGGCCTGCGCGGACAGCCCGAAGTCCTGCTCGAGCTGCTCGGTGTAGCGGAACGGAATCACGGCCTCGGTGATCGGCTGTCCCGGCCGGTAGTCCAGGAGGCTCCGGTCGTAGCGCGGCACGCGGTGCGTCGCCTTGGAGTCCCCGAGGTGGCACTGGAAGCAGACGTGCTGCCGGCGCTCCAGCGGCAGCCGGCGCGGGTTGACGATCGTGGGATCGAACCCGGCGCCGGGCGTGTCCCGTCCCGAGGACCAGCGCTCGGCGTGCAGCGAGCCCGGACCGTGACAGCGCTCGCAGTCGATCCCCATCGGGAACGGGTCGCGGTAGGCGTTGACCGTGCCGGGCACCAGCTCCATGCGCCCGTTGTGGCAGAACACGCAGCTCTCGGTGAAGGCGCGGCCGAAGTGCTCGCTGTCGTACTCGAACCCCGGGCAGAGGAACCAACGATCGCCCTCGGGATACCAGCAGACGGGGGTCTGGAACAGCTTCCCGTCGCGCTCGACGGCGTAGCCGCGGTTGTGGTTGTTGGATCCGACGGCGTAGACCAGGGCCTGGTCGTCCACGGCGATCTCGCGACCGCGCGAATCCACCAGGAACTGCCGCATGCGGTAAGTGCCGCCCCGCTCGTACATCCGGTAGCGCAGGCCGCTGCGCGGGTCCTCGAAGCGGTTGGCGTCGTGGAAGTCGGCGGGGTCCCGCTGCTCGCCCATCCGCGACCACGAGCGGCCCATGCCGGTGTGCGCGTAGGTCGAGGCGATCTCGCCGTGGCAGCGACGGCAGCCGTCGATGCCGATGTACCTCGCCTCCGGCCCCTGATTCAGGAACTCGGGCGTCTCCGCGCCGTCGCCGCCGCAGGCGGCGAGCAGGCACGCGGCGAACGCTGGCGCGGCGACGCGACGGGCCATGCCGGTCAGTATACGTCGCGGTCCACGAGCTGGCGGACCAGCGCGCCGTCGGCGCGCCAGGGAATCTCCGGTCGCGGGCAGTCCGCGATCGGCGCCACGTCGATCGGCAGGTCCCGCACCAGGGTGTTGTACACGTGGATCGCCAGCGGCTGGAGGTTCACCACGTCCTCCAGGCAGTAGCGGACCAGCGTGTCCAGCGCCCCGGCCCGTCCCGAGCGATGCGCGCGCCACAGCAGGATCGCGAACCAGCCGTCCAGCTCGCGGATCTCCCGGGGGCGCTCGAGCCCGATCGCCCGCTCCGCCGCCTTGAGGCCCCCGCGGAAACCGAGCCGGTTCAGCGGGTAGCGCAGGTCGATGTGCCCGAGCCCTCGGATTCCCGCGTCGGGGAACGCCCGCTCGAGCACCGGCAGGTCGAAGCACGACCCGTTGTACGTCACCAGCGCTTCGAACCGCCGGAGCGCTCGCGGAAACGCGTCGAGATTGCGTCCGCGCACGAACGCCTCGACGGTCGTGCCGTCGGACAGCCCGATCACGGTCACCGCGTCCCGCTCGCCGTCCATCTCGGCGGTCTCGATGTCCAGGAAGGCCAGGCGCCCGCGCCAGGTGTCGAGCAGCCGCCAGGCCTCGCGGCGCGGCATGTCCAGCATCGCGCGCTGCCGGTCGAGCCGGGACAGCACCAGCTCGCGCCACGCCCCCGCCGGGTAGTCGCGGCGGAAGCGCGCCCAGTCCGTGTACCCGCGGCGCCAGAGCTGCCGCTCGCGGTGCGGGCCGATGCCCGGCACGTGGATGAAGGAGTGCTCGAGCAAGATCCCTCGTCGCGGGTCAGCTCGTCGGCACGGTCTCGGTCGCCAGCCCGTAGATCCAGCCCTCCAGCCGCACCCGGTCGCCGTGCTCCGGCGCCAGGCCGTCCGCGGGCCGCTCGGCCTCGCCGGTCAGGACCGCCGCCGCCGCAAGCCGGGCCGCGATCACGGCGTCCAGCGCGTCCCGCTTGCCGTGGCAGGTCTTCAGGAACGGCTCGTCGATGACGACCGGCAGGTGGTCCAGCCTGGCCAAGGCGTCGATGATCGCGCCGGTGCGACTCTGCTCGCCGTCGCCGGACGGCTTCATCCTGCGCACCAGCCCGCCGGGGTACACCTCCAGCAGCAGGTGCCCCTGCGCGGTCTCGAACGGCTTGATCGCGTAGCGCGACCGCTCCTCGGCGATCATGCGGATGCCGTGGTAGGTCATCGGCCCGAGGTCGGGGTTGACGCGGTGCAGCGGCGAGAAGCCGCCGACCTGCTCGTCGGTCAGGCGCTTCGGCTCGCCCTGCTCGTCGCGGAACTCTTGCAGCGCGACGAGGTACTCCGGACGCTTGAGCCGCTCGAAGCGCCGGGCCAGCGCCCACCAGCCCTCCTCGGGGAACGGGCCGCCCAGGAGCTTCTCGGCGAACGGCAGCGGGACTCCGAAAGGAAAATCGAGCCCGATCGCCTCGACGTTCATCAACAGCCGGTCCGGATCGCGCAGGTGCGCGCTCAGCCCGTGCCGGCCGGTCGCCTCCAGGCGCGCCACGCGCAACGACTCGCCGTCGATCCGGAGCAGCGCCAGCCAGGTGCCGTCGCGCGGGTCGCGCATGTCGCCGCTGTAGTCGACCCCGCCGAACAGCCGCGTGCCGGGGGGCAGCGCGGTCACGGCAGGCGCGGCCGGTGCGGGCTTGCGGGCCGGGGCCTCGCCGGCCGCTTCGGGCGCGGCCTCGCGGGGGCGCGAGGGCACGGTCGGCGCCGGCGCGCGGGGCTCGTCGGGTCCTGGCTCCCAGCCTTCCTGGACCGCCGCGTCCCGGACCCGCTCGAACAGGTCCACGTCGGGCGACGGCCAGCCGGGGTCGCAGCACAGGAACACCCGCCGCGGCGCCGCGCCGAGGTTCAGCGGTCGCGCGAAGCGGTGCGCGGTCTCGAGATCGATCCAGCAGAAACCCTCGCGATCGGTCCTGCGCAGCCCGACCACGCGCGCGATGCCGATGAAGCTCTGCGAGCGCTCGGGATGGCGCTTGCTGGCCGGGTAGAAGATCGCGATCAGGTCCTCGAGCCGGAGCCGCCGCGCGACGGTGTCGAACGCGTAGACGTGCCGCGGCATCCCCTCGTGCCAGACGTTGGGGTAGCGGGCGCGCACGTCGTCCCACTCCAGGGCGCGCATCATCCAGTGGGAGCGTCTGCGTGTCTCTTCGGTGGTCATCTCCGCTCCTCCACCCCCGAGCCCGGCCTGTGCTGATGACTTCCCGTCCCCGTGCGACCCGCCCATCGTACCAAGGAGCCGATGCCCGGACAAGCAGCGACGGCGTGGTTGTGGACCGTGCGGATCCCGGGAAAAGGCCCCGCAGAGGGCGCGTGGAGCGTCGCGGCGAGTCCCGCTAGAATGGTGGCTCGGCCCGGTTTGCGGCCGGCGAGGTCCTTCCCTTCCGCGATCAAGGAGCGCGTCATGCGGTTCGAGAAGACGTTCATTCCCTACGGCGGCTACTGGAGCACTCCCTTCTGCAAATGGCAGGGCAGCCTGTCCACGGTCAACGCCGTGCCGCTGGCCGCGCAGGTCGCGCGCAAGGCGCTTGCGCAGCGTGACGTGCCCGTCGATTCCATCGACGGGCTGGTGCTGGGGATGACCGTGCCGCAGAAGCACACCCTGTACGGCGCGCCGTGGCTGGCGGCGATGATCGGCGCCGAGGGCATCACGGGCACCATGGTGGCGCAGGCCTGCGCCACCGGCGCGCGGGCGCTGGCCACCGCGGGGGGCCAGATCGACACCGGCGGCGCCAAGACCCTGCTGTCGGTGACGGCCGACCGCTGCAGCAACGGGCCGCACATCTACTACCCGAACCCCGCGGGACCCGGCGGCACCGGCGAGAAGGAAGACTGGGTGATGGACAGCTTCGGCTTCGACCCGTGGGCCAAGAACGCCATGCTGCAGACCGCCGAGAACGTCGCCAAGGAGGCGGGCATCTCGCGCAACGAGCAGGACGAGGCGACGCTGATCCGCTACGGGCAGTACCGGGACGCGCTGGCCGACGACGCCGCGTTCCACAAGCGCTACATGGTCCGGCCGCTCGAGGTGCTCGACGCCAAGGGCAAGAGGGTCCTGGCCACGGTCGAGGGCGACGAGGGCGTGTTTCCCACCGACCGCGAGGGGCTGCAAAAGCTGCGGCCGGTGATGCCCGAGGGGACCGTCACGTTCGGCAGCCAGACACACCCCGCCGACGGCAACTGCGGGATGCTGGTCACCACCCGCGAGCGCGCGAAGGAGCTGGCGCGGGGAAGCGGTCCCGAGGTGCGCCTCGTGTCCTACGCCGAGGCCCGCACCAAGAAGGGCTTCATGGCGATGGCGACGGTTCCCGCCGCCCGCGCCGCGCTGGAGCGCGCCGGCGTGGCGATGAAGGACGTCAAGGCCACGAAGACGCACAACCCGTTCGCGGTCAACGACGTCTACTTCGCGAACGAGATGGGGCTCAAGCTCGAGGACTTCAACAACTACGGCTCGTCGCTGGTCTACGGGCACCCGCAGGGACCGACGGGCACGCGGTTGATCATCGAGCTGATCGAGGAACTCGCCGTCCGGGGCGGCGGACACGGTCTGTTCGTCGGTTGCGCCGCAGGCGACACCGCGGCGGCGGTGGTGCTGAAGGTCGGCTGAGCCGGCTCAGCGGTAGCCAACGCGTTCGTCCAGCTCGATGCGGCTGCGCACGAAGTTGCCGCTGCCGCGGGCGACCTCGCGCCCCTCGTCGTCCAGGGCCACCGCGTCCGCGACCAGGAGCCGCTTGGAGCGCGACACCAGCCGCCCGCGCGCGGTCAGTGCTCCCGCGGTGACCGGGCGCAGGAAGTGCACGTGGAACGACGCGGTCAGCACGAAC
>JBFKMV010000213.1:0-7676 GCA_041629655.1 Candidatus Polarisedimenticolaceae bacterium
AACAGCTCGGTCAGGAACTCCGAGACACGCCCCTTCGCCTCGGCCTCGCGGTTGGCGCGGTCCCGCTCGCTGGCGATGCGGCCGGCCTGGATCGTCATCGCCGCGGCGAGCACCGCCAGCATCAGGACCACGGCGCCCGAAACGACCACGCCGAGCGTGTGGCGGCGGACGAACTTGCGGACGCGGTAGACGGTGCTGGGCGGGGTCGCCAACACCGGCTCGTGCCGGAGATGCCGCCGGATGTCCGCGGCCAGCTCCTGCGCCGAGCCGTAGCGGCGGGCGCGGTCCTTTTCCAGCGCCTTCATCGTGATCCAGTCGAGATCGCCCCGCAGCCGGACGACCAGCCTCGACGGATCGGTACGGCGGTTGCCGGCCGGCTCGCGCGAGGCCTCCCCCAGCGTGCTGATGCGGGAGCTGGGACGCGGCGGGTCGTCCTCACGGATCTTCTTGCGGATCTCCTCGTGACTTGCGCTGCGCAGCTCCTGCGGGTCGAACGGCAGCGTTCCGGTGAGTAGCTGGTACAGCACCACACCCAGCGAGTAGACGTCGGCGCGCGTGTCGACGTCCCGCCCCTCGGCCTGCTCCGGACTGACGTAGGCCGGCGTGCCGACCATCAGCCCCAGATCGGTGAACATCGTCCGCTCGGTCAGCCGCTGGCCCAGCGCCTTGGCGATGCCGAAATCGATGACCTTCGGAGCCGGCTTGCCGTCCTGGGTTGCGACGAGGATGTTGGTCGGCTTGAGGTCGCGGTGGATGATCGCTTTCTGGTGCGCGTGCTGCACCGCGTCGCAGACCTCGATGAACAGCTCGAGACGTTGGCGTGTCGTGAGCTGGCGCTCGTCGCAATGCTCGGTGATCGGAATGCCGTCGGCGTATTCCATCACCAGGTACGGGCGGCCGCGCGGGGTCTCGCCGGCGTCGAACACTTTCGCGATCGCCGGGTGCTCCATCAGCGCCAGCGCCTGCCGCTCGGCCTCGAAGCGCGCGATGAACAGGCGCGTGTCGAGCCCGCGCTTGATCACCTTGAGCGCGACCCGGCGACGCACCGGTTCCCGCTGCTCGGCGAGCCACACCTCGCCCATACCGCCCTCGCCGATCTTTCGCAGCAGGTGGTACTTGTCGATGACTCGCGACACTTCGCCGGTGGAACTCGCCGCGGAGCGGGTAGTCTCGGCGTCAGCCTCGGTGGGCGTGTTGGTACGCCCGCTGGGATCGTGCGGTTCCACGGGGGGCCTTCGACGGAAGGGTGGTTCAGCGGAGTATAACCCGGTTATCCGCCGCCGCGGCGCAAAAACCCGGGCAATCCGCTCAGGAGCGGCCCTTCCATCCCTGCATGCTGGTCGTCATCCCGAGCAACCTGGCCAGCGCGTCGACGACGCCGCGCGGCAGCAGACCGCTCACCGTCAGCAGCACCCGCACGCTGAACGGCGCCAGCACCATCACCCGGTCGCGCTTGACCGCCGCGACGACGAGGCCGGCCAGGCGGTCCGGCTGCAGGAACCGGGTCGCCTTCGGTGGCCGTGCGCCGCGGAACAGCTCGGTGGTGACGTAGCTCGGGCAGACCGTGGTCACCCGGACGTGCCGGTGCCCGAGCTGCGCCAGCTCGAGCCGGATCGACTCCGAGAAACCGATCACGGCCCACTTGCTCGACGCGTAGGTCGAGCCGTAGGGCAGCCCCACGAAGCCGGAAGCGCTGGCGATGTTGACCAGGTGTCCCTCGGGCCGGGAGAGCAGGTCGGGCAGGAACACGTGGGTCATCGCGACCAGCCCGACCGTGTTGACCGCGTAGGTCGTCTCGTGCCGCGCCAGCGGGACCTCGAGAAACGCGCCGCCGTGGACCACGCCCGCGTTGTTGACCAGCACGTCGATCGGGCCACCCGCGGTTTGCACCGACTCGTGCAGCCGGCGCAGGCCGGCGTGGTCGGTCACGTCCGCGTGGTGCGCCGAGGCGGTCACCCCGCCGGAGCGAAGCTCCGCCAGGGCCTCGCCGAGCGCCGGCTCGTTCGTGTCGACGAGCAGGATCGCGGCTCCCTCGCGCGCGAAGGCCGAAGCCAGCGCGCGGCCGATGCCGCGTGCACCGCCCGTGATCAGGACCCGCTTACCCCGCAACTCCCGCATCGGTCCCACGATAACCCACGGGCGGGGTCGCCACAGTGCCGACCGGCCACCCTTCCCAACCGTCGTGGTCCCCGTTCGACGGCGGCCCCGCGGGCGGGCACGTCGGCACGAAACGTTGTATACATGGGGCCCCACGGGCCGGATCCAACGCGGGAACCCCGAGAACATGGGCGACGACAAGCACGCAAACGACGCCGGGCACCCCGGGCGCAAGGGCTGGGCGGCCAACGTCGGCCTCGTGCTGGGCTCGATCCTGGTCGTGCTGTTGCTCGGCGAGGCCGCGGTGCGCGTGCTCGGCTACGCGCCGGAGGTCAAGCTGATCGGCGTCGGCGACGAGGACTCGGCCTACCGGCGCTCCGACAACCCGCTGCTGGGCTTCGAGCTCAAGCCGAACTACCGCAACCCCGACGCCGATTTCAGCCGCACCTACCCGGCGATCAACTCCCACGGGCAACGCGACGTCGAGCGCGCGATCGAAAAGCCGGCCGGGGTGCGGCGCGTGATCCTGCTCGGCGACTCGGTCGTCGAGGGCCACGACGTCCGCGACCTCGACGGCACGATCTCGCGCCGGCTGGAGGCGCTGTACCCGGACGGGAAGACGGAAGTGCTCAACTTCGGCGTCAGCGGCTACTGCACGCTGGCCGAGGTGGAGCTGCTGCGGGTCAAGGGGCTGCGCTTCGACCCCGACGTGGTGGTGTTGCTGTTCGTCGGCAACGACTTCGACAACTTCAACCGGGAGGCCTTCGATCTCGAGGCGGCCGGCCGGCGGCCGGGGTGGGCCACCGGCCTGTTCTCGCTGTCGCACCTGTTCCGGGTGGTCAGCCTGCGTTTCGACCTGTTCGGGTTCGGCGCGCAGCTCGACCCGGTGGGCTGGAACGCCCGCTCGATCGGCGACAACAACGTGGTGCAGGGGCTCGAGCTGCTGGAGGGGTTGGCCGAGCAGCACGGTTTCAAGCCGGTGATCGCGGTCTGGCCGGCGTTCGACGACGAGAAGGTGTTCGACCTGCACCCGATGCCGGGCGGCCGGGACGACCTGGTGATCGAGCAGCTGGCGGCGCGACACGGGTTCCCCGTGGTCCGGCTGTCGCGATATTTCCGGAGCGTGCTCGCGGGAGGGGGCGACGACGCCAACCCGCGGATCGCGTTCACGGTCGGGGACGGCCTGCATCCTTCGGCGCGCGGGTGCGCGGTGGCGGCGCGTGCGCTGCGCGACGTGCTGGACAGGCTCGAGGCGGGAGCGCTGCCCGCGGCGCCGCCCCGACCCGCCGGCGAGCAGGATCTGCGCGCCGCGATCGAGGCCTCGCGCTCGCTGGGAAGCGCCACCCCGGGATACGCCGCCGTTCACAACAACACCGCGCTGGCGCTGGCGGCCGAGGGCAAGCTCGAGGAGGCGGCCGGATACTTCCGCAAGGCGCTGGAGCAGGACCCCGGCCTCTCGGCGGCCCGCAACAACCTGGCCCGGACGCTGCTGGCGCTGGGGCGGCGTGACGAGGCGATCGACCAGTACCGGGCGGCGATGGACCAGGACCCATGGTCGGCCGAGGTGCCGTACAACCTGGGGCTGGCGCTGCGCAACGGCGGTGACGCCGAGGGCGCACTGGCGGCGTTCCACCGCGCGGTGGACGTGCGCCCCGACTACGTGGACGCCCAGCTCGCGCTGGCCAACCTGCTCGCCGACCGCCGCGAGATGGAGCACGCGATCGAGCACTACGAGAAGGTGCTGGCGGTCGACACCGGCCGCGCTCCGGTTCACGCCAACCTCGGCATGGCCTTCGCGGCGGCAGGAAAGCTCGACCGCGCGATCGAGCACCTGCGCGAGGCGATCCGGCTGGACCCGGAGCACGCGCGGGCGCACCACAACCTGGGCAATGCGCTGGTCTCGACCGGCGACGTCCGGGGCGGGCTCGAGCATTACCGCGAGGCCGCCCGTCTGGAGCCCGAATGGACGCCGCCGCTGCGCTCGATGACGATGCTGCTGGCGACCCGGCGCGAGGTCAGCGACCCCGCCGAGGCGGTGCGGGTGGGCGAACGGGCCGCGGAGCTTTCGGGCCGGCGCGACCCGTTGATCCTGGACACGCTGGCGCTGGCGTACCTCGCGGCGCGGCGGCCCGCCGACGCGATCGCCGCCGAGCGCGAAGCCCTGGCGTTGGCGAGGAGCGGCGGTGCCGAGACCCTGGCCGCGTCGATCGCGAAGCGTCTGGCCGAGCTCGAGAAGCGGGCCGCAGCGGGCGCGCGTCAGTCCCCCTGAGTCGCGGCCTGCTCGAAGCTGCGCTGTCCCTCGCGGATCGTGATCCGGCGATCCAGCGGCAGCTCGCCGAACCGCGAGCGTGTCCCCGAGCCGGGCCACGCGACCTCCAACGCAACGATCCGCCGCGCGTCCCCCAGCCCGACTTCCAGCGCCAGGCTGGAGGAGCCGAAGCTGCCGCCGGTGCCGACGACGCGGTGGATCTCGCGTCGCTTGCCGTCGCCGGATTCGACGACCAGCTTGACGCGCGCGCCGATCGCGGCCCGGTTGGCGCGCGTGCCCACGAGCCGCAGCGTGACGAAGCGGTTGCCGTGACCCGGGTTCTCGAACAGCGCGTTCTGGTAGACGTCCCCGCTGTAGGCGCCGCCCAGCGTGACGTAGAGGTCCTGGTCGCCGTCGCCGTCCACGTCGCCGAAGGCCACGCCGTGCCCCTTCTGGATGTTGCCGAAGCCGCCGGCGGCGGTGACGTCCTGAAAGCGCCGGCCCTCGTCGTTGCGTAACATCACGTTCGGAACCAGCGTGCTCATGTTCGGCTCGCCGGTGCCGAAGTAGACGTCGAGCCAGCCGTCGTTGTCCAGATCGCCGAAGTTGGCCCCCATCGCCAGCAGCACCCGCGCGATTCCCGCCGCTTCGCTGACGTCCTCGAACCGCCCCCCGCCCCGGTTGCGGTACAGCCGGCAGCGGTCGCCGTCCGTGGGCTGCCCCAGGATGTCCCGGACCACCACGTCCAGCGCATCGCCGCCGAAGTCGGCGAAGCTGCCCACCAACAGGTCCAGCCGCCCGTCGTTGTCGTAGTCGAAGAACCAGGCCGGGAAGCTCTTGAGCGGCTCTTGCACGCCCGCCTGCTGCGTCACGTCACGAAACGACCAGCGGAACGACCCGTCCGCGGCCGGCGACGAACCCGGCCCTTCGTTGCGGAACAGCACGTTCGGCTGGTTGAAGCGGGACAGGAACAGGTCCGGGCGCCCGTCATCGTCGACGTCGCCCCACACCGCCGCCTTGACGAAGCCGACGTGGGCGAGCCCGACGTCGGCCGCCACGTCGGTGAAGCTGCCGTCGCCGTTGTTGCGGTACAGCTCGCAGGGATGACGCTCGCCGGTCGACTCGTTGCCGATGAACAGGTCCAGCCACCCGTCCCCGTCGAAGTCGGCCCAGCCGGCGGTCTGGGTGGGGTGGAAGCTCAGCACGCCCGCCGCCTCGGTGACGTCCTCGAACCGGCCGTCGCCGAGATTCCGCAGCAGCGAGTTGGGCTGCTTGCCCTCGGGCCCCAGCCACGCGCCGCGCAGCACCAGCACGTCGGCATGGCCGTCGTTGTCGTAGTCGGCGTGGATCAGGTTCAGCCCGCCGAGCAGGCCGTCGAGCCAGGCCTCGGAGGTGCGCTCGGTGAACGTGCCGTCACGGTTGTTCGCGAAGTACCGCAGCTGGTCTTCCGGCCCCCAGGACGACGCCATCACGTCCAGGTCGCCGTCGCCGTCGAGGTCCTCCAGCACCGCGCCGCCCGACAACGCGACCACCGCCACCCCGGCCGCCGGCGCCACGTCGCGGAACCGGGGGAACGGCCGGTCCGACTCGAACACGCGCGGCGGGACCCGCCAGGGTTCCGGCACGCGGTCGGGGTACTCGCCCAGCGTCATGTAGGCCAGGTTCAGCAGCCAGCGCGCGCGAACGTCGCCGGGATCGCGCTCGAGCAGCGTGGTGTACAGCTCGATCGCGCCGCGCGAGCCCCGGGGCAGCCCATGGAAACCGGCCTCGCGGATCGGCAGCAGACACGAGTCGCTGGTGTGGCTGCGGATGCAGTTCTCCTGCTCGCCGAGCCGCAGCCAGGCGATCGCCTTGTAGGTCTCGAGAACGTCGCGGTCGCGAGCGCCGAGCCCGCCGCGCCGGGTCAGCTCGGCCTCGATGGCGTCGAACTCGCGGATCGCCTCCTCGTAGCGCGCCGCCAGCAGGAGCTGCACGGCCAGCTCGCTGCGCAGCTGGAGCCCGGCGGGCGCGGGGCCTTGCTCGATGCGGGCGCGCAGCATCGCCGCATGGACGTCGTTGCGGTAGCGCAGCGTGAACGGGTTGATCCGCTCGGCGACCTCGCGCAGCCGCGCGGCCATGCGCAGGTTGGAGGGCGGGGGGGCGTTTCGGGACCCCTCGGCGACTTCGGCCCGCTCACGCCCGCCCGGCGCGGGCGGCGGCTCGCCCTCACCGCACCCCGCGGCGCCCAGCCCGACACCGGCGGCGAGCGCCGCCGCGGTGAGCCTCGTCATCACACCGCCAAAACTACCATTTCTCGGCGCGACGGGGTCACGGGGGCTAGAATCCCTCCCCCTGCCGCGGAGGAAATCATGGCCGACCTGAAACCGGGCGACGCCGCCCCCTCGTTCAGCCTGCCCGGCTCGGACGGCAAGACCCACAGCCTGGCGGACCACCTCGGCAAGCGCGCGGTCGTGCTGGCCTGGTTTCCCAAGGCCTTCACCGGGGGCTGAACCGCCGAGTGCAAGTCGCTCCGGGAGAGCGGCGAGCGGATCCGCGAGTTCGAGGTGGCCTACTACGCGGCCAGCATCGACAAGCCCGAGACGAACCGCAAGTTCGCGCAGTCGCTGGAGCTGGACTACCCGATCATCAGCGACCCGGGCAAACAAACCGCCACGGCCTACGGTGTGCTGCGGGTGATCGGGCTGTATGCCGCCCGCCAGACCTTCTACATCGGCGCCGACGGCAAGCTGCTCTACGTGGACGCCAGCGTCAAGGCGTCGAGCGCCGGTGACGATCTGGTGGCGCGCCTCGAGGAACTGGGCCTACCGCGGCGGTGAACCCATGCGGATCCCTTTGGGCGCTTGGGCAATCCGGCCGCGGCCGGGTATGCTGGTCGACAACGTCGTCGATCGGTCCCGGAGGAACCATGAAACGGGCGAGACATGCCGCGCTGTTGCCGGCGGCCCTGCTCGCGGCGGTGTGTCAGGTCGCGGCACAGCCGGCGGGAGTCCGGATTCAGTACGTCGCCAACGAGGGCTTCCTGCTCGAGGGCGGCGGTCGCAAGGTGCTGGTCGACGGGTTGCTGGACGGGGGAATCCGCGGCTACCCCGTCCCACCTGCAGCGATGCAGGATTCGCTCCAGCATGGGCGTCCTCCGTTCGACGGCGTCGACCTGGTGCTGGTCACGCACCATCACGCCGACCACTTCGGGCCACGCTGCGCCACGGACCATCTGCGGGCCAACCCCGAGGCCCGACTCGTCTCGACACCCCAGGTGGTCGACGAGCTGCGCCGGGTCGCCGGCGACGACGCGGCCCTCGCCGGACGGATCGAGGCGGTCTACCCGGACGAG
>JBFKMV010000214.1:0-7624 GCA_041629655.1 Candidatus Polarisedimenticolaceae bacterium
CCGTCGGCTCCGCCATTCGCAACATGGAAAGCCGCGGCTTCGGTCGCGGCTTTTTCGTGCCCGTCAGCCCGTCTTCCGGATCACCACCGCGCTCACGTCGTCCCGCGGCTCCCCCGCCGCCAGCAGCTCCTCCCGCAACCGCTTGCAGATCTCCCGCGACGGGAGGTGGCCGGTCTCGACCAGCACCTGCTCGACGCGCTTCGGAAAGAACTCCTCGTCCACGTGGTCGCTGAAGCCGTCGGTGTGGAGCAGCAGGATGTCGCCTCGCGCGAGCAGGTTGATCTCGTTGACCTCGTAACGCTTCTTGTACTGGTGCAGGCTGGGGTTGACGTTGTCGTCGGGGTCGGCGCTCGTCGGCAGCAGCCCGACGGGCGGGAACGAGACCAGCCGGTCGCGGCTGATGCGCATGAACCGGCCGTACTCGCGCGAGAACACGGCCGGGGGCTGGTGGCCGGACGACACGAAGCGGAACTTGCCCGAGCCGGAGATCTCGCCGTAGATCATCGTGAAGTACTTGTTGATCGCCGTCGTGCGGTAGAAGCGCGTGTTGAGGTGCTCGAACAGCCGCGTCGTGACCTCGCCCGACATGTCCAGCTCGTAGCTGACGCCGAGCAGGAACGCCTGGTGCAGCATCGCGGCGATCAGGGCGTCGGTCATGCGGTGCCCGGAGACGTCGGCGACCAGGATGCCGGCGCGGCTGTCCAGCTTGCGCAGGTTGCGGGCAACCTCGCGGCGGCCCTCCCGCTCGGCCTCGGCGCTGCGCGCCGCGAGGTCGTAGCGGTGCTTGAAGTCCACGTACACGATGTGGTCGCCGCCGATCGCCTTCCTGAGCGGCAACGAGAAGCCGTGGATGTCCACGCCGGGGAGGTCGGGGATCTCACCGGACGAGGGGTTCAGGTAACGGGCGATCTCCTCGAAGTTGTTCAGCTCGTCGGCGAGCCAGTTGCGCTCCCGCCCGAGAGCGGTGTCCGTCGGGACCATGGGGCTCCTTCGATCGCGGGGTTGTCCAAGAGGGGCTGTCGGCAGGATCCTGCGGTCGCCCGTCCACGCGTCGTCGAGGTTCAATCTTGGCACGGGCGGGGAAAGATGCAAGTGCGCCGGCCGGAGCCGTCAGCTCCCCCGCCGCCCCTGCGAGCTGGCCGCGTGCCTTTTCAACGACTGCAGCAGCACCCGCCCCGGTCCCGCCAGCTCGGTCATGAACAGGCCCTCGCCGGCGAACAGGATCTTGCGGCAACCGCCGACGCCGCGGACGCGGTAGTCGATCGAGGCGGCGAAGGCGGCCAGGTTGCCGGTGCTGACGCGGAGCGTCTCGCCGCGCGCCAGCGTGCGCTCGACGAAGTCGCCGGCGGCGTGGACGAACACCCGGCCGCGGCCGGACATGCGCTGGAGGAACAGCCCGGCGCCGCCGAAGAACGCGGCGCCGGCGCGCCGGGCCACGGTGACGTCGATGTCCACGTCGCCCAGGCCGGCCACGAACGAGCCGCGGGTGGCGATCACGGGGCCGTCGCTCTCCAGGTTCCAGCTGTCGATCTTGCCCGGGGCGGTGCCGCCCAGGACGACCTTGGCGCCGGCGCGGTCGCAGCGCAGGAAGGTCAGCGCCAGGCCCTCGCCGGCCAGGCCGCGCCGCACGGCGCCGCCGACGCCGCCGGGGACCTTGAGCGACCAGTCGATGCCGTCCTCGAGGCTGACGATCGAGCCCTTGGAGGCCCAGGCCGTCTCGCCGCTGCCCATGGTCAGGTGCAGGGTCTGCGCGATCACCCCTTCGACGCGTTCTTCCATCGGACTCCCCCGTCGTCGTGGTGTCTCCGGGCCGGGCTACTCCTGCGTGCCCTCCGGCCGCTGCACGAATACGCCGTCGCCGAACACGATGTCGGCGTCGAAGGCCGCGGTCGTCCCGCCCTCGGCATCGAGCACCCACTCGCGCTCCAGGATTCCGTCCTTGCCCGGGCTGACCAGGCGGTACCGCTTGCCGTCCGACCAGTAGAGGAACCTGTGGCCCCAGGCGTCCTGGCGCGGCAGCGTGCGGATGTACACGGGCTCGAGGTCCGCGGCGATCGCGTCGATGCTCGTCCAGCCGTCGGTCGGGCCCGGGTAGCGGTTGTTGTCCACGGCGAACGCCTCGCAGGCCGTGGCCGCGCTGCGCAGGTCGGCCATGGTGCGCTTCTGCTTGCCGCGGTCGATGGCGTTGAGCATGTTCGGGATCGCGATTGCGGCGATGATGCCCGTCGTCGCGGCGCCGCCCCCGGAGAGCATCGAGGGGCCGAAGCTGGTCGTGCGGGTGCCGCCCTCGACCTCCCGCGAGGTGCTGCCGGCGCCGGTCGCCATCAGCTCGGTGTCGAGCAGGAACGCCAGCAGCGGCGCGGCCTCGTTGTCGGTCTGCGAGATCGACTGCACCATCTGCGAGGAGCGCGCCATCTCGCCGACCTTGGGCAGGTTGAGATAGGTCAGGCTGTGCGCCGACGTGTCGAGGTGCGCGAACACGCGGCCGAAGTCGGCGCCGTCGGCGAGCCGCTGGCCCGCCGCGCGCGGCGCCATCGAGGACTCGACGAAGGCCGGCGTGACGCCCAGCGCCATCGCGCCGTCGCGGATCGCGTAGTAGACGCTGAGGGATTGGCCCTCCCCCGCGCCGGAGCCCGGGACCGGATAGACCACCCGCACCATCCCGTTCTCCTCGACGATCCGGCCGGTGCTCAGGGTGAACAGCTTGCGCATGCAGGCGTCGAGCTCCGCGGCGCCCTGGACGCCGGCCACCAGGCCGAGGTTGCTCAGCATCGCCGGGATCGCCGTGGGGTCGCCGGCGCCCGCCGCCAGCGAGTCGATCGGCGGCAGGTCCAGCACGAACGCGATCTCGGGGCCGATCCGCGCCAGCAGGTCGTCGCGCACCGAGCAGCCGAGCTTCTGCTCGAACTCAGCGATGCCCGCGTCGAACGCCGCCGCATCGAACTCCTCGCCGCCGAACCTGACCGCGAGATCGCGCCAGGTGTCGAGGATCGCCGCGAGGTTCCCGGTGTTGGCGACGCTGACCATGATCGGGTCCCGGGGCAGGCGATCGAGCAGCGTCGGCAGCGCCGGCGCTTCGGCCGCCGGCGCGGCGATCGGCCTGGGCTGTTTGGGCTTCTTGGCCGCCGCCGCCGTACCGGCGAGCAGCAAGCCCGCCGCGGCGAGACACAGGGCCAGGAGGAACGGACGACGTCGGGCCTGGGCGATCATGGGAGGCTCCTTTCTCTCGGGCAAGCATCGGCGCCGCAGGACGGCGAGTCAAGTCCCGCCGTTTGCTAGCATGCCGTCTCGAAAGCCATGCCGTCTGCCACGCTGTTCCGCCGCCACATCGCCGTTCCCACCGATCACGGATCGTGGGTGTTCCTGCTGTCGCCGCTGCTGATCGGGCTGTTCGCGGGACGGAGCTTCTCGGTCGTCTCGTTGTACCTGGTGATCGCGGCGCTGGCCGGGTTCCTTATCCGCCAGCCGGTGACGATGCTGGTCAAGGTGTGGAGCGGCCGCCGCGGGCGTGGCGACCTCGCGCCGGCGTCGTTCTGGACCACGCTCTACGCGGCGATCGCGCTGTTGTTCGTGGCCGGGCTGGTGTTGCGCGGCTTCGGGTACGTGCTGTGGCTCGCGGTGCCGGGGGCGCCGGTGTTTCTTTGGTACCTGCTGCTGGTCAGCCGCCGCGAGGAGCGGCGGCAGTGGGCGGTGGAGGTGCTGGGCTGCGCCGCGCTGGCGCTGGCCGCCCCGGCGGCCTACTGGGTCGGCATCGGACGTCCCGACCCGGCGGGCTGGCTGCTGTGGCTGCTGACCTGGGCGCAGTCGGCGGCGTCGATCGACTACGCCTACCTGCGGCTCCGGCAGCGCGGGCTGTCGGGGCTGCCGGCGCCGCGCGAGCGGTTGCGCCTCGGGCGCACCGCGCTGCTGCTGGCGGCGGGAAACACGATCGGCACGATCGCGCTGGGGCTGGCCGGGTTCGTGCCGCGCTGGCTGTTCGTGCCCTACGCGGTACAGCTCGCCGAGGTGGTCCGCGGCGTCGCGCGCCCGGCAGTCGGCCTGAAGCCCAAGGCGATCGGCTACCGGCAGCTCGCGGTCAGCGTGCTGTTCACGGTGCTGTTCGTCCTGTTCTGGCGCGGAGTATCATCTCCCGCATGACCCCGGTCCGGTTCAACGGCCGCCACCCCGCCGCGAGGACGCTGGCCGTGCTCGCCGGTGCGTTGCTCGTCTCGTGCGGCGCGCGCCCGCCGGTCGCGGCGCGGGCCGCGGCCGCGGAAGCGCTGCCGGTCCCGCGCTACGTCGCCCACGCCGGCGGAGCGGTGCGCGGCCTGACCGTCACCAACAGCCTCGAGGCCCTCGACGCCGGGTACGCGCGCGGCTTTCGCTTCTTCGAGCTGGACTTCGAGTGGACCTCCGACCGCCGGCTGGTGCTGATCCACGACTGGGACCACCGCTTCGGGCAGCTCTACCCGACGCTCGAAGGGCGGCCCACCGGGGAGCAGTTCGTCGCCGCGCGGATGGTCGAGGGCCTGACCCCGCTGTCGCTGGAGGGCCTGCTGGAGTGGCTCGCGGCCCATCCCGACGCCCACGTGATCACCGACGTGAAGTCGCGCAACGCGATCGCGCTGTCGCTGATCCGCGACCGCGCCGGAGTCCTCCGCGAGCGCTTCATCCCCCAGGTGTTCAGCTTCAGCGAGTACGACCAGGCGCGGAAGTACGGCTTCCCGCGGATCGTGCTGGGGGTCTACCGGCTGCGCGTCCGCGACGCGTCGCTGGACCGGTTCCTCGAAAAGGCGCGACTGTGGGCGGTCTCGCTGCCCCACGAGCTGGCCGAGAGTGACCTGCTGGCGCGGTTTCGGGCCCGGAAGATCCCGGTCCTGGTCCACACGATCAACGACGACGCGACCCGGCGCGCGCTGGAGCGGCGGGGCGTGGCGGGGGTCTATACCGACTCGCTGTTCGAGCCCTGACGCGTTTGCCGCTGCAAGACCAAAACGATCCTCAAACACCCTTGCAACCCGTGGAATGCCGCGGGTTCAGCGTCTACTCTCCTAGCGTTACCTGTTCTCATCCCTGACGGCGGACGTCACGGCCGATGCGTTTCGCCGCGGCGCCCCACGTCTACGCTGGAGGGCGCACCCATGACCACCAAGATCCGGACCCCGGGGCTGGTCCTCAAGAAGACCCTGAAGGACAAGATCATTCCCAAGGCGCTCGAGGAGGGGCGCGAGGTGCTGGCCAGGTACGGCGACCGCAAGATCTCCGACGTCACGGTCGGGCAGGCCTACGGCGGGATGCGCGGCGTGAAGTGCATGGTCACCGAGACCTCGGCCGTGGACCCCTACGAGGGCATCCGCTTCCGCGGCTACAGCATCCCCGAGCTGCGGCAGAAGCTGCCCAAGGCGCCGGGGGGCGAGGAGCCGCTGCCCGAGGGCGTGTTCTGGCTGCTGCTGACCGGGCAGATCCCGACCAAGGACGACGTGGCCGAGGTCACCGCGGCCTGGCGCAAGCACGAGACGCTGCCGGACTACGTCAAGACGACGCTCGACGCGCTGCCCGTCGACACGCACCCGATGACCCAGTTCTCGACGGGCATCCTGGCGCTCCAGCACGACTCGATCTTCGCCGACCGCTACCGCGAGGGCATGGCCAAGCCGGAGTACTGGGAGGCGATGTTTGACGACGTGATGCTGCTGCTGGCCCGCGTGCCGCTGGTCGCGGCCTACGTCTACCGGCGCAGCTACCGCGGGGGCGGGCACGTCCCGCCCGCCGACGCCAAGCTCGACTGGGCCGGGAACCTGGCGCACATGCTGGGGATCGAGGACACCGAGTTCAAGGAGCTGATGCGGTTGTACCTGTCGATCCACGCCGACCACGAGGGCGGCAACGTCAGCGCGCACACCACGCATCTCGTCGGCTCGGCGCTGTCCGATCCGTATCTCTGCCTGTCGGCGGGCATGAACGGTCTCGCGGGACCGCTCCACGGGCTGGCCAACCAGGAGGTCGTGCGCTGGATCGCGGAGCTGAAGCAGAAGCTCGGCGACCGCCCGACCAAGGAGCAGGTCACCGAGTACGTCTGGGATACGCTCAACTCCGGCCGCGTCGTGCCGGGCTACGGCCACGCGGTGCTGCGCCGCACCGACCCGCGCTACACCGCGCAGCGCGAGTTCGCGCTCAAGCACCTGCCCGAGGACGACAACTTCAAGGTCGTCAGCCTGCTGTTCGACATCGTCCCCGGGATCCTCAAGGAGCAGGGCAAGGCCAAGAACCCCTGGCCCAACGTCGACGCCCACTCGGGCTGCCTGCTCCAGCACTACGGCCTGATCGAGTACGACTTCTACACCGTGCTGTTCGGCGTCTCGCGGGCGATGGGCGTGCTGGCCTCGCTGGTCTGGGACCGCGCGCAGATGCTGCCGCTGGAGCGGCCGAAGAGCGTCACCACCGAGTGGATCCGCACCGAGCTGGCCAAGGAGTGAATCATGAGAGTGATCACCGACAAGCCGACGACCAACGAGCGGCTGCTGGCCTGGGTCCACGACGTCGAGGAGCTGTGCCGTCCGGACAAGGTCCAGTGGTGCGACGGCTCGCAGGAGGAGTACGACGTGCTGTGCGCCGAGATGGTCGAGCGCGGCACGTTCATCAAGCTCAACAGGAAGCTCCGTCCGAACAGCTACCTCTGCCGTAGCGATCCCTCGGACGTGGCGCGGGTCGAGGACCGCACGTTCATCTGCAGCCGCAACCCCGACGACGCCGGCCCGACCAACAACTGGGTCGATCCGGCGGAGATGAAGGAGACGCTGAGCGAGCTGTTCAACGGCAGCATGCGCGGGCGCACGATGTACGTGATCCCGTTCAGCATGGGCCCGCTCGGCTCGCCGATCGCGCACATCGGCGTGCAGGTCACCGACTCGCCGTACGTCGTGGTCAACATGCGCATCATGACGCGGATGGGCGCGGCGGTGCTGGACGTGCTGGGCGACGGCGACTTCGTGCCCTGCCTGCACTCGGTCGGCGCCCCGCTCAAAGCGGGCCAGCGCGACGTGCCCTGGCCCTGCAACGCCGAGCACAAGTACATCGTGCACTTCCCCGAGGAGCGCGCGATCTGGTCCTTCGGCAGCGGTTACGGCGGCAACGCACTGCTGGGGAAGAAGTGCTTCGCGCTGCGGATCGCCTCGACGATGGCCCGCGACGAGGGCTGGATGGCCGAGCACATGCTGATCATGGGCGTCGAGTCGCCGGACGGCGAGCGGACCTACCTCGGCGCGGCCTTCCCCAGCGCCTGCGGCAAGACCAACTTCGCGATGCTGATCCCGCCCAAGGGCTTCGAGGGCTGGAAGATCTGGACGGTCGGCGACGACATCGCCTGGATCAAGCCCGACGCCGAGGGCGTGCTGCGCGCGATCAACCCCGAGGCCGGGTTCTTCGGCGTCGCTCCCGGCACCTCCTACGACACCAACCCCAACGCGATGGACTCGATGCGCGAGAACACCATCTTCACCAACGTCGCGCTGACCGACGAGGGCGACGTGTGGTGGGAGGGCATGACCGAGCAGGTGCCCCGGCACCTGATCGACTGGAAGGGCCGGGACTGGACGCCGGACTGCGGGCGCAAGGCCGCGCACCCCAACGCGCGGTTCACCGCCCC
>JBFKMV010000215.1:0-7563 GCA_041629655.1 Candidatus Polarisedimenticolaceae bacterium
CGGCCCGGTTCGCGGCCACGTCGAGCGCGCCGTTGAGCGCCGCGAACGCGGCCTTCAGCTGCTCGCGATCCTCCGTCAGCGGGCCGCCGTTCCGCTTCGCCAGCGCCATCCCCCAGTTCCACGACGTGCGCATCACTCCGTGCGCCAGCTGGTGCGCGCGGTCGCCGGCGTAGACGGACGGGCTCCACGGCTCGCCCATCACCTCCTCGTAGAGGCGCCGCACGTAGGTCATGCGGTCGCCGCCCTCCAGGTTCATCGCCGCCGCGATGGTCAGCTTCTCGTCGGGCAGCCACAGCAGGTAGGTCGCCGTCTCGGCCTGTCCGCCGCCGTGCGACGCGGCGAAGCGGCCGTTGACCGGGCGCACGCCCCAGCCGAACCCGTAGCCGGTGGAGATCCCGTCCGCCGTGGCCAGCGGCGTGATCATCCGATCGACCGTCTCGGGCGCCAGCACCGTCCCCGCGTCGAGCCCCTGGCCGAACTTCAGCAGGTCGATCACCGTCGAGCGCGTTCCACCCGCGGCGAAACGGCTGCTGATGTTGACGAACTCGGAGTTGATCAGGCCCGCGGGTCCGCGGCGGTAGCCGCGCACGCGGTTGGGGATGATCGCGTCGGGATCGTCCATCCGCGTGTCGTCCATCCCCAGCGGGCCCCACACCGCCTCGCGCATGAACTCGCCGTAGGGCTGGCCCGAGGCGCCCTCGATCACCGCGCCGAGCAGGTTGTAGCCGTAGCTCGAGTAGCGGTACTGCCGGCCCGGCTCGCCGACCAGGTCGAAGTCGGCGAACACCGCGATCGACTGCTCGGTGTTCTTGTGGTCCTTGAAGTGCCCTTCGAGGTCGTAGTTGACGTAGTGCGGGATCCCGCCCAGGTGCCCCAGCACCTGGCGCACCGTGACCGGCCAGGGTTTCTCGGGGTAGAACGGCACGTAGGTCTGCACCTCGGCGTCGAGGTCGAGCTTGCCCTGCTCGGCCAGGATCAGCACGCCGATCGCGGTCATCGGCTTGGTCACCGAGGCCAGGCGATACGCCGACTCCGGCTTGGCCGGCACCATGTTCTCGAGGTCGGAGTAGCCGAACCCCTCGGCCCACACGAACCCGTCCCTGGCGAACCCGATCGACAACCCGGGCGTGTCGTCGCGGCTGACCCGCTCCTCGGCCCAGGCGGAGAAGCGGGCGATCGCCTCTTCGTAGCGGCTCGGCTCCGCGGCCGCGGCCAGCGCGGCCAGGATCGACAGGACGACGAGGCCGGTACGGATGCTCGGGCGCATGATTCCCCCCTTCGTGGCGTGTTCCTTCTTCCTACTACGCCCGACTGTCGCTGCCGGTTCCAGTTTGCTCGAACCGGATCGGGCCGGGCCCGTGGTTGCTGTCCCGCAACCCTTGTGCGGCTCCCCGGTCTTGCAGCCACCGCCGGGTGCCATCACGGTTCGTCCCATGAAGGTCCGAGACCTGATCAAGAAGCTCGAGCGGGACGGCTGGAGACTCGCAAGGACCCGGGGAAGTCACCGACAGTACAAGCACCCCACGAAACCGGGGCTCGTTACCATCGCAGGCCGTCCAGGTGCGGAGTTGGCCCCGGGCACGCTCAACAGTATATTGAAGCAAGCGGATCTGAAGGAATGAAGTACCTGATCGTAGTCGAACCGACCTCCACGGGCTTCTCGGCGTACTCGCCGGACCTGGAGGGCTGTGTCGCGACCGGGAAGACGCGCGCCGACGTCGAACGAGCCATGCAGGAGGCGATCGTCTTCCACCTGGACGGTCTGCGCCGGGACGGTCGGGAGGTTCCCGCTCCGCTCAGCTACTCGACGTACGTGGACGTCCCCGCCTGATCCGGCTACCCCTCAAGCCCGCGAGCCCGCCAGCTCTCCGAGCGCCGCCAGCAGCAGCTCGTTGAAACGCTCCGGCCGCGTCATGTGCAGGTAGTGCCCGACGTCGTCCATCAACACGGCGTCGAAGTCGGCGTACTTGCGGTTGACCTCGACCCGGGTCGGGTTCGGCGCCGCCGCGTTGATGGCGCGGATCGGGACCCCGGCCTCGCGGAACCACGCCGGCATGTCGATCGTCGCGAAGTTGCGCATTAGCGCGTTGCCGGCCGCGCTGCGCCGCCCGTCACAGCTGCGGCGGGTCACGTTCGCCATCACCGCCTGCGCGTCCGGCTCGGGGAACATCTGCCGCACGAACTGCTCGCAGGTGCCGACGAAGTCGCTCTCGAAGGCCTGCATGAACCCCTCGACCTGCTCGCCCTCGAACTTGAACTCCGCGTCGTGGAGCGTATCCACCGCGACGATTCCACGCACCTTCCCGGGCAACCGCGCCGCCACGCGCAGCGAGACCGGCCCGCCCATCGAGTGCCCGACCAGCACCACGTCGGTCAGCCCCAGCGCCTCGATCAGCCCTGCCACGTCCCCGCCGTAGGCGGCGACCGTCCACGGTTCCCGCTTCGCGGTCGCCTCGCCGTGCCCCGGCAGGTCGAGCGCCACCGTGCGGTAACCCGCCTCGGCCAGCGCCGGAAGCTGCGCGTTCCAGAACGTGCGGTCGCACATCCAGCAGTGGACCAGCACGACGGTGATCGCGGCCTCGGGGTTGCCGGCAACCTCGTAGGGGATCACGTTGCCGTCGCGCGTCGTCCACTCGTGGGCGCCGACGTCGAGCAACGGGTTCGGTGGTGGGGCACCGCCCGTGCAAGCGCAAGTCAGCACCAGCAGTCCGGCGGCGCAGAGGACGATTGTCGGCATCCCACGTTCACGCATCATCGGTTCTCTCCTGATGTCCCTGCTACGAACCCGTGGAGCCATCTTGGGCAATGATACTCCCGCGCGAACGGTTTGAAACGTCCCGTACACACGGCGCACCTCGGGTGTACCGAGAATGTACATCCTGTCCGCTGCTCGACCCCACATGCGGGCCCGCGGACCGGATGTAATCGACTTACAGAAAGCGGCTTACGACCTTGAACGTCGGGTGGCACGGATCACGCTGACAGTCCGAGCGTAGTCCGATCCGAATCAAGGGGGAGCAATGATGACTGCCGTGGCAAGACCCGATCCCGCGCGGCTCGATCGGCGAATCCGGTGCTCCGCGCTCCTACTCGCAGTATTCCTGTCGGGATACACGAGTATGCATGCCCTACCGGCGATTGCGGGCACGCCTGAAAGCGCGGAATCCGATTTCCGGCGGTACGACGTCGTCGCCGGCGCGGCGAAACGACCGACGGTTCTCACAGGGTTCCTGTTCGGGGGTGCCGTCGCGGAACTCGCGGTCGTGCACATCGACCGGAACGACGAACGCCGCCTGCGCATCTTCGCGTTCGACGGCGACGCCTGGGTGCCGCGCCTCGACGCGACGCTCGGCCCCGAAGTTTCGTTCGTCGACGTGGCCAGGATCGGCGGACGCGACCGGCTGGTCACCTACGAGCCCGGCCGCCTGAGCTGGTTCGATCCCGAATCGAAGACGGAACGCGCACTGGTCGCGGTGACGTCCGATTTCAACCCGCCTCGGAGCGGCGAGATTGCCCATGTCGACGTCACCCGGGACCTGAACGACGACGGACGCGACGAACTGGTGGTGCCGGATGCCGGCGGCTTCCGGGTGTTCGTCCAGAGGAGCGACGGCGCGTTCGCCGACCCCGTGAAGATCGGCCGCTCCCCGGAGCTGGCCGGGATCTACGGTGCCGACGGGTATCGATACGACCCCTGGTCTCAGAGCCGTGTCCACGAGGTGGATATCGGCCGGGATGGCCGCAGCGACCTGGTGTTCTGGAACCAGGACCACTTCGAGGTTCATCACCAGGACGAGCGTGGGTTGTTTGCGCCGACGGCCGAGACGTTCACGACCGCGGTGGCATTCGACTCCGACGACCTGTTCTCGCTCGCCGTCGGGGACATGACCGGGAAAGTGCTGCACTCGTTGATCGACCTGAACGGCGACGGCGTTGCCGACCTGGTGGTCTTCTCGTTGGAGGGCCGCAGGATCTCCCGGAAGCGCTCCGCCTACGAGGTGCACTTCGGCGCGCCGGCACCCGGCGGCGGCACGGTGTTCGCGCGGGACGCCGACCTCGTGATCCGGTCGGACGGCATTCAGCTCGGCTTGGATCCGTACGACTTCGATCGCGACGGCCAGGTCGACCTGATGATCACCGTGATCAAGCGCAGGTTCCTGAGGAACAACCTGTGGATGAGGTTCTCGGGGTTCATGGGCGGTGAAGTTCATCTACAGCTCGAGTTCTATCGCATGAAAGACGGCTTCTACGCCGACGAGCCCGATGCCACGCGCAGGATCGAGCTTCAATTCCCGGGTGCCCATCGCGGGCCGGGGTGGGTGCCCCTGGACCTCGCGCTTCGCGGGGGGACGCACGAGAGCCGGAACACCCGGCAAGACTACGCGCGCGCGTTCAACACCCCCGTGCTCGTCGGGGACGTGACCGGCGACGACCGCCTGGACCTGCTCGTCGGATGGGATCGCAAGTCGCTGCCGGGTCTCCGGCGGCACCCCGCCGATCTGTTCAGAATCGATACCGGCGTGCCGGGGTCCGAACTGTTCTCCCTACAGCCGAAGGACCTGGTGGTGCCGATGCCCCGCGACGGGGAATACACGTGGCTCGTGGATCTCGACAAGGACGGCAAGCAGGACATCCTCTTGCACTACCCGTTCGCCACCGAGCCGCATCGGGTGACGCTGCTGATCGCGCGGTAGCTTCAGGCCGTAGGGAGTCCGTCTCGTTAGCGGGCCCTTGAATCTCTGTCGAGTCGCAACACGCTGCTGCCCCCCACGAGGCCGGGCCGGGTCCATCATGATCGAGACCGCCGTCGGCAGCGGATCCGGGGGTAGAATGCGCCCATCCCTGGATTGCTGGAGACGGTCATGAAAGATTGCCCCATCGCCTTCGTCGCTCGAACCCTGTTGCTCGCCCTCCTGCTCGTGCTGGTCCTGCCGACGGCTGTCGCCGCAGCGGAGGCGGAGGGCGACGAGCAGATCAGCTACCGCATGCCGCCCGAGCCACTGGCCGCGATCGTCGACGCTCCGCCGACGCCGCTGGTCGGGCTGTCGCTCGACCGGCAGTGGATGGTGCTGATGGAATACCCGAGCCTGATCTCCATCGACGAGCTGGCCGAGCCCGAGCTGCGCCTGGCCGGGATGCGCATCCGGCCGCGCACCAACGGGCCCAGCCGCGACCGCTCGATGTCGGCGCTGACGCTGAAGCGACTCGACGACCTGAGCGAGATGCCCGTGACCGGTCTGCCCGAGGGCGGACGGATCGGCGACGTGCTGTGGTCGCCGGACAGCTCGAAGCTCGCGGTGACCGTCACGGACGACGCCGACATCCGGCTGTGGATCGTGGACGTTCCGACGGGACGGGCGCGGCGGCTGGGCGAGCACCGGCTGAATGCGGCCGGTGGGGCGCCGGTGCGCTGGCTCTCCGACAGCCGCACCCTGATCGTCAGCGCGGTTCCCGCCGAACGAGGCGAGGCGCCGGGTGCGCCGCGCGTGCCGCAGGGACCGGTGGTCCGCCAGAACACCGGCGGCGCCAAGCCGGCGCGCACCTACCAGGACCTGCTGGAGAACGCTCACCACGAGGCGCTGTTCGACTATTACCTGACCGCGCAGCTGCACAGGATCGACGTCGACGGAAAGACGACCGCGCTCGGCAAGCCGGGCATCCTGTGGAACTTCCAGCCGTCGCCGGACGGCCGGTTCCTGCACGTCGAGATGCTGCACCGGCCGTTTTCGTACCTCGTTCCCGCCTGGCGCTTCCCGCGGCGCATCGAGATCTGGGACAGCGAGGGCAAGCTCGTCCACCAGGTGGCGGACCTGCCGCTGCAGGAGAGCGTGCCGATCCCGTTCGGCAGCGTGCCGACCGGTCCGCGCTCCGCCGCCTGGCGCAGCGACGTCCCCGCGACGCTCTACTGGGCCGAGGCGCAGGACGGCGGCGACGCCGGCCGCGACGCGGAGATCCGCGACAAGGTGTTCGCGCTCGCCGCGCCGTTCGACGGACAGCCGCGGCTGCTGGCGACGCTGGGGCTGCGCTACGCCGGGATCGAGTGGGGCGGCGAGACGCTGGCGATCGTCAACGAGTGGTGGTGGAAGACCCGCACGATCCGGGCCTGGCGCATCGACCCGTCGAAGCCCGGGGCGGAGCCCGACCTGCTGGTGGACCGCTCCTGGGAGGATCGCTACAACGACCCGGGCAGTCCGGTCAGCGTGGTCAACCGGTGGGGGCGCTCCGTGCTGTTCACGCCGGACGGCGGCAGGTCGCTGATCCTCTCCGGCGACGGCGCATCGCCGGAAGGCGACCGCCCGTTTCTCGACCGCTTCGACCTGAAGACCAAGCAGGCCAAACGGTTGTGGCGCTCCGCGGCCCCCTACTACGAGCGGGCGATCTCGCCCGTGGACCCCAAGGGCCGCCGCTTCGTCACGCGGCGCGAGTCGAAGGACGAGCCGCCGAACTACTTCGTCCGCGACCTCGAGCGGGCCCGGCTGCGGCAGCTGACGGAGTTTCCCCACCCGACGCCCCAGCTCCGGGGACTGCAGAAGGAGCTGATCCGCTACGAGCGCGAGGACGGCGTGCAGCTGACGGCGACGCTCTACCTTCCGCCGGGCCACACGCCGGAGCGGGGGCCGCTGCCGCTGCTGGTCTGGGCCTACCCCCAGGAGTTCAAGAACGCCGACCACGCGGGTCAGGTGACGGACTCGCCGCACCGTTTCGACCGGGTCGGCTGGTGGTCGCCGCTGCTGTTCTTGACCATGGGCTACGCCGTGCTCGACGACCCCACGATGCCGATCATCGGCGAGGGCGACGTCGAGCCGAACGACACCTACGTCCAGCAGCTCGTCGCCAGCGCCAGGGCCGCGGTGAACGAGGCCGCCCGGCGCGGCGCCGGCGATCCCGAGCGCGCCGCGATCGGCGGCCACTCCTACGGCGCGTTCATGACCGCCAACCTGCTGGCGCACTCCGACCTGTTCCGCGCGGGCATCGCGCGCAGCGGCGCCTACAACCGGACGCTGACCCCGTTCGGCTTCCAGGCCGAGGAGCGCACGCTGTGGCAGGCCGCGGACGTCTATTTCCGGATGTCGCCGTTCATGCACGCCGAGAAGGTCGACGAGCCGATCCTGCTGATCCACGGCGAGGCGGACAACAACTCCGGCACCTACCCGATGCAGAGCGAGCGCTACTACAACGCGCTGAAGGGTCTCGGCGCCACGGCGCGGCTGGTGATGCTGCCGCACGAGAGCCACGGCTACCGCGCACGCGAGTCGGTGATGCACATGCTGTGGGAGTCGAACGCGTGGCTCGAACGGTACGTCAAGAACGCCGGACCGCGGGATGGCGCGGGCGCCGGGGCGGAGGGCGCGGAGTGAGCGGTGACAACCTGGCGGCGTCGCGGTCGCGCTCGAGCGTCGCGAATCGACGGCGCTTCGTCAGGTCGCCTCGATTCTACCGCTGGTCGGTCTTCGGTCGAGGTGGTGTGTCCAGCCGCCGCCTCACCTCCACGACGAGCGCGTCGAACGCCGGATCGCCGCGCAGGTCGACCAGTGCCCGGTCCTCCAGGATCTCCTCGCGGTC
>JBFKMV010000216.1:0-7559 GCA_041629655.1 Candidatus Polarisedimenticolaceae bacterium
CCAGCACCACCGCCGTGTCGCGCGGCCCCAGCCCCGCCACCGAGCCCCACGAGCCGTCGCCGTTCTGCGACGACTCGAGGTAGTCCAGCCCCTCGCTCACGCCGGCCTGCACGGTCGCCACGAAGACGACACAGAGCAGGGCGCCGATCCAGAGCCCTCTGCTTGGATTCGTCATCACAAGGTCCCTCGTCTGTCGAACCGGGTGTTGCCGGGTCAGGCGTGCGGCGCACAGAGGGACGCGCGGGGCGCCCGGCGCCGATCGACCGCAGATCATCCGTGACCTCACGTACCGAAACGGACTGGCGGGAACCGCTCGCTATCGGTTCCCCGTCCTGTTGCCCACTCGCTGCGTAAGCCGACCCTTTCTCTTATGGCGGGTCGACGAAAGCGTCAAGTGTTATTGCGCCAAAAAAGACGAACGCAGCAGAGGTGTGGCAGGCGCACGAGGGGAGTCGAAGGGAAGCTGTTGCAGATTCGGGACGAGCGAACCGGTCAGTCCTGCATCCGCACCATCGCCCCGGCGTTGTGCACGCGTTCGAACCCGGCGCGCCGCAGCATCTGTGCGGCGCGCTGGCTGCGCAGCCCGGTCATGCAGTAGAGCACCAGCGGGCGGTCACGCGAATCCGCCAACGCGTCGACCACGCCGGCCAGCGGGACGTTGCGCGCCCCCGTGGCGTGACCCTGGGCGAACTCGTGCGGCTCGCGCACGTCGATCAGCTCGCCACCCGCGGCGATCAGCCGGCGCGCCTCGTCCAGCGGCACCAGCGGCACCCAGCGGCCCAGCGCGCGCAGCAGCAGCTCGTACATCCACGACGCCATGCAGAAGTGGGTCGTGATCACGATCAGCTGGAGCGTCACCAGCACCACGCCGAACACCCAGGCCAGCGGGACCCGGCCGGCGACGAACGCCAGCCCGATCAACAGGTTCATGAAACCGCCCATGAAGCAGGCGATCCGCCGGGGCAGCGGGTTGGGCGGCAGCTTCACGCCGCCCCACAGGGGGCGCAGCACCTGGTTGTAGAACAGGTCCACCGGATGCGCCGCGGGGAACCAGAACGGCACCATCCCCGTCGCGGCCAGCACGAAGTGGATCACCGGCTGCCGCGTGGCCAGCCCGACCAGCGCCACGGCCATGCAGACCAGGGGCGTGAAGCGCAGCGCCCAGGACAGCTCCGTGAGCTGCTCGGGCGAGTAGTCGTAGCCCTGCTGGATCAGGGCGCCGTGCCGGGGCGTGGCGTCGAGTTCGGCCATCGCTGCCTCCCGGCGGGCATTCTACGCCCGGTCTAGCTGCGGGCGGCCCCCACGTCGGCTTCGAAGCGCTCCCACCGCGGGCGCAGGCGATCCATCAGCTCGGAAAAGCGAGGATCGGCGCGAAGGTTGGCGAGCAGCGGATCGCGCTCCGAGAGGAACGGGTAGTGGGTGAAACCCCGCTCGACCGCGCGCTCCAGCCAGCGCAACCCCTCGTCCGTCCGGTCGAGCAGCGATTGGGCCTGGGCCATGATCTGCGCGTACTGCAGGTCGAGCCACACGATGTCGGTCATTTCCGTCGTCGTCAGCTCGTCAGCGGCCGCGGCGTCGCCCCGCAGCGCATGTTTGAACACGTGACCCAGCCGGGCCAGCGGGTGCCTGTCCGGCGCGAGCCCCTGATCGATCGTGGCGACGGCTCGTTCGACCGCACCGGCCGAGGCAAGCACCTGCGCCAGGAGCATCGGCCATCCCGGATGCTCCGGCGCCAGCGCGAGCGCCTTCTCGTACGGTTCGATCGCGCGGTCGTAGCGCCCTTCGACGTACTCCACGAAGCCGAGCCCGAAGTGCACCAGGTCGAAGAACGGATCGATGGTCAGCAACTTGTCGTAGAGCGGCTTGGCCCGCTGTGGAAAGCCGCAGATCGTCCAGCCCATCGCCAGCCACACCAGGTGGTCCGGGTCGTTGGGGTCGGCCTCGACCGCGCGCGCGAGCTGCCGGACCCACTGGGTGACGTCGCCGCGCTGGATGGCGGTGTAGCCCAGCAGCGCCGGCCCGTACGACCCGTCGGGGTCGAGCTCGAGCAGCTTGCGGGCGTACACCTCGGCCTGCTCGATGTAGCGGCGATCGCTGCTGATCCCCGCGTTGACGTACTGCCAGTTCACCAGGCCCAGGCCCCGGTACAGCAGCACGTCGTCCCCGACCACCCGTAGCGCGTGCTCCAGCTCCTCGCGCGCCCGGTCGAGCCCCTCGCGGCGGAAGCTCCAGATGTCGCGTCGCGCGCGCAGGAACGTGTCGTAGGCGTACGGATTGCGCGGGGGCCCGGCGAGCTGCCGGTGCTCGTCCTCGGTCAGCTTGACGCGCAGCGAGTCGACGATCGCCCGCGACACCTGCTCCTGGATCAGGAACACGTCGTCCAGCGTGCCGCCGTACTTGTCCGACCACAGCGGCGCGTCGGTGTCGGTGTCGATGAGCTGCGCGGTGATGCGCAGGTTGTTGCCGGCCTTGCGCACGCTGCCCTCGAGCGCGTAGCGGACGTCCAGCTCGCGGGCCACCTCGCGCAGGTCCTTGTCGGTGCCCTTGAGCCGCATCGCCGTGGTCCGCGAGATCACGCGCAGCGCGCCGACCCTGGAGAGATCGGCGATCACCTCCTCGGTCAGGCCGTCGCTGAAGTATTCGTTGTCGGGGTCCGAGCTGAGGTTGGTGAAGGGGAGGACGACGACGGACTTCCGCTCCTCTGCGGGGTGGGCCGCCGCGGCCGCGCGAGCACTCGTATCGCTCAGCAGTCCGGCCTCGAGCGCCCCGGCGGCGGCGCCCAGATCGTCGAGCCGTCGCTCGGCGTCGCGCTCCAGCATCCGCGCGAGCAGGTCCTGCACCGGCTGCGGGGTGTTCGGGGGCAGGGCGGCCCAGGCCACCGGCTCGCGCAGTACGGCCGACAACACGTCGGTCACACTCTCGCCCGTGAACAGCCGCCGCCCGGAGAGCATCTCGAACAGCACGACCCCGAACGACCACACGTCGCTCCGCCGGTCCAGCGGTCCTCCACGGGCCTGCTCGGGCGACATGTAGGCCGCGGTGCCGAGGATCACGTGGCGGCCCGTCGACAGCACGGTCGGCGAGTCCTCGGGGCTCGACGGCGGCGCGGCGGGCTCGAGGAACTTGGCCAGTCCGAAGTCGAGCACCTTGACGCCGTTGGGGGTCAGGCTGACGTTGGCCGGCTTGAGGTCGCGATGGACGATCCCGCGGGCATGAGCGGATGCGACGGCGCCGGCGATCTGAGCCCCGAACCGCAGCGCCTCGCCGAGCGGCAGCGCGCCGCGGGCCAGGCGGTCGGCCAGCGTCTCCCCCTCCAGGTACTCCATCACCAGGTACCGCAGATCCCCGTGGGTGCCGACGTCGAACAGCGCGCAGATGTGCGGGTGGGACAGCGACGCGATCGCCCGCGCCTCGCGATCGAACCGCTCGCGGCGCTCCGGGTCCTTCGAGACCGCCTCCGGCAGCACCTTGATCGCGACCGCCCGGCCCAGCCGCGTGTCGCGGGCGCGGTAGACGTGACCCATGCCGCCGCTACCCAGCAGGGCTTCGATCTCGTAGGGACCGAGACGGGTGTGCGGCGCGAGCGACATCGGCGGGTGACGTTCCTATGCGGGGATCGACGCGGCGATTATATGCCCGCGCGCGAGGCGTGACTCACCGACACGCCTCCCGACGTCAAGGCCCGAGCCGGACGACCCCTCCGGTCCCCGTGATCGTGCTGTCGACGACGGGGTCGCCGAAGTAATAGACCGAACCGCTGCCAGTGATGTTGACGATCAGCAGGGCGGAGACGCGCACCGTCGCCGAGCCATGCCCGGTGATCGTGACGCGGGCCCCGCTGCTGGCCAGGTCGCCGGCTTCGTAATCGCCGACGCCACTGAGCGTGAGCACCTGCTCGTCGGTCCGACCCGCCAGCCACACGTCACCCACGCCGCTCAGGACGGTGTTGATGCCCGTCGTATCCAGGGCATCGAGGTCCACCTCGCCCACGCCGGACTGGGTCAGCGCCAGGGTGTCCAAGGTCAGGTCCGTGCCGTCCACGTCCCCGACCCCGGTATGCAGGATGCTCTCGAGATCGACCACCGTGAGATAGAAATCGATCGACAACCTGGGGAGCAGCTGGACATCGTCCGCGGTGCGGATCGTCAGCGTGCCGCCGCGCAGCTCGGTGAGAAGATGGCGCAACAGGTTGTCCTCGGCGCGGATCGTGAGCGCCTCCTGGGCACCCTGCTCGATGTGCAGGTTCCCGATGGAGGACACGTTGACGCCGGCGCAGCCGGACACGAACCGGTCTTCCTGGTCGATGACTCCGGACCCGCGGACGATCGTCGGCAGGCGTGTCACCACGCCGTCGTCGGAACAACCGATGGATCCGGCAAAGCCCAGGACCATCGCGGCAAGGAGACCGGCAAGCAGCAGTCCTTCACGCAGAGGTCTTCGCATGGCCTTGTCCTCCTGAGGAAGGGGGGCGTGACGCTGCGGATCCGTCCCGTTTACCGACGACTGTATCGCGGCGCAGCCGGTGGCTCTACCGAACCAAAGGGGTTGGTCTAGTCGTTGATTATCAAGCGCGCGCCCGATCGCGAGCCGCTACAACCCCGCCGTCCAGTCCAGGATCACCCGCAGCGGCTCGCTGGCGGTCTCGTCCCGGCTGACGACCAGGGCGCGCTCGTGGTCGAGCGTCACGTCGGCCGTCACGACCTGGCCGTCGACACTGAACATCTCGCGCGGCGTGCCCAGCGCCAGGCGCCGATCCTGGACCTCCAGCGAGACCGCCATGACGCGGTTGTCGAGGTCCCAGTAGACGATCTCGCGGCCGTCGTCGCGCCAGTGCGGCGCGACGCCGCCGGCCGTGGAGACCTGCCAGCGCGCCCCGGCCTTGACGCCCCCCTGGTCCTCGAAGGCCTGGACGAACACCTCGAAGCGGCCCGAGTCGTCGGAGACGTAGGCGAGCCAGCGAGTGTCGGGCGAGAAGCGAGCCTCGACGTAGGTCGGTTCGCCGCCGATCAGGAGCTCGGCCGCTTTGCGCTCCAGCGAGTAGAGCCAGAGGTCCGGCGTTCCGGTGCCCGAGCCGATCGGCCAGTAAACGGCGTACCGGCCGTCGCGCGACCAATCGAACAGCACCTTGTCCTGCGGGTCCACCAGCACCAGCTCGGGCTCGCCCGAGCCGTCGGCGTTGCGGACGTAGAAGTCGAGGCTGCCCTTCTCCTGCGCGGCGTACATCAGCCGCTCGCCGTCGCTCGACCAGACCGGGTTGGCGTGCGCCGTCGATCCGTAGGCCAGCCGGGTCTTGACCCCGCGGACCAGGTCGAGGATCCAGATCTCCCCGTCGCCGTTGGGGCCGGGGATCGCCGCCGCGGCGCGCCTCGCGTCCGGGGCGAGCCGGACTTCGAAGTAGGGCGCGGGTTCCAGGCCGCTCGGGGTGGCGTTCCCGTTGCGGTCGTACCACGCCAGCGCCGCGGGTAGGAATGCCTGACCGCCGGCATAGACCAGCGTCCCCCCGGTCGAGACCGTGAAGGCGCCGTGCCCGGTGGCGCGGTTGCGCAGCACGCCGCTGGCGATGACGGTCGCCTCGCCCGTCACCTTGCGCGCGCGCGCGTCGAACGGGATCGCGACCAGGTTCTCCCCGCGCACCAGGACCAGGTAACCGGGCGGCGCGTAGGCCACGCTGGAGCCGTCGGAGAGCAGGCGCGTCGGCGCCTCGTCACCCGACAGCGAACCCAGGTAGATCCCGCCGTGCTGCTCCATCGAGCGCAGGTCGTTGGTCCAGAACAGGAACAGGAAGTGCTCGCCGTCGGGCAGGAACACCGGCCAGCGGTGGCTGGCGTCGGTGACGTCGGGATCGGGCGTGGTGATCTGGCGCGGTGCGGCGCCGGCTGCATCGATCAGGTGGATGCCGGCGTTCGAGTTCGGCACGTAGATCAGCTGCCCGGCCGCGTTCCAGGAGCCGCCGCGCGGGTTCGCGGTGCCGTCGCCTCCGATCGTCTCCACGCGCCCGCTGGCGACCTCGATGCGCTTGAGCTTGCCGCCCTGGAAGAACCCGACGTGCCGGCTGTCCGGCGACCAGAACGCATACTGTGCGCCCTCGGTGCCAGAGAGCGGGCGCGCTTCGAAGTCGTCGAGCGGCCGCAGCCACAGCCGGACCTTGCCGCTCTGCTCCCCGACCCCGAAGGCCACGAACCGGCCGTCCGGCGAGATGACCGGCGGCGAGGCCGCGTCGTCGCCGTACTCGGTAGCGCCGCTCACGGGGATCATCAGCCGGCGGGAGGCGGCTTCTCCCGTCCCGGCCTCGCCCGCGCCGCGCAGCCCGAAGACCAGCGCCGCCAGCACCGCGACTGCCGACACGGCCCAGGGCAGCCAGCGCAGCGGGCCGGACCGCTCCGCTGCCGCGGCGCCGGCGGGGGCGAGCCCCAGGAACTCTCCGCGCGGATCCTCGATAGCCTGCTCCAGCTCCAGCCGCAGGTCGCCCGCGTCCTGGAGGCGCTTGACGGGATCGCGCGTCAGGCAGCGCCGGAGCGCGAGCCGCACCATCGGCGGCGTGTCCGCGGGCAGCGCCGACCAGTCGGGGTCCTTGCGCAGGATCGCGGCCAGCGAGTCCGACACCGTCTCGCCGGCGAACAACCTCACACCCGTCAGACACTCGTAGAGCAGGCCGCCGAACGACCACAGGTCGGCGCGGCGGTCGACGGGCTTGCCGCGCGCCTGCTCCGGCGACATGTAGGCCGCGGTGCCGAGGATCATCCCCGACACCGACCCCGCCGAGGTCATCGTCGGCGACATCGACACGCTGCCTGACGTCGACGCGGCGTCGGGCTCGACCGCCTTGGCCAGGCCGAAGTCGAGCACCTTGGCGCGCCCGTCCCGGGTCAGCACGACGTTGGCCGGCTTGAGGTCGCGGTGCACGACGCCGTGCGCGTGCGCCGCCTCCAGCGCCGAGGCGATCTGGACGCCGACCCGCAGCGCCTCGTCCACCGCGAGCCGCCCGCGCTCGAGCCGCGCCGCCAGGTCCTCCCCCTCCACCAGCTCCATCGCCAGGAACCGGACCCCCTCCGCCTCGTGCAGCCCGTGCACGGTGGCGATGTTGGGATGGTTCAGCGACGCCAGCAGCCGCGCCTCGCGCTCGAACCGCGCCAGCCGCTCGGGGTCCTGCGAGAACACCTCGGGCAGCACCTTGATCGCCACCTCGCGCCCCAGCGAGGTGTCCACCCCCTTCCACACCACCCCCATCCCGCCCTCGCCGAGCTTGGCGACGATCCGGTAGTGCAGCAAGGTCTGGCCGGGTTGCATCGAGCGGATTGTACCTCTGGCAGTGCTCCTCGCGGACGGCAATGTGTCGACCGGCTTACCGAAAAGGGCAAGTTTTCAACCTAATTCTCGGCTGTATCCCTCGCGGGCATTTTGCATGATAAAGTGCCCGCAATGTATACACGACTTGCGGAACCCCCCGACCACCCGTTCTTCCTGTTCGGTCCCCGGGCCACGGGAAAGACGACCTGGCTACGGCAGCATCTCGGCGAGGCGCTCTGGTTCAACCTGCTCCTCGAGGACGATTACCTGCC
>JBFKMV010000217.1:0-7495 GCA_041629655.1 Candidatus Polarisedimenticolaceae bacterium
CCGACGCACGGCGGGTGCTCGTGCGTCGCCGCGGGGCCGGTCAGCAGCCGCGCCAGCTCGCCGGCGTCGAGCGCCAGCCGACGATCGTACTCCTCCGAGCTGCTGCGGATTCCCGGCTCGCGCATGTGCAGCCGGATCGTCTCGAACATCAGCGCCTGGCCCGGCTCGCTCAGGCGCGCGGCGCCGTCCTCCCGCCCGGCCCGCGCGGCGGTCGCGGAGACGGCCGTGCAGAGCCTGCGCTCGAACGCCGGGAGCCCCAGCTCCGTCGCGGCGAAGCGGGCCGCCCGGTCGGACAGGCCGGTCCACGAGCCGCGGTCGTCGAGCAGCCCGGCCGCCGGCTCGACCGCCGCGCCCCAGTCGACCCGCGGTCCGCGACGGGTCAGCCAGGTCGGCGCGAGGATCCCGCCCCCGGACGAGCGCACCAGGTCGCGCAGCCCGCCCCAGTCCGCGGCGACCACCGGCAGCCCGGCCGCCAGCGCCTCGGCCACGACGAGGCCGAAGTTCTCGATCCGCGCCGTGGAGAGGTGCAGCAGCAGGTCCGCCGCGCCGAGCAGCGCCGCGAGATCGGTGTGGGGCATCACGTCGAGGAACCGGACCCGGTCGGCGCTGCCGAGTCCCGCGGCGAGCTCGCGCAGCCGCCCGGCGTACTCGCGGGGCGACGGATGATCGGCGGGGCGGCCGACGACGATCAACGTCGTCTCGGGGTGACGCTCGGCGAGCGCGCGGTGAAACCGGATCGCCAGGTGCAGGTTCTTGCGTCGGTTGTACCCCGACACCGCGACCAGCCACGGCCCCGCGGGATCCAGCCGGTGGCGCGCCGCGACCGCCCGACGCGCGGCCCCGCGGTCGCGCGGGGGCCGGAACACGGCGGTGTCCGCGTAGTACGGAACGCGCAGGAGCTCCGGGCGCGGCCGGTCGAGCAGCCGTTCCGCGACCCGCAGGCACACCGTCGACGAGACCAGGATCGTGTCGTCGCCCCGCAGCCGCGGTGCCGTGTAGGCCCAGAAGCCGGCGTCCGCGAAGGCGCCGTGGTCGATGAACAGGCGGCGCGGGGAGGCGGGGACGTTCCACGACAACGAGTGCACCTGCACCGCCGCGCCGGCCGGGTCCGGCGCGACGGGCAACCGGCGGCGCAGGATCCCGGCGATGGTCCGGTTGACGCGGTTGGTGCCGCCGTGATCGCTCGGTTCGGTGGCGAACCCGATATGGATGCCCGGCAACGCTGCTCCTCCCCGTCTGTTATCTTAGCGGCGGCGGGAACGATCCAGTGAAACGGAGCGGGGAAGGCGCGGCGCACTACGACCTGTCCGGCATCCAACTCCGGCTGCGCGGGCTGTCGCCCGGCGTGTCGGCGGAGATGCGCCGGACCTGGTCGGCCTTCGCGGTCGATCCGGCCGACGCGCCGTTTCTCGACGTGACGGTGCGCGAGCTGCCCGGGGCCGGGCTCCCGCCGCGCTCGCTGTTGACCTGGAGCGCGGGCTATCACGGTCCACGGGCGCGTTTCCGGATGGCCGAGGGCGAGGTCGACGCCGATGCCGTGGGCCGGGCCGAGATCCGGATGCCGCCGCGGGACGATCGAGAGCAGTTCTACGCGTTGCTGAACCTGCTGCTCCCGGCGCTGGCCTGGACGCTGCCCTCGCGGGGAGCGCTGCTGCTGCACGCCGCGGGAGTGGTGATCGACGACCGCGCGATCGTGCTGGTCGGTCCCGCGGGGTCGGGGAAGAGCACCTGGGCCGGGCTGGCCCGCGACGCCGGCGCGGTGTTCCTGAGCGACGACGTGGTGTTCGTGGACAGCTCCGGAGAGCGGCCGCACGCGCTGAGCCTGCCGTTCCGAGCCGATCCCACGCGGCCGGCCGGGCCCGGACGCTGGCCGCTGACGGCGTTGCTGGCGCCCGCGCACGGGCGCCGCGCGAGTCTCGCGCCGCTGAGCCGGGTCGTGGCGCTGGGTCGGGTCACGGCCAACCTGCCCTACGTCGGCGGAGCGCTCCCGCACGAGCCGCGGATCGCCTCCGCCGCCGAGCGCCTCGTCGGCGCCACGCGGCTGGCCACACTGACCTTCCCCCTCGACGCCTCGTTCGTGGAGCTGTTGCGCCGGCAGGCCCCGCCGGAGGCGTGACGTGGGCCGCGAGGATCGGCTGCGGGAGAAGCTCGAGCGACTGCCCGACCGCCCCGGCGTCTACGTGTACCGCAACGCGGCCGGGGAGCCGATCTACATCGGCAAGGCCAAGTCGTTGCGGCAGCGCGTCCGGTCCTACTTCCAGCCCGCCGCACAGCATCCGCCGCGGATCGAGCGGATGGTCGCCGAGGTCGAGGACCTCGAGATCATCGTCGTCGACACCGAGCTCGAGGCGCTGCTGCTGGAATCGAACCTGATCAAGGAGAAGCGGCCGCGCTACAACGTGGTGCTGCGCGACGACAAGCACTTCCCGTACCTCAAGCTGTCGCTGGAGGACGAGTTTCCGCGGGTCGCGCTGGTGCGACGGGCGCGCGTCGACGGCAACCTCTACGTCGGTCCCTTTACTCCGGCCGCGGTCGCCCGCAAGACGCTCAAGATGGTCCCACGGTTCTTCCAGGTCGCGACGTGCAAGGAGGTCTTCGACGGCAAGCGGCGGCCGTGCCTGTACTACCACCTCGACCAGTGCCTGGCGCCGTGCGCGGGCAAGACGACGCCCGAGGAGTACGGACGCGCCGTGCAGGACGTGCGGCTGTTCCTCGAGGGGCGCCATCACGAGCTGGAGCAGTCGCTCAAGCGCCGGATGGAGAGCGCCAGCGCGGATCAGCAGTACGAACGGGCCGCGCGCTACCGCGACACGCTGCACACGATCGCCAGGCTCGCCGAGCGTCAGCACATCGCGTCGGTGGGGCTGGAGGACCAGGACTATTTCGCGCTGCACCGCGAGGGCGGGCAGGTCGCGCTCCAGCTGTTCCAGATGCGCGCGGGCAAGGTGCGGCTGCGGCGCGAGTTCACGTTCGACCAGCTCGAGTTCGAGGCGGGACCGTTCTACCAGGCCGTGCTCGTGCAGTACTACGCCGAGAGCGAGCCGCCCCCGGAGATCTACCTGTCCGAGCTGCCGGACGAGCCGGAGCTGCTCGAACGCTGGCTCGGCGAGCGACGCGGGACGCGGGTGCGGCTGCGCGTTCCGCAGCGCGGCGTCAAGCGGCGCTTCCTGCAGCTGGTGCGCCGCAACGCGAAGCTGGCCTTCGAGGCCCGGTTCCGCGCCGGTCACCGCCACGGGGTGGAGGGGCTGGAGGCGCTGGCGGACGCGCTGGACCTCGACGAGCCGCCGTTCCGCATCGAGTGCTTCGACATCTCGAACATCCAGGGCGCCGACTCGGTCGCCTCGCTGGTCGTCTGGGAGGGCGGGCGGCCGCGCAAGTCCGACTACCGCAGCTTCAGCATCCGCACGGTGCAGGGTCCGGACGATTTCGCCTCGATGGCCGAGGTGGTGACCCGCCGCTACCGTCGGCTGCTCGCCGAGGACCGGCGTCTGCCCGACCTGGTGCTGATCGACGGCGGGGCGGGGCAGCTGGGAGCGGCGGTGCGGGCGCTGGCCGGGGTCGGCCTGCCGATGCTGCCGGTGGTGGCCCTGGCCAAGCGCGAGGAGGAGCTGCACCTCGTCGGGGGGGGCGAGCCGGTCAGGCTCGGCCGCGATTCCCCGGCCCTCCACCTGGTCCAGCGCATCCGGGACGAGGCGCACCGGTTCGCGGTCTCCCGGCACCGCAAGCGGCGCGACCGGCGCACCCTGCGCACCGAGCTGACGACGATCCGCGGGGTGGGACCGCGGACCGCCCGGCGGTTGCTGCGCGAGTTCGGGAGCGTGGAGGGCGTGCGCCGGGCCGACCCCGCCGAGCTGGCCCGGGTCGCCGGCCCGAAGCTGTCGCGCCGGATCTTGGACCACTACGGGCGCGGGGGCCCCGGGGAGGGCTGAGCCGGCTTCGCCGGCGGGTTGTTCCGGGCCCGCCCGGAGCCTAGATTCTGCCTGACCCCCGGGGACCGCACGGAACGACCGCATGAGGCTCCTGAAGACGCCGGCCGGGGCCCTGCTCGCCCTCACGGCGCTGCTCGCGGCGCTGGGCCTGGCCACCGCGATGGTCCGGATCGACCAGGTGACGCGGCCCCCGGACCGGGCGCCGCAGCCGATCGACATGGACGTGATCGAGGTGCGCGTCGAGGAGGTGCGGTTCCCCGCGGCCGACGGGACGCCGCTGGCCGGCTGGCTGTGGCGCGGCGAGCCCGGACGGAAGGCGATCATCCTGTGTCACGAGTTCGGCTCGGGCAAGGCCGCCCTGCTGAACCTGATGATCCGGCTCCACGAATCCGGCTTCACGCTGCTGGCTCTGGACTTCCGGGGACACGGGGACAGCGCGGCCGCCACGTCGACGCTGGGCCTGGTGGAGAAGCGGGACGTGCTCGGCGCGGTGACCTTGCTGCAGCAGCGGTTCGGCGCGGACGCGCGGCCGCTGGGGGTCTATGGTGCCGGGATGGGCGCCCACGCGGCGGTGCTGGCGGCGGCCGACCGGCCGGCGCTGCAGGTCCTGGTCCTGGACGGGCTGTACCCGGACGTGGGCTACCCGCTCGCCGACCGCTTCTACGGCGGCTGGCCCACCGGCGTGGACCATCTCGGGTTCGTGCCGGAGTCGCTGTTCGCCCTGCGCCACCGGGTCTCGATCGGGGACGCGCGGGCCGAGGATCTGCTGCCGCGGCTCCAGGGACGCGACCTGCTGCTGCTGTCGCCGGCCGGCGACGCCCGGCTGGCGCGCGAGATCGAGCGCATGTACGCCCGGATTCCCGACCAGCGCGACGCGGACGGGAACCTGATGACCTTGCCGGCCACGGCGACCAGCGGGCTCTACGGCCACGAGCGGGACCGCTACCTCGACCGGGTGGCCTCGTTCTTCGAGGCGCGCCTGCGCTGAGGCCCCGGAGCGCTCCCGGTGCTACCCTGCTGCCGGGCCGGCCGCGGGGCGGGCCACGCCGAACATGGTAGTTTTAATTATTTCAGGGTACGCTTTCCGGCGAGCCGCCGAAGACTTCCTTGCAGGTTCCCGGAGTTGGCCGTACACTTCGAAAACCGGCGTACAAGCGCCGGTTTTCCTTTAGCTTGGAGGTTGTTCGTGTCCCTCGCGGAACTCTCGCCAGAGAGCCGTCCCCGGCGGCATCCCGACAGCTCGTTCCGGACCATCGCGGACGAGGGCGGGCTCGTGGTGCTGCCCGGCAAGGCCGAGGTCAAGGTGCTCAATCCCGTCGGGATCAAGGTCTTCGGCCTGCTCGACGGCGAGCACACGATCCGGGAGATCGTCGAGCAGGTCCTCGACGAGTTCGACGTCTCCGAGGCGCAGGCGCTCGAGGACGTCACGGCCTTCGTCGGCGAGCTGCAGCAGCACGGGATGCTGGCCGCGCCGGCCCGGGCCGGGGGACAGTGACGTGAGCGATCCCGGGCGCCCCGAGGTGACCCCGTACCGGCATCTCGTGGAGAAGGCGTTCGCCGACGCCATCCCGCTCTCCGCGCAGTTCGAGATCACGTACCGCTGCAATCACCTCTGCACGTTCTGCTACAACGCCCCGACCGGGCAGCGCGAGCTGACCACGCCGCAGATCTTCGAGGCGCTGCGCAAGGTCGCCGACTTCGGCGTGCTGTACCTGACGCTGACCGGCGGCGAGGCGATGTGCCACAAGGACTTCTACAAGATCGCGGGCGAGGCGCGCCGACTCGGGATGGCGCTCCGGATCTACTCCAACGGCTACCTGATGGCCGATCCCAAGGTCGTCGAGCGGATCAAGGCCCTCAAGCCGATGGAGGTCGAGATCTCGCTGCACGGCGCCCGTCCGGAGAGCCACGAGGCGCTGACCAAGATCAAGGGCTCGTTCGCCAAGACGGTCCAGGCCGTCCGCAACCTCGTCGACGCGGGGATCAAGGTCAACCTCAAGTGCCCGATCACGCGGCTGAACAAGAACGAGCTGTTCGAGATCCGCGACCTCGCCGAGACGATGGGCCTGTTCGTGAGCTTCGACGCGGTGATCACGCCCAAGGACGACGGGAGCCTGGACCCGCTGAACCTCCGCGCCGACGACGAGTTCTTCGCCAGGTACTGGGCCGAGGACTACGCCAAGCTGCATCACGGCCGGCTTCCGCCGCGGGCCAACCACTGCGCCGCCGAGGGGGCCGAGGCCAACTGCGGCACCGGCCGCTCCGGGTTCACGATCGATCCCTACGGGAACATCCTGCCCTGCGTAGCCTTCCGCCGGAAGATCGCCAACATCCTCGAGGTGGACCGCCTCGAGGAGGTCTGGAACCACTCGCCCGTGCTCCAGGAGGTCCGGGACCTCTCCGTCGAGGCCAAGGACAAGCTGCGCAAGCGCCCCGACGGCGAGTACTTCCAGTTCTGTCTGGGCGTGGCCGAGACCCAGCTCGGGGACCCGCTGGCGGTGTACCCCCAGGCCGAGATCAACGCCAAGGCCATCAAGCGCTCCTACGAGCTGCTACAGATCGGGAACTCCGGTGACAGAAAATCTGCTTGAAAAGCCCAAATGCGCACCGTATAACAACCAATCACCGGGCCGCGGGCCCGGGCGGACAGGTTTGTCAGAGAGCTAAAAACCTTTTGGACACTAGGGTTTGACCCGTACAGGGGGAGGTAGGATGAAGAAGATTTACGAGCGTCCGGCGATCGTCCACACCGAGAAACTCGAGGCGCGCGCCACGGTCTGCGCCAAGGCGGACGACGCCAGTTGTGGCGCGGGTCCGATCAGCAGCTGACGCTTACCTACCGAGACGCCAGGAGGAACGCCGCGGCGGGCGGGGGGGTCCGCTCCGTAACCGCATGAGACCTGTCGGGAAGCACATCGCGCTGGGTCTAGTGTTGCTCGGGTTGACCGGGCATGCGGTAGCGGAGACACCCGCAGTCGCGGCGTTTTCCTTTCATGTCGACACACCGTCCCTGCGGCTCGAGGCCGCGCCCGACGGGACGGACCTGATCCGCATCGAGGACTTCCGGGTCCACGAGGGCCCGCCGGGGGCCCCCGACGTCCCCACCCGCGCCGTTCTGGTCGCCATTCCGCCGGGGGCCGTTCCGCGGCTCGAGGTGCGCCTGGCCGGCGAGACGTTGCGCCCCGGCGTGCAGCCCCGGCCCGTGCCGCGGGAACGGTTCGATGCGGAGGCGCTGGCCGCCCTCGACGCGCGGGACCTCGAGCGCGGCGAGCACGTCCACCCGCGCCTGGAGTACGTCCCCGCCCTGAGCTACTACGGCGGGCGCGAGACCTTCCCGGCGCGCCCGGCGTGGCTCGGCGAGATCGGCGTGCTGCGCAACCAACGCTACGTGGCGGTCCACCTGGCGCCGGTGCGGTACGACCCCTCGATCCGCGGCCTGCGCGTGGCGGGTCGGCTGGACCTGACCGTCACGTTCGAGGGGGCGGAGCAGGGGGAGACGAGCCTCGCGGCGGCAGACCCGCATTTCGAGAGCGTCTACCGTGCCGCCTTCGTCAACTACGGTCAGG
>JBFKMV010000218.1:0-7484 GCA_041629655.1 Candidatus Polarisedimenticolaceae bacterium
CCGAGGAACGTCGGCTGCGCTGCGGCGGCCGACTCCTTCTCGCCCAGCGCGTGCTCCCACAGCAGCTCGCCCGACTTCGGGTCCAGCCCCATCACTCGCTTGCCGGCGACCGCGACGATCTGCCGGCGCCCCGCGAGCACCATCGCCGCCGGGGACTGGTAGTCGACCTTCTCGTCGCCCCGCGACCACAGCAGCTTCCCGCTTCGCTTGTCCAGCCCCGAAACCGACTTGCCTTCCGGGCCTCCCGTCTGGACCACGAGCACGTCGCCCTCGACGAGCGGCGTGGTGCTGAAGCCGTAGAACGGCGCCTCCGCACCGAAGTCCTGCGCCAGCGAGCGGGACCACACCTCGCTGCCGTCGGCCAGCTTCAACGCGGCCAGCTTGCCGCGCGGCGCGACCACGAACACCCGGCCGTCGTCGATCACCGGAGAGCCGAGCGGGCCGTCGTCGGAGCCGTCGTGGCCGCGGTACGTGGCGTCGAGCGCGCGGCGCCACAGCTCGCGCCCCGTGCGCAGGTCGAGGGCCACCACGTGGTCGGACTCGCCGTCCGAGAACATCGTGACCAGGCGGCCCTGCGCCACGGCGATGCCCGAGTAGCCCGAGCCGAGCGGCTTCTTCCAGGCGACCTGGAGTCCCAGTCCCTCGGCCGGGAAGACGTCGGCGCTGGTCAGCCGGCCGTCGAAGGCGGGGCCGCGGGGGTGGGGCCAGTCGGCGAGCGCCGCCGTGCTGCACAGCGACAACAGGACCAGGCAGGCGATGCTGCGAAAAAAGCCGCTCATCGGGGTCTCCTCGTGCTCCACGGAAATCGGGCGAAGATTATAGGCTGTATCCCGGTCGGAATGGATCGGATTTGTCCGGGAGGAGACTATTGCAAGAAAGCGGCGACGTCTTGGGCGCCCGGCGCCGAATGCCGCTTCCGCGGCGGCAAAAGCTCCTTCCATCGTGACGAATCTCGGGGTAAGATCGCGGTAACAGGACTCCGTTTCGCGCGTGTTGCCATTCTCGAAGGAGTCATCAGACGGCGGTGTCGCCAACCGCCAGGAGGGGGAAACATGACAAGACCCGGCGGACCGTCTCTCCGACTCGTCGCGCTCGTCGCGACCCTGTCACTCGGGCTGGCCGCCGCTCCGGTGTTCGGAGCGGTCGGGGACCGGCTCGAGAACGTCTCGTTGCCCGGCAACATCGGCACCAGCGTCTCCGGAACCTTCACGGGCACGTACTACATCACCGACGTGGTCTTCACCACCACGATCGACATCTACCTGCCCCCGGCGTGTCCGGCGGATCCCAACGCGCTGACGCCCGCCACCCTGGTCTGTAGCAAGACCCTGGTCAACGCGGCGACGAACACGCCGTTCGACCTGTTCGGCACGGTGGCCTGGGACGCGTCGCGCAACAAGCTGTGGGGCGCCGGCAACAACGCGGTGTGGCTGATCGACATCGGCGACCCGACCAACTGCGCGCAGCCCGCGCTGGCCACGTTCCAGTTCAACCCGAACGTCGGTGGCCTGAGCCTCGTCGACGGGCTGGCCTGGGACGCCAACACCGACCGGCTGTGGTACAGCCCCGACGTCAACCTCAACGTCTACGAGTTCTCGCTGGGCGCGGGCGCTGACCCGGCGCTGGGCACGCTGATCAGCACGGTCACGCCGTTGAACGCGGCCGGTCAGGCCGACGGCTCGATCAGCGGCGTCGTGGTCGGCTCGGCCAACTCGTTGTACGTGGGGCGTAACGGCTTCGCGGAGATCCGGCGCGTCGACAAGACCACCGGGAACTTCATCTCCAACTTCGCCACCACCGCGGGGCGCGTCGAGGACCTGACGTGCGATCCGCTGAGCTGCGCGCCGAACGAGATGATCCTGGCCAAGGATGCCTTCAACGGCAACTACGAGGGCTTCGAGGTCGAGGCCGGGACCTGCCCGCTGGCGGAGGCCTGCGAGCCCGATCCGAAGACCCAGGGTTACTGGCACCGCCAGTGCCTCGGCCTGTCGGCGAGCGACCCGGTCTGCCCGGGCATCGATCCCGGCCGCAACGGCCGCGGTCCGCAGTCGCCGACCGAGCCGAACTTCTGCCCCGATCTCCACGACTGCGCCGCCGAGGGTCTCGAGGACGCCGGCATGTTCGGCGTGCTGACCTGCGAGGGCATGGACGCCGACCCGCCGAGCGACAAGTGCGAGAAGGCGCTCAAGCAGCTCACGGCGTTGATCTTGAACGTCTGCTCGGGCCGCCTGCAGAACAGCTGCGAGGTCGACACCGCATGCGAATCGACCAGCGTCGGTGAGCTGATCAACGAGATCGCCGACCTGATCAACAGCGGCGACTGCAACCTGGCCGCGCAGTGCGCGGGCGCCGTCAACGAGGGCGACGCCATCGTCTCCAACGGCGGCGGCAGCCAGCCGGCGGACGAGATCGACATCGTCGGCCCCGGACCGACCGAGCTCGGCGAGCCGATCGACCGCACCAAGCGGAGAGACCGCCGCGGCGAGATCGACCGCTCCCCGCGTCGGCGCTGAATCGGGCCCCGACACCAACCCCCGAGGCAGCGGCTACGGCCGCTGCCTTTTTTTTCGAAGGACGGCCAGGTCCGCGCTCGCACCCACCGCGCGGTTACATCTGTTTACACCGTTGCCTGCCGTGTCCCCGATACGCTGACGCTGACGCCGGCGAGCCGCCCCTGGCTCCGGCTCAGCCTCCGGGCCCCTCCCCGACAAATGTCTCGCACGGGGAACGCACATCCGCCGCCGCGGCCTGTGGAACCCAGGTCGCGGCGCCGGGCCGTGCGTGGCGGATCAGAAGCTGGCCGGCACGCAGGTCGCCTTGTTCTTCTTCTCGAACTTCTCGATCTCGCAGCGGGTCGCGCCCACCAGCTCGGTCGAGCCGTCCTTGAAGGTGCAGAGCCACAGGATGTCCGGCCCGCACAGCGGTCCCGGGGGTTTTCTCGGACCGGCCTCCACCGGGTCCGAGGCCAGCATCGCGAGGCTCGCCGCGATCATGATCAAGAGCGCCAGCACCGAGAACGCTTTCGTCCGGTCCTTCATGGTTCCTCCCTTCGCTGGATGTCTGAAGTTGACCGGATTCTACTCCAGACGACCGGATCGGGGTCAAGGTCCGGATCGGCGCGCGCGGGCCCGATCGCTACCGCGGGACCTCACGCGGCAGCGGCGCGATCTCGCGGTCGCGGCCGACGCGCCGGCCCACGATCGCCGCGGCGGCGCCGCAGGCCAACGACAGCGCGGCGGCGATCCGGAACACGCCGTCCAGACCGGCGAGATTGGCCAGCCAGCCGCCCGCGGCGGGGCCGACGAAGAAGCCGAGGATCGTCGCCGAGTTGGCCAGACCGGTGATCCCGCCGCGCATGCCCTCGGGAGCCGCGCGGCCGATCATCGCGTGCAGCACCGGGCCGACCCCCGCCACGGAGGCACCGAGCAGCACGCGCAGCGCGAGCATCGGACCGATGCGCGTGGCCAGCGGGTGCAGGGCCAGGGCCACCGCGGCCAGCACCAGCGCGACCACCAGCAGCGTTTTCAGCCCCAGGCGCTCGGCGATCCGGCCGAGCAACGTGGAGGCGAGCAACGTCGCCGCCGCCACCGCCGCGAACCCGATGCCGGTGACCAGCTTGGGATCCACGCCGGGCCCGCACAGACGCTCCACGTACAGCGGGAAGATCGGCATCGTCATGCTGATTCCGACCATCGAGGCCAGCAGTCCCGCCAGCGCCAGCCGCAGGTTCGTGTCGCCCAGCGCGACGCGTAGCGGCGCCACCAGCGAGAACCCGCCGCCCGCCGTCGCCCGCGGCGGTTCCTCGAGGAACCGGGTGACGAAGACCGAGGCCACCCCGATCACCAGACCCACGGTCAGGAACAGCTCGCGGAATGCGAGGAACCCGGCCAGCACTCCCCCGATCGCCGGCCCCAGCAGCCGCCCCGCGGAGGCGCTCGCCGCGAGCTTGCCCATCGCGTCGGGCAACCGGTCGCGCGGCGTCGAGGCCGCCGTGATCGCCAGCGCGGCCGGGATGAATCCGGTGACCACCCCCTGCGCCAGCCGCAGCACGAAGAACTGCAGCGGCGTTTCTACGAACGCGATCAGCAGGTTGACCACCGCCAGCCCCACGATCGCGCGCACGACCATCTTCTTGTGGCCGTAGCGGTCTCCGAGGTAGCCCCAGACGGGCGACATCGCCGCGACGATCGGGAACGGCGCCGCGAAGACCAGGCCGGACCAGCGCTCCAGCGCCGCGCGGTCCGTCATCCCCAGGTCGCGCAGGAAGAACGGGATCAACGGGATGACGATCCCCATCGCGGAGAGCGCCACGAGCTGGCCCGCGCTGAGAACCCACAGGTTGCGTTTCCAGGTCGGGATCGGCGTCACCCGAAGGATCATGGCACATCGCGGTCCGGCGCGACGCGTTGGGCCGTCTACCTGGAGACGCGGAGCAGCCGGCCGGGCTCCACGGCGGTGCGCTCGGTTGTCGTACCGTCCGGCCAGCGCACGACGACCCGATCGACCGTCGTGACGTCGCCGAGACCGAAGTGCAGCCGCGGGTCGTGGACCGACAGGAACGACTCCCCGCTGGCCAGGTCCCGGTGCCAGCGCCGCCCACCGGCCTCGACCGTGACGCGGGTGCCGATCAGGGGTCCATCGCCCGGCGCGGCGGCGAGGTCGACGGTCAGCCACGCGCCATGGGCCGAGTCGTTGCGCAGCAACGCCGGCGGGCCGTCGAGCTGGGTCAGCAGCAGATCCAGGTCGCCGTCGTTGTCGTAGTCGCCGGCCGCGAGGCCGCGGCTGCTTTGCACCAGCGCGAAGCCGGGGCCGGCCCGCGCGGTGGCGTCGGTGAACCGGCCGGATCCGTCGTTCTCCAGCAGCAGGTTCCGCTGCGCGTACGTCATCTCGAATTCGGGGTGGGCGTCGACCTGCGGGTAGATGTGGCCGTTGGCCACCACGAGGTCCTGGTCGCCGTCGCCGTCCAGGTCCGCGAACACCGTGCCCCACGACAGCGCAAGGTAGGTCGCCGGCCCGACACCGCTCTCGCCGCTGACGTCGTCGAAGAACCCCTGGCCGTCGCCCCGGTACAGCGTGCTGAAGTCCTCGGAGAAGTTCGTGACGAACAGGTCCGGCGCGCCGTCCCCGTCGGCGTCGCCGAGCGCGACGCCCATGCCGGCCTGGGCCGCACCGTTCTCGTCGAGCGCGCAGCCCGACCACAGCCCCACCTCGCGAAAGGTGCCGTCGCCCTCGTTGCGGTAGTAGTAGTTGGCATCGGAGTCGTTGGCGACGTACAGGTCGAGGTCGCCGTCTCCGTCGAAGTCGGCAGCCCGCACGCCGAACCCGTAGCCGCGGGCGAGATCCGTCAGCCCCGCCGTCTCGGTGGCGTCCCTGAAACGGCCGCCGCTCTCGTTCACGAAGTAGTGATCGCGCGCCCCCTGCAGTCCGAACGGGCCCACGGCCACCATGGCGACGCCCTTCCAATCGAGGGTGCGCTTCGCCCGCAGCACGTTCTCGACCGTGGCCTCGATGTAGGCGGCCACGTACAGGTCGAGGTCCCCGTCCCCGTCGGCGTCGAAGAACGCCGCCCCGGTGTTCCAGCCCGGCGTCTCGACCCCGGCTCGCGCGGCGACGTTCTCGAACGTCCCGTCGCCGCGGTTGCGGTACAGCAGGTTGGGTCCGAAGTTGGTCACGAACAGGTCCGGCCACCCGTCGGCGTCGAAATCGGCCACGGCCACGCCGCCGCCCCAGTGTCCCTCGCCCCCCACGCCGGCGGCGTCGGTCACGTCCGCGAACGTGCCGTCGCCGCGGTTACGGTACAGGGCGTTCTTCCCGCGCTCGACGATGCGACCGTCCTCGAGCCTCCACCCGTTGACGAGGTAGAGATCGATCCAGCCGTCGCGATCGTAGTCGAACCACGCGGCACCGGTACCTGCCGAGTCCAGCAGGTGGTCCTTCCCGGGCCTGCCGGCCCAGACGATGCGGGTCAACCCGGCCTCGGCTCCCACGTCGACGAACTGGAAGCCACCGTCGGCGGCCACGCGACCGTGCTCGGGCGGGGGGCCGGGCGCGCCGCCGCAGCCGGCGCCGGCAACGCCGAGCGTCAGGACGAGCAGGACCGCCGACGCGGGATCAGCGCTTGGCGGCCTCGCACACATCCTGGAACTTCTTCTCCACCTTGCTCCACTCCGCGCGCAGCGCAGCCGCGTCCGACGTCCCGCTCATCCGCCCGATGTTCTTTCCGGCTTCGAGGAACGCCTTCTTGGCCGCGCGGGTGACGATCACGAAACCCTCGTCGTAGACGCCCTTCGCCTCGCCGGCGGCCTGGTGATGGTGTCCGCCCTCGATCAGACGCTTGCGCACGGCCGCCACCGCGGCGTCACCCTCGTTGCCGAGCTGCGTGACCAGCGCTGCCAGCTTCTCGATTTCTGCGCGCGCCGACTGGCCGGCTTTCAGCTTGGACTCCGCGGCCCCCATCACGGCCTCGGCGTGCAGGTAGGTCGCCGAGAGGATCGAGTGCACCAGGTTCCATTCGGACTTCTTCGCAGCGAGGATCACGTCGGCCAGCGACTCGTAGGTATCCACCAGCGCCGGGGGTGTCGCGGCCTCGACGTCGGCCGCGCGCACGGCCACGGGAAGCACCAGCAAGACCACACAGCACCCGGCCAGGATGCTCGAACGCAGTAACGCTTTCATCTCGGCCTCCTCCTATCGATGTTGGCGGTTCCGATGTTAGTGTGGCGGCGCGGCAGGTCCGAAGACGGGTTCCGGAGCAAACCGGTCGGTTTGTCGGCCCGCCGCCGGTGACCGGGAACGTGAACACGCAGTGTCAACCGCGCGGCGAGGACCGGGCCGTCGAGGCCGTGGTGGCGACCTCGTTGGCGCTGGCCGCGGTCTCGTTGCTGACGCGCATCCCGTTGCTCGGCTACGACGTCGGCTCCTTCCTCCGCGGGTTCCCGGGATCGCTGCTGGGCGCGTACGCCGATCTGCTGTTGGTCGTGGCGCTCACGGTCGCCTCGCTCGGACTGCTGTGGCTCTCGCCGCGGCGGGCGTGGATCCGTCGCGGACTGGTCGGGGTGTACCGGTTGCTGGCCGTGGTCGCGGCGCTGATGCTGTTGATCAACCAGGAGGCGGTCCCGATGCTCGACGGCCCCGTCACCTGGGAGTGGCTGTACTTCGGTGATTTCCTGCGGGCCCCGGACGTGGTGGTGTCGACGGTCTCGACGGTCACCGTCGGCCTGCTGCTGCGCTGGGCGGCGGTGCTCGCCACGGGCGTGGCGCTGGCGGCCTTGCTGGTGCGACCCGTGGCGGTGCTGCGGCGGCGCGGGCTGCTCGGCCGGCTGCTGCTCGTCGGGCTCGTCGCGTTCGCGGTCTACTACTGGGCCGCGGACCGCTTCGTCCGCCGCGAGGGCTGGCCCGCGGGCAAGCTGCGCAATCCCGTCGTGGCCTTCGTGCGCTCGGCGCTGTTCGAGCGGCCGGTCCCGTTGATGACCATGGATCCCGCG
>JBFKMV010000219.1:0-7250 GCA_041629655.1 Candidatus Polarisedimenticolaceae bacterium
CGTCTGGTTGTAGGCGTAGATCTCGCTGGCCAGCCAGTAGCCGGCGAACGGCAAGGGCAGGAAGGCGCTGATCGCCACGAAGTTGCCGATGTAGCCCATCCAGTCGAAGTGCGCGCGGTCGGCTGCCTTCTCGCTCTGCAGGTAGCGGAACGCCGCGTACGCCGCGGCGACCGACCCGCCGAAGGCCACGTTGGCGATGATGCGGTGGATGTTGATCGGCATCCAGGTGTAGTTGGTGACGGCCTCCCAGGTGCTGATCAGGGCGCCGGTCTTGGAGATTCCGGCCGGCGACATCATGAACGTCAGCCAGGCGTTGGCGATGAACATGATCGCCGTGCCGACCAGGTTCAACATCAGGCCCAGGAACAGGTGCACCCGCGGCGAGAACTTGCCCCAGCCGTAGTAGTAGCTGTACAGGAACAGCGCCTCGAAGAAGAACAGCGCCACGTAGGGCAAGAACGTCGGCGTGAACACGTTCCCGAGGTAGTTCATCAGCTTCGGGTACAGCGCGATCAGCATGAACAGCAAGAACGCGCCGAAGCTGGCCGTGAACGAGAACGACGTCGACAGCAGCTTGGTGAACTCGTAGGCCAGCTTGTCGTAGCGCTTGTCGCCCGTCTTGTAGCCGATGTACTCGATGATCAACGCGAAGATCGGCACCGCCAGCACGAACGCCGCGAACAGCAGGTGCAGCTGCGCCAGCACCCACACCGCCACGCGGCTGCCGACCTTGGGGAAGGCGCGGTACTCGGCCTCCTCGTAGGGCAGCGCCTCGTTGCGCTGCTCCAGGTCGTGTCGTTCGTCGAGGATCCCCTGCTCGCGCGGCGTGGCTTCGGCCTCGACGCCGCGCAGCGGGGACTCGTAGGCCATCCGCTGGTCGAACCAGACCGAGATCTCGAACGCGGCCCACAGCGCGACCACGGCGCCCAGCACGACCGCGATGACGATGCGGCGGCTCACGATCCCCCCTCGAGCTTGCCCTGCAGGCGGCGCACGTGGGCGGTGATCGCCCAGCGGTCCGCGACGCCGACGGGGTACTTGTACCCCTGCATCAGACCCACCCCGTTGGTGATGACGTCGAAGAAATGACCGTCCGGCTGGCCCAGCAGCCGCGGGTCCCGGAAATCCGGCGTCGGCACGTTCCCGCGCTGGAACAGGATCCCCTTGCCCGTGCCCGCCGGATCGTGGCACGGCGCGCAGTAGATCGCGTAACGTTCGGCGCCGCGATCGAGCAGCGCCGGCGTGACCGGCAGCGGCAGCGCGGCGACCAGCTCGCCGGCGGCGTCGCGGCCGGTCCAGTACGGCGAGTCGTCGCGCAGCTCGCCGCGGGCGACCGTGCCCGGCACCGGCTCGCGCATCGTCATGCCGTCGTAGAAGAAGGCGTTCTCGGACTGCGCCAGGTACTTGGGCTGCAGGTCCATGTTGGGGTTGATGTGGATCGGCGGGCGCCGCGACGTGCAGCCGCGCACGCAGCCGGCCGTGACCAGCGCCAGCAGCGCCAGCGCGGCGACGCGGGCGATGCGCCGCGTCACGGGTGCTCCTCCCCCGCGGCGCCGTGGGAGTCGCCGGGCTGCGGATCCGCCGCGGGCGCGAGATCCGGATGCGGGTTGTTCAGCTTGGCCAGGAACGTCGTGCGCGGGCGGTTGTTCAGCTCGGCCAGCATCGCGTAGTCCCGCGGCTCGGCCTTGAGCCGCGAGACACGGCTCTCGGGATCGCGGATGTTGCCGAACGCGATCGCTTCGGTCGGGCAGGCCTGCTGGCAGGCCGTGCGCACCTCCCCGTCGCGCAGCTCGCGGTCCTCGAGCCGGGCCTGGATCCGCGCCGCGGCGATGCGCTGCGTGCAGTAGGTGCACTTCTCCATCACGCCGCGCGAGCGCACGGTGACGTCCGGGTTCTGCGCCAGCTTGACGATCTCGGGAGTGTGCTTGGTGAAGTTGAAGAAGTTGAACCGCCGCACCTTGTAAGGACAGTTGTTGGAGCAGTAGCGGGTGCCGATGCAACGGTTGTAGACCATCACGTTCAGCCCCTCGTCGTCGTGCACGGTGGCGGCGACGGGGCAGACCTGCTCGCAGGGCGCGTTCTCGCAGTGCATGCACGGCACGGCCTGGAACACCGCCCGCGGCGCGGGGTCGGCGGCAGGGTCGCCGCCGTCGCTGACGAAGTAGCGATCGACGCGTAGCCAGTGCATCTCGCGCCCGTTACGCACCTGTTGCTTGCCCACCACGGGGACGTTGTTCTCGCTCTGGCAGGCCACGACGCAGGCGTTGCAACCGGTGCACACGTTGAGATCGATCGACATGCCCCACTGGTAGCCCGTGGCGTAATCGTGGTCGGGAATCAGCTGCTCCAGCGGCGGCATCTTCACCATCCGCTGCGCGAAGTCGGGCTGCCGGCGGAACCCGTCGACCGTCGACTCGCGGACCAGCGGCCGCTGCTCCATCGAGCCGTGGTCCTGGGTCGAGGCCAGCTCGTGCTTGCGGTCGGTGCGGGTCAGCGTCGCCCCTCCGGCGAACCACGGCGCGGCGGTGGTGCGGACCGCATAGGCGTTGGCGCCGACGCCGTTGCCGATGCGGCCGGCGGCGCTGCGCCCGTAACCGAGCCAGACCGCGATCGAGCCGTCGGCGTGCCCGGGCACGATCCAGACCGGCAGCTCCAGCTCGCGCCCCTCGTGACCGATCCGGACCACGTCCTCGTTGGCCAGCCCCAGCTCGGCTGCGGTCGCCGGACTGACCAGGGCCGCGTTGTCCCAGGTCAGCTTGGTCATCGTGTCCGGCAGCTCCTGGAGCCAGGCGTTGTTGGCGAAGCGGCCGTCGTGGACCGCCGGGCTGCCGCGGAACACGAGCTCGAGCCCCTCCGCCGCTCCCGTCCCGGAGTTGCCCAGGTCGGCCGGCAGTCCCGCGCCGACGCGCGGCGTCGCTCCCGGCGCCGGGCTGCCCGGCAGCACGCCGTCGTGCAGCAGCCGGTTCCAGCGTTGCTCGAACCCCAGCTCGCCCAGGATGCCGCGCCATGTCTCGCGCACCAAATCGTGTCCCGGCCGCGCCTCGCCGCCCGCCAGGAGCCCCAGCAGCTCGACGTCGCTGCGGCCGCCGAACAGCGGCTGCACCAGCGGCTGCGTGACGCCGGGCGCGCCGGACGCGTCGCGGCAGTCGCCCCAGGCCTCGAGGAAATGGGCCCGCGGCAGGTGCCACTCACACCCCAGCGCGGTCTCGTCGCGGTGCGAGCCGAGGTGGATCGTGTGCTCGACCGCGGAGAGCGCCTCCGCGAAGTCGAGGTCGGCCGGCGCGCTGTAGACCGGGTTCGAGTCGAGCAGCACCAGCGTGGTCACCTCGCCGGAGCGCATCGCCTCGGCCAGCGCCGACAGCTCGGCGGTGCTCGACAGCGCGGCATCGCGCGGCTCGGGGTAACGCACCGTGCGGCCGACGTTGCCCAGCACCGCGTTGAGCGCCACGAGCGCCGCGTGCACCGCGGGGGGCTGGGACGCGCCGGCGATCAGCACGCTCGCCCCGCGGTGCTCCAGCAGGTCGGCGGCCAGCGTCCCGATCCACTGCGGATCGACGCCGGCAGGCGGGCGCGCGCCGGGAGCGGCCTCGATCGCCAGCCCACGCGCGGCAAGCTCGGCAGCCAGCGCCGCCACGAAGCCGCCGATCTCACCGCTGCGCAGTCGCAGCCGGTGGTCGGCGTTGGCGCCGGTCACCGTGTAGACGCTCTCGATCGCGTAGAGGCGGTTCATCTCGCCGCCGGCGACCCCGTTGCGGCGCCCCGCCGCAAACCCCCGCGCGCTCGACACCATCTCGGGGTCGGTCTGCAGGAAGTCCGCGTCGAGTGCCACGATGCGCGCCGCCCGCTCCAGATCGTGGACCGGCTGCGCGGCCACGCCGGTGGCCCGGCGCAATCCCTCGCGGACGTTTTCGTCGCCCAGCGGCTCCCACGTGGCCCAGCGCGCGTTCGGGTAGCGCGCGCGGAACGCCGCGGCGAGCCGCGCCAGCGTCGGCGAGCTGAACGGCGCGGCCAGCACGGCCAGCCCCTGCCCGCCCGTCGCGACCAGCGTCGCGTCGAGCTCCTGCCACGCGGCGACGAACGCCTCCCAGCCGCTCGGCTCGCCGAGCCGCAGCACGCGGCGCGAGCGGTCGGGGTCGTAGAGATCGAGGATCGCCGCCTGCATCCACGGCCCGCTGCGTCCCGCGGTGGTGGGGTGCTCGGGGTTGCCCTCGATCTTGGTCGGCCGCCCCTCGTGACTCTCGACCACCAGACCGTAGGCGCTGTGTCCGAACGGCATCGTGGTCGCGTAGTGGCGCGGCACGCCCGGGATCACCTGCTCGGGCGCGTCCACGTACGGCACGATGTGCTCGACGGGCTTGCGGCAGCCCGCGATCCCGGCCAGCGAGAGCGAGGCCCCCAGCAGCATCAGCATCTGCCGGCGCGGGATGCCCTCGGGCAGCTCCGACGCGCCCGCGGGGAATTCGCGCTCGACGAAATCCCGGAACCCCGGATCGTCGGCGAGCTGCGCGTAGCTGCGCCAGTAGGTGGGGTGGCGAGGCTTCATCGGTGACACCCCGAGCAGTCCAGGGGCGGCTCGATCCCGCGCTCCGCGCGGATCGCGGCGGCGAGCTCGAGCTGGTTCTTGGGGGCGACCCACTGCATGTTGGTCACCTGGTCGCGTGGCCGCAGGTGCGGGTCGGGGTTGCGGTGGCAGTCGAGACACCAGCTCATGCTCAGCGGCTCGACCTGCTCGACCTCGACCATCCGGTCGACGCCGCCGTGGCAGCTCTTGCACCCGACGCCGGCGTGGATGTGCACGCTGTGATCGAAGTACGCGTAGTCGGGCAGCATGTGCACGCGCACCCAGCGCACCGGTCTGTTCGAGGCGATGCTGTCGCGGATTGGCGCCAGCTGCTCGCTGTCGCGCTTGATCAACGAGTGGCAGTTCATGCAGACCTTGGTTGGCGGCACGTTGGCCACCGGCGAGACCTCGACCGAGGCGTGGCAGTAGCGGCAGTCGAGACCCAGCTCGCCGACGTGCAGCGCATGGCTATACGACACCGGCTGCCGCGGCATGTAGCCCACGTCGGTGTAGCGCGGCGAGAAGTAGTACCAGACGCCGCCCACGGCCAGCAGCCCCGCCAGCGGCACGGCGACCGCGCCGAGCAGGGGGAGCTTGTTGATCCATCTCGGGAAGATCTGAGCCAAGCGTGCTTATCCTCGAACGCGGTGTGTTCAGCGAGACCCGAGTCTCAAAGCCAATTCCCCCGGCCGGGCAAGGCACGCCAGCCATGAAGCCCGGAGAATAACGTGTCCGGCGGGGCGCGGTCAAGCGTTCGCGGACCCGCCGTCCCACCCTCCCGACGCGCCGAAAAAGGGCGACTTCGCGGGGGTGCGACCCGCGGCCCTGGCGCGCCGCGGCGGACCGGAGGTTGACAAACACGAGACACTGCATCGACGATTGCGCCGCGGCGCTGGCGCCGGCGGAGGTGGCGATGGACCAGTTGATCGAACTCTTCAGCGACCTCAGGAAGTGGCTCAATTCCCACCGCTACCTGGTTTTCGACCTCGTACGGATCTACCTCGGGATCGGCCTGTTCGTGAAGGGCCTGCAGTTCATCTGGAACACGGAGTTCCTGGCGGACGTGATGGAACGCAGCGACCATCTGGATTTCGCCCAGACCGCGGTCATGCACTACATCCCGCTGGCGCACCTCGGCGGCGGCGCGCTGATGGCGGTCGGCCTGCTGACCCGCACCTCCGCGCTGTTCCAGATCCCGATCCTGCTCGGCGCGGCGTTCGTGGTGTACCTGCCCGAGGGCCTGTTCACCTACGGCCAGGACTTCGAGTTCACCACGCTCGTGTTGTTCCTGCTGATCCTGGTCGCGCTCCACGGCGCCGGGCCGTTGTCGATCGACCACTACCTGCGCACGACGCCCAAACGGTCCGAGTCGGCCGCATGACCGCGGGCCAGCGGGCGTTCGTGGCGCGGGCGCTGCGCCGCAAGCGCCTGTTCCTCGCGCTCTCGCTGGCCGGGGTCGCGGTCGCCGCGCTGCTCGCGGCGTACTACGGCTGGCGGCGGATCGGCGACCCGGGCTACCCGCTCGGCGCGCGGGCCGTGATCGTGCTGCTGGTGTTGTTGAACGCGCGGCTCAACCTGCGGCAGTACCGCTACGCCGACGTGTTGGAGGCGCTGGCGGGTGACGCCGCCGGGCCGCGGGCTGCGGGGGCGGAGCAGCCGGGCGAAATCCGCTAGAATCCCCGCTCCGATGAGCGAGCCGAGCGCCCAGGAACACGCGCCCCGCCGCGGGCTGCTGAAGAACCCGTTCCTGTGGGCGTTCGTGATCGGAATCGTCACGCTGACGCTGCTGCGACCGCTGTTGATCCACCGGCCCGATCCCCCGCCGGTCGGCTGGCAGCTGCCGGAGTTCACGCTGACGGATCAGCTCGGAGAGCCGTTCGGCAGCCGCGACCTTGCCGGCGACGTCTACGTGGCGAGCTTCTTCTTCACCAGCTGCCCGACGATCTGCCCGCGGTTGATGGAGCAGGTGAAGAAGCTGCAGTGGGGCTTCGACGAGTACGACGTCGAGGACGTGCGGCTGATCAGCATCAGCGTCGATCCCGAGACCGACACGCCGGAGCGGCTGGCGGCCTACGCCGAGGGGCTCGGCGTCGATCCGGCGCGCTGGCGTCTGCTGACCGGCGACCGCGCGGAGATCCGGCGCTTGCTCGAGCAGGGCTTCAAGGTCGCGATGGGCGAGCGGAGCGAGGACGACGCGATGTTCGACATCGCGCACAGCGCCAAGCTGGTGCTGGTCGACCCGCAGGGCGGGCACCGCGGCTATTACGACACCGACGACGAGGGGTTGGACGAGGTGTTCCACCGCTCGCAACACGTGCTGCGCGAGGCGCGGCAGCGCTAGGGAGCGCGGACGTTCCGTCTGCTAGAATGCGAGCTCCATGCCGGATCCGACGAAACCCGGGCTGTTGCTGATCAATCTCGGCACGCCCCAGAGCCCAGCCCCGCGCGACGTGCGGCCGTACCTGCGGGAGTTTCTGTCCGACCCGCGCGTGCTGGACGTACCGGCCTGGAAGCGCAAGCTGGTGCTGGAGCTGTTCATCCTGCCCTTCCGGCCGCGCGCCTCGGGCGAGGCCTACGCCAAGGTCTGGACCGACCGCGGCTCGCCGCTGTTGATCCACACCGAGAACCTCGCCGCCAAGGTGCGCCGGCGGCTCGGTCGGGACGTCGTGGTCGAGATCGCGATGCGCTA
>JBFKMV010000220.1:0-7195 GCA_041629655.1 Candidatus Polarisedimenticolaceae bacterium
CCGACCGGCTCGACGTCGCCGTCCTGCAGCACGCGCAGCACCTTGGACTGCGTCTTGAGGCTCATGTCGCCGATCTCGTCGAGGAAGATCGTCCCGCCGTCGGCCTGGACGAACTTGCCGACCTGGTCGCGGGTCGCGCCGGTGAACGAGCCCTTGACGTGCCCGAACAGCTCCGACTCGATCAGGTCCTCGGGAATCGCGGCGCAGTTGACCTTGACGAACGGCTTGTCGGCGCGCGTGCTGTTGCGGTGGATCGCCCGCGCCACGAGCTCCTTGCCGGTGCCCGACTCGCCGGTGATCAGCACCGAGGCCCGGGTCGGCGCCGCGCGCTTGACCGCTTCCTGGACCTGCTGCAGCGCGGGCGAGGAGCCGACCATCCGGAACCGCTCCTCGAACTCGAGCTTGAGGTCGCGGTTCTCCTCCTGCAAGCGCCGGCGCTCCAGCGCGTTGCGCAGGACCAGCAGCACGCGGTCACGCTCCAGCGGCTTCTCCATGAAATCGAAGGCGCCCAGCCGCGTCGCCTCGACGGCGGTCTGGATCGTGCCGTGCCCGGAGATCACGACGATCGGCAGCTCGGGGTCGCGCTCGCGCAACCGGGCCAGCACCTCCAGCCCGTCCATCCGCGGCATCTTGATGTCGAGCAGCACCGCGTCGGGCTGCTCGGCGGCGACCTTCTCCAGCGCCTCGGGACCACTGGCGGCCTCGCTCAGGTCGAGCCCCTCGTACTCCAGGATCATGCGTAACGAGGCGCGGATGTCCTGCTCGTCGTCCGCGACAAGGATGAGCGGCTTCTGTCTCAGGACCATCTGGAGCTTCGAACCCGACGAGGGGCGGCTGCGCTCCGGCCGCTGCGGGTTCGCGCCGGAGTGGCGCCGGGGAGCATAGCACACGCGGCTACACGGCTCGCGGCCCGGCGGGCGGGCCGACGACGGCCCGCCGCACGTCGTGTCGGTGTCGCCTCGCCCTACCGTTCCGGGGTGCGCATGAACACGTAGCGCGACGCGTTGGAGCGCGGATCGAGCAGCTCGAGCTTGACCGGCGACCCGGGCGCGAGCGCGGACACGATGCGGGCCCATTCCGACGCCGACTTGACGTCGATGTCGTTGATCGACCGGATCACGGCGCTGGGCAGGATACCGGCGTCCTGGGCCGCCGATCCGAACTCCACGTCCGAGACCACGACGCCGTCGAGGCCTTCGTCGAGACGCAGGTCGCGCCGCAGCGTCGGACTCAACGACTCGACGGTCAGGCCGAGGCCGCGCGCCTCCTCGGTGGTCTCCGGCTCGAGCGGCTCCCGCGGCGACTCCTGCCGCACGCCCGAGGCCGCCAGCGCCTCCTCGCGGTCGGCGAGCCGCGCGGTGCGGACCATCGTCTGCCCGTCGCGGAAGATCTCCAGCTTGACGTCGTCGCCGGGCCGGCGCTTCGAGATCTTGCGGATCAGGTCGAGGTTGTCCCGGATCAGCTCGCCGTCGACCTTGCGGATCACGTCGTTGCGCTTGACGCCGGCCGTGGCGGCGGGCAGGCCCTCGTTGACCTCGAGCACGATCACGCCGTTGGTGTCGGGCAGCCCGTAGTATTCCGCGGACGCCTCGGACAGACCCTGCGGGTTGAGCGAGATGCCGAGGAACCCGCGGCTGACCCGGCCGCTCGACAACAGCTGGTCGAGCGCGTTCTTGATCTCGTTGACCGGCAGCGCGAACCCGATGCCCTCGGCCATGTTCCCGCGCCGGATCGCGGTGTTGATGCCGATCACGTTGCCCGCGGCGTCGAGCAGCGGCCCACCGGAGTTGCCGAAGTTGATCGCGGCATCGGTCTGGATGAAGTGGGCCACGTTGCTGTCGGTGGTGCCGATCGGCACGCGCCGCTCCTTCGCCGAGACGACGCCCACGGTGACGCTCTGCTGGAACTCGAACGGGTTGCCGATCGCGATGACCCATTCGCCGACGCGCAGGCCGTCGGAGTCGCCCAGCGGCAGCGGACGCAGGGTCCGCTCGCCGGGGTCGATCTTGAGCAGCGCCAGGTCGATCAACTGATCGCGCCCGATCAGCCGGGCCTCGACCTGGCCGCCGTCGTACAGCCCGACCATGATGCGGTCGGAGTCGGCGACGACGTGGTCGTTGGTCAGGATGTAGCCGTCGGCGGAGATGACGAACCCCGAGCCGAAGCCCTGCTGCGGGATCTCGAACCGGCGCTGCGGCTGGTCCTCGGGCTCACCAAGGAACCAGCGGAAGAAGTCGTTGCGCCGCCGCTGGTCTTCCTCGTCGCCTTCTTCCCGCTGAACGCTGGCCTGGGTGTTGGTCACGCCGACCACGGACGGCAGCGATTGCTCGACGATGTCGGCGAAGCTGCCGACGCTCGCCGCAGGATTGACGGGAGCCAGCCGGACCGCCGGTGGCGCCGACGCCGGCAGCGCGGTCTCGGGCGCCGCCAGCACCGTACGCGGCGCGTTGAGCCGCCCCCCGAGCACCATCCCGAAGACGATGCTCATGCCGATCACCGCCAGCAGAGCGGCAAATCCCTGTGCCCGGTTGCTCATCCGTCGACCCTCCGGTCGTCCCTCGTCGCGTGTCACGGGTGACTCTAATCATACGCTCCGGAGTCGGGGTTGGCTGCCCCGATGACGAAACGGGTCGCGGAGCGGTGGGTTTTTCAGCTGACGGCCAGGCCGCCCGTGACCGGCAGCAGCTCGCGGATCGCCCCGCGGAGCCGGGTCACGTCGACCGGCTTGTCAAGGACGCGGTTGACGCCGAGGCGCTCGGCCTGGGTCCGGACGTCGTCGTTGAGGTAGGCCGAGATCAGGATGCAGCGCGCCCGGCACTCCCGCCGCCGCAGCTCGGCCAGCAGGGTCAGGCCGTCCATCCCGGGCATCTTGTAGTCCAGCACGATCAGGTCGGCCTGCGAGGCCCGATTGCTGTCCAGCACGTTGCGTGGGTCGGCCTCGGTGACCGTCTTGTACCCGGCCCGGTCGAGCAGGCGCTGGTACGTGGAGAGGACCGACGGGTCGTCGTCGACGACCAGGATCGTGTAGCGACCATTGGAAAACGGGGTCATGCTGCGTTCACAGTACGCAAACCCCGTGCCCGGGGCGCGGGACCGGAACGGCGGCCCCGAACCCGGGCCGGCCGTCCCCCGACGTCAATCTGGCACGCCGTATCGGCCGATCCGGCCGGCTGGACCGCCGGGGGCTCACTCCGTCTTCCCCGCCGCCCGGTACTCCTTCAGCTTGCGCTGGAGGGTCCGCAGGCCGATGCCCAGCATCTCCGCGGCCTGGGTCCGGTTGCCGCCGGTCTTCTCCAGCGCGCCCAGGATCGCGCGCCGCTCGATCTCCTCCATCGTCAGGTCCTCGGGGACCCCGGCCGGAGGACCGGACGGCGCGACGGGCTCGGGACGCCCGGGCGCGGGGGCCGCCCGCCCGGCCCGGCTGCGGTACTCCTCGGGCAGGTCCTCGACCCGGATCTCGTCGTGCGGCGCCAGCACCACCAGGCTCTCGACCAGGTTGCGCAGCTCGCGCACGTTGCCCTCCCAGGTCCCGGCCACCAGCACCCGCATCGTCTCGGCGCCGAAGCGCATGTTCTCCCGGGCGTTCTCCGTCTTGAACTGCTGGAGGAAGTGGTTCGCCAGCAGCGGGATGTCGCCCTCGCGATCGCGCAGCGGCGGGATCTCGAGCGTGACCACCTTGAGCCGGTAGTACAGGTCGCTGCGAAACCGCCCCTCCTCGACGGCGGCTTCGAGGTCGGAGTTGGTGGCGGCGATCAACCGGATGTCGACCCGGATCGTCTCGGTCCCGCCGACGCGCATGAACTCGCGCTGCTCCAGGACGCGCAGCAGCTTGACCTGCATCTCCAGCGGCAGCTCGCCGATCTCGTCCAGGAACAGCGTGCCCTTGTCGGCCAGCTCGAACTTGCCGATCTTGCGCGCGCTGGCGCCGGTGAACGCGCCGCGCTCGTGACCGAACAGCTCCGACTCCAGGATCTCGGCCGGGATCGCGGCGCAGTTGATCGGCAGGAACCGCCCGTCGCGCCGCGGCGAGTGCTCGTGCAGCGCGTTGGCCACCAGCTCCTTGCCGGTGCCCGAATCGCCGACGATCAGCACGTTGGAGCGCGTCGGGGCGACCAGCTCCATCTGGCGGAACAACGCTTCCATCGCCTTCGAGTGCCCGACCAGGTTGCCGAACTTCTCGCCGAGCCGGGTCTCGAGATAGTCGACGCGGCGAGACAACAGCCGCTTCTCGACGATCGCCGAGGCGCGCTTGCGCAGCTCGAACAGGTCGACGGGCTTGGTCAGGTAGTCGTCGGCGCCCTGCTTCATCGCGTCCACGGCCGACTCGACCGAGCCGTGGCCGGTGACCATCAGCACGCCGACCTCCGGGTCGATCTCGCGGACCTGGCGCAGGACGCTCAGGCCGTCCGCGCCGGGGAGCATCAGGTCGGTGATCACCAGCGTCACGTCGCGGTGCTGACGCACGTACTCGACGGCCGGCTCGGCCTCGCCGAAGCCCTCGACGCGGTAGCCGACCTTGCTCAGGGCGCGAATGAAGCTGTGACGGTTGGCGTCCTCGTCCTCGACGACGACGATGTGCGCGGGTGTTTCCATGGGATACCGGGCAATTGTAGGTTAGCCGCCCGAAAAAGTCTTGTCGGCGCCGAGCCGTTCCCGGAACTGTTCGGGTGTCAGCACCTCGATGCCGAGCTCTCGGGCGCGGTCGAGCTTCGAGCCCGCCTCCTCGCCGGCAACGACCAGGTCGGTGTTCTTGCTCACGCTGCCGCTGACCTTGCCGCCCAGCGCCTCGATCCGCGCCCGGGCCTGCGATCGCGCCATCCCGGGCAGCGTCCCGGTGAGCACCACCGTCTTGCCGGCGAAAGGCGAATCGGACGGGACCGCGGCGCGGAGCTCGGAAGGATCCGCGACCGTGCGCACCCCGGCCCGGCGCAGCCGCTCGATCAGCTCGTGATTGGCCGGTTGCCGGAAGAACGACGTCACCGCCGCCGCGGTCTTGGGGCCGATCTCCGCGATCCCGGTCAGCTGCTCCTCGGTCGCCTCGGCCAGCCGCTCGAGCGAGCCCAGCGCCTGGGCCAGCACCGCGGCCCCGCGCTCGCCGACGTGACGGATCCCGAGGGCGTTGATCAACCGGCGCAACGGTCGTTGCTTCGAGGCTGCGAGCTGCCCGAGCAGGTTGGCCGCGGACTTCTCGCCCATCCGCGGCAGCTCGGACAGTCGCTCCGCCTCGAGGTCGTACAGGCCCGCGATGTCGCGGACCAGGTCCTGGGCCAGCAGCTGATCGACCAGCGCCTCGCCGAGCCCCTGGATGTCCATCGCGCCGCGTCCGGCGAAGTGCAGCAGCGCCTCGCGGCGCTGGGCCGGGCACGAGGCGGTGTTGCTGCAACGGCGGGCGACCTCGCCTTCTTCCTTGACCGCGGGGGCGTTGCAGACCGGGCAGCGGTCGGGCATGGCGAACCGGCGCGCGGACTTCGGCCGCCGTGCGGTGACGACCTTGACCACCTGGGGGATGATCTCCCCCGCCTTCTCGATCAGCACCGTGTCGCCGACGCGGACGTCCTTGCGCTCGACCTCCTCCTCGTTGTGCAGCGTGGCGCGTGACACGGTGGTGCCGGCGAGCTGCACCGGCTCCAGCAGCGCGACCGGCGTCAGCGCGCCGGTGCGTCCGACCTGCACCGCGATCTCGAGCACGACCGTGGTCGCCTGCTGCGCCGGGAACTTGTAGGCCACCGCCCAGCGCGGGAACTTCGACGTCGAGCCGGCCTCGCGGCGCAGCGCCAGCTCGTTGACCTTGATCACGGCGCCGTCGGTCTCGTACGGTAGCTTGCCCCGTCTTCGCTCGATCTCGGCGATCGTGTCGCGGACCTGCCTCAGGTCCTCGCAGACCGCGTTCAGCGGGTTGGTCTTGAGTCCCAGCTCACGCAGCAGCGCCAGGCCGTCCGCGTGTCGCTCGGGCAGCTCGCCGTCCAGCGCGGCGAGCTCGTAGAAGTAACAGTCAAGGCGGCGCGACGCGGTGATGCGGGGGTCGAGCAGCCTCACCGTCCCGGCGGCGGCGTTGCGCGGGTTCGCGAACGGCGGCTCGCCCGCCTCGAGCCGCTCGCGGTTGAGCCGCTCGAACGCCGGCCGCGGCAGGAACACCTCGCCGCGCGCCTCGAGCGCGGGCGTGGGGCGCGTCAACCGCAGCGGGATCGAACGGATCGTGCGCACGTTGGAGGTGACGTCCTCGCCGACCTCGCCGTCGCCCCGGGTCACACCGCGTTGGAGCAACCCGTCGCGGTAGTGCACGCTGATCGACAGCCCGTCGACCTTGGGCTCGACGACGTAGCTCGGCCGGGCCTGGTCCCCGATCCGGCGCCGCAGCCGCTGCTCCCACTCGCCCAGCTCGTCCTCGCCGTACGCGTTGTCCAGGGACAGCAACGGCGTCCCGTGCCGGAACGGGGTGAACGCCTTGGCCGGCTCGCCGCCCACCCGCAGCGACGGCGAATCGGGTGTCAGCAGCTCGGGGAAGGCCTGCTCGAGCTCCCGCAGCTCGCGTTCCAGCGCGTCGTATTCGCCGTCCGAGATCTCGGGGTCGTCGTCGACGTAGTACCGCTTGCGATGGTGCGCGATCTGGCGGCGCAGCGCCTCGGCGCGGCGGCGGGCGGTCTGCTTCTTGGAGGCCATCAGGACGACGCCTGCGCGGCGGGCGACGGGACCTCGCCGCGCGCGTGGCGCCGCGGCAGCCGGATCACGAACGTCGTTCCCGCGCCCTGCCGGTCGGTGATCTCGATCGCGCCCCCGTGGCGCTCGACGATCTGCCGGGCGATCGGCAGGCCCAGCCCGGTCCCGCCGCCGCGGCTGGAATAGAACACCTCGAACACCCGCTCCCGCGCGTCCTCGGGGATGCCCGGCCCGTCGTCCTCGACCTCGATCGTTACGTCTCCCCGCTCGTCCATCCGCGAGCGCACGGTGACCTTGCCGCCGCCGCGGAGCACCTGCCGGGCGTTGACCAGCAGGTTCATCAGCGCCTGCTTGAACTGGGTCTCGTCGATCTCGACGTCGGGCAGCAATCGCTCCAGGTTCAGCTTCAGCTCGACGTTGCTCTGCTGGAAGTCCGCCTGCAGGAAGCGTGCGACCTCCTCGAGCACGTCGTTGAGGTCCCGCGCCTCGAATCGCGGCTGGGAGGGCCGGGCGTAGGCCAGGAAGTTGTTGACCACCC
>JBFKMV010000221.1:0-6968 GCA_041629655.1 Candidatus Polarisedimenticolaceae bacterium
GCCTGCTCGCTCGAAGGTTGTTCCCCTGGCGGCTCACCGTGCCGGCGCACTGGATGACCGTCTACCGGCGCGGGCTTACGACTCCCGAGATCGGCCCCAACACCCGGCATGACCGGGTGTATGCATTCTGAGGCGCCGGGGACTCCCCACGACGCCTCTAACCACCCCGCGCGGCTCCATCACGAGCGTCCGCTACCGAACCTTCCCTGAAGAGAGCCGCGAGCAGCCACAGTCTGCGCACCACGCTGGCGTTCACGGATCGGTCAGGATCCGTTCGATCTCGGCCTGGGTCCGCACGCCGAAGAAGCGGTAGTCGTCGTAGGCCTGCTGCAGCCGGTACACCGGGTACTCGCGGTAGCCGCTGCTGCCCCCGCCGCCGCGGACCTCGTAGCGCGTCAGCCGGATCAGCACGTCGCCCGGGAAGCGCATGCCGTTCTTCTCGGCGGTGAACTCCGTGGTCACCTGCTCGACGAGATGCGAGCTGCGGTAGCGTTTGGAGGACCGGGCGGCCTTGCGCAGGCTCTGCTCGAGCCTTTCCCGTCGCCGGTGGTGCTCGACGGTCAGCGCCTCCACGCGCAGCGGCTGGAAGGTCTCGCGGTCGAACCACGCCGTGCCGAACCAGTCGTTGACGTCGGCGGCGTAGGGCGGTACCGGGCTGAAGCGCACGCCGATCGCGGGACGCTCCAGCACCTCACGCGACTCGGTCAGCTCGAAGCTGTACAGGTCGCGCTTGGCCGCCTCGAAGATCCAGATCCACGAGTAGGCGCGCAGCAGTCCGGCCTGGGTCTCCTCGTTGCGCAGCGGCTTGCCGCCGCGGCGGGACGTCCGGTAGTCGAGCAACCCGCGCCGCTGGTCGTAGACGTAGATGTAGCGGTACTTGTGGACGCGCTTCCCGGTGGTGCCCCGAACGGTGATCGTCTCGTTGCAGGTGAAACGCAGCGCGTTGTCGCGGTACAGGCGGCCGATCCGGTCGAGGCGGCGCAGCACCTGGTCCAGCTCGGGAAGCTCCGGATCGGAGCGCGTGGCTTCCGTGATCCCCGTGGCGCCCGGCAGTAGCGCCAGCGCGACGGCGGCTCGCAGCAGCGCGTTGCTCAAGACGCGGCCTCCCCGCGGTCGTTCCCCGCTCCGAGTCTACGGGGGAAGCAGCCGCGCGGCCAGCGTGGGGCGCGGGCGGCCGGCCGCTGCGGCCGGATCGACCGCCGCAATCGGCGTGGAGACGCCGCTGCCGGCGTACTAGAATCGAATTCCGGGCCCGTGACCCGGGACGAGGCTTGCGTGAATCCGGTTCCCGTCTTCCCCTTGCCCAACGTGGTGCTGTTCCCGCGCACCATCCTGCCGCTGCACGTGTTCGAGCCGCGCTACCGCGCGCTGGTCCGCGATGCGGCCGCGGGAGAGGGCCTGATCGCGGTCTCGCTGTTGTTCCCGGGCTGGGAGAGCGACTACGAGGGCAGCCCGGCGTTCCACCCGGTCGGCACGGTGGGTCGGATCGAGAACCTGCAGCCGCTGCCGGACGGACGGTTCATGCTGCAGCTGGTCGGGTTCGAGCGCGTCGAGTTCGGGGAGGTGGTGCGCGAGGAGCCGTACCGGCTCGTCCGCGTCCGGTCGCTCCCGGAAGCTGCGGCGCCGCAGACTCCCGAGGCGCAGGCGGCGAAGCTCGAGCTGTTGACCTCGCAGAGCTGCCTGCAGCGCGCGTTGAGCGACGAGCCCGCCGGCGCGATCCTGCTAGACGAATCGGTCCCGTTCGAGTCGGCGACGAACGGCGCCTGCGCGAACCTGCCGGTCCAGCCGGCGGTGCGGCAGTCGCTGCTGGTCGAGAACGACCTGTTGCGGCGCTGCCGGCGGGCGACCGAGCTGGCCGATGCGGTCCTGCAACAGGTGCTGCGCCAGCCGGACCCCGAGGATCCGCGGCCGCTGCTCAACTGACGGCGGCTCAACCCCCGATCTGGTGCATCGTGCGGCGCGGCAGCCTGACCCGGCGCCGCTCCAGCAAGTCGAGCGCTCCACCGCGGCCCTTCTCCAGGACGGCCTGCTCGATCAACCGCTCGAGCCCCGCGTCGTCGATGCCGCCGCGCAGCGGCGTCTTGAGATCGACCTCGGTGTCGTCGTGCAGGCAGACGCGCAGGTGCCCGTCGCTGGTCAGCCGCAACCGGCTGCAGTCGGCGCAGAACGGCCGCGTGACCGAATCGATGAAGCCCACCGCGCCGCGACCGTCCCGGAACAGCCAGCGCCGCGCCGGGGCGCTGGGGTCGGCCGCCGGGTCGGGCGTCAACGGCCAGCGGGCCTCGATCCGCCGCCGGACCTCGTCGCCCGAGACGACCCGGCCGAGGTTCCAGCTCCCGTCGTTCTCGAGCGGCATGAACTCGATGAAGCGAAGCTCCCAACCGTGCTCCCGGGCCGACTCGGTCAGCCGCTCGACCTCGTCCTCGTTGTAGCCCCGCACCAGCACGGTGTTGATCTTGATCGGGGCCAGGCCGGCCGCGGCCGCCGCCTCGAGCCCACGCAGCGCCCGGTCGAGCACGTTGCGCCGGGTCAGCCGGGCGAAGCGTTCCGGATCGAGCGTGTCCAGGCTGACGTTGACCCGCCGCAGACCGGCGCGGGCCAGCGGACCGGCCTGCGCGTCGAGCAGCAGCCCGTTGGTGGTCAACGACAGGTCCTCGACGCCCGGAACGCGGGACAGCAGACCCACCAGCACGGGCAGGTCGCGGCGCACCAGCGGCTCGCCGCCGGTCACGCGCAGCTTGCGCACGCCCCGCCGCGCGATCACCCGCGTGATCCGCTCGATCTCCTCGTAGCTCAACAGCGCTTCGCGCGCGAACCACTCGGGATCCTCGGGCATGCAGTAGGCGCAGCGCAGGTTGCAGCGGTCGGTGACCGAGATGCGCAGGTCGTCGTGCCGGCGGCCGAAGCGATCGGTCAGCGGCCGTGTCGTGTCGTGCTCCATCGGACTCCGGGCCCCGCGAGGGCGCGATCGGGCGGGATCAGTATATGGGCGGTCCGGACCGGGAGGCACGCGGTGCCGCGCCGTGACGCGCGCTGGGGCATAATTCAGCCGTTCCGCAGGCCGGTGCAGCCGACACGACGCGGGAGACCCGACCCGATGAACCAACCGCCGACCGCGCTCCCGGAGGTGCCGACCCCCACGGGATCGGCCGCGTTGCCGGGACTGGGCTATGTCGTCCGCTGGGCGCTCGGCTGGGCGTTCGTCGGGATGCTCGTGGCCGCGGTGATCTTTCTGGGCGCGCGTCGCGTGGACCTGGGTCCGGTGTTGCGGAGCAGCATGCTGTTCGCCGAGGTCGTCGGCTTCAGCGTGCTCTACTCGACGCGGCTGATCTTCCCGCTGTTCGCGCGCTTCCCCGCGCTGTTGCGGTTGATGCTGCAGATCGTGACGCTGTTCGCCGGCGCGCTGTTCGGCTCGGCGGCGGTGGTGCTGCTGCAACCGCTGTTCACGCTGGCCAACGCCGCGATCGCCGGAACGGTGGTGCTGGTGAACTCGCTGGTCGCCGTGGTGGTCGGGATTGCGCTGTACACCTACGATTCGATGCGGCGCCAGATCGAGGCCTCGTTTCGCATCCTGCGCGAGAAGGAGGCGCTCGAGCGCGAGCTGGATATCGCGCGCGAGGTGCAGCGCGAGCTGCTGCCGGGCGCGGCTCCGCAGGTCGACGGCCTGGAGCTGGCCGGGGTGTGCCAGCCGGCGGTCGGCGTCGGCGGCGACTACTACGACTTCCTGCCCTTCGACGGGCAGCAGGTCGGGCTGGTGATCGCCGACGTCTCGGGCAAGGGCATTCCGGCCGCGTTGTTGATGGCCAGCCTGCAGGCCGCGGTGCGCACCATGGCCGGGCCCACGGTGCCGACCTCCGACCTCGCCGCGAAGCTCAACGGGATGCTGCAGCGGTCGTCCTCGACCCGCTACGCCACGCTGGTCGTCGGGATCTACGACACCCGGCGGCGCGTGCTGCGCTTCAGCAACGCCGGCCATTACGCCCCGCTGATCGTCGGTCGCGACGGGACGCGGCGCGACACCGAGCGCGGCTTTCCGATCGGCCTGTTCGAGGGCTCGCGCTATACCGAGGTCGAGTGCGTCCTGGAGCCGGGGGATTTGGTGGCGCTGTACACCGACGGCGTGGTCGAGGCGCCGGACGCCGCGGGAACGGAGTACGGCGAGCAGCGGCTGGCCGAGCTGCTGCGGCGCCACCGCGACCGCGGATTGGACGAGATCGTGCAGACGGTGATCGGGGAATTGCGGAGCTGGACCGGTTCGGCACCGCCGCACGACGACGTGACGCTGGTGCTGGGGCGCGCCTCGTGAGCGCGCGGCGCGGCTTCCGGGTCTGGCTGCAGGTCCTGCTGTGGGCGGCGGGGAACTCCGCGGCCGGCGCGATGATCGGTCTGGCCGTGGGCTCCTTCCTCGAGGAGGGCATCGAGTCGCCGGTGATCCTGATCTCGGTGCTGTTCGGCAACGTCGTCGGCTTCACGGTGCTGGTCGCCTCGCTGGTGGTGTTCCCGCGCATTCGCGGGCTGGGGCCGGTCTCGGGCGGCGCGCTGCTGGTGCTGGCGCTGGCGTCGGGCTCGGTGGCGGGCACCGTTTCGGTGCTGTTCCTGTTTCCGTTGTTCGTGCTGCGCGACGTCCGGCTGGCGCTGGCCGTGATCGGCATCAACGTCGTGCTGGCGTTGATCGTGGGCGGCGTGGTCTACGCCTACGAGGGGTTGCGGTTGAAGCTCGGGGAGTCGCTGCGCGAGGTCGAGGAGGTGCGGCTGGTCGAAGCGCGGCTGCGCGAGGAGGCGGCGGTGGCGAAGCTCCAGGCGCTCCAGGCCCGCATCAATCCGCACTTCTTCTTCAATACGCTGAACACCATCTCGTCGTTGCTCGACGAAGACCCCGAACACGCCGAGGAGGTGGTGCAGACGCTGGCCGACCTGTTCCGCTACACCTTTCGCGCCGCCGAGCGTCCGGTACCGCTGGGCGAGGAGCTGGACTTCGTGCGGGACTACCTGAAGATCGAGCAGGCGCGGTTCGGAGAGCGACTGCGCGTCCGCTGGAGCGTCGACCCCGCGGCGCGCGCGGCCGAGGTGCCGGGGCTGTTGCTCCAGCCGCTGGTGGAGAACGCGGTCGCTCACGGCATCGCACCGCGCAAGGACGGGGGCGCGCTCGAGATCGCGGCCTCGCTCGCGGACGGGCGGCTGGTGATCGAGGTCGCCGACGACGGCGTGGGACTGCCTCCCGGCGGCCCGGCCGCGGTCATTCGCGAGGGTCACGGGCTGAGCAACGTGCAGCGCCGGCTGGAGGCGTTCTACGCCGGCGGCGCCGTGCTCGAGCTGCGCGCCGGCGAGCGGGGCGGGACCGTCGCGCGGCTGGTCGTCCCCGCGCAAACCCCGGCGCCGGCCCCGGTGCCGGCAGGAGGGTCCGGTCGATGAAGCTGCGCTGCGTGGTGATCGACGACGAGCGGCCGGCGCGCCGGAAGCTGGAACGGCTGATCGCGCGCCACGACGATCTCGAGCTGGTCGGCCAGGCGGAGGATGCCGACGCCGCGGTGGCGCTGATCGACGCCGAGCGGCCCGACCTGTGCCTGCTCGACGTGCGGATGCCGGAGGGCGACGGGTTCGAGGTGCTGCAGCGCATCGCCCACCGGCCGCACGTCGTGTTCACGACCGCCTACGACGACTACGCGGTCCGGGCCTTCGAGGTCAACTCGGTCGACTACCTGCTCAAGCCGTTCGGCGCGCGACGCTTCGACGAGGCGATCGAGCGCGTTCGCGAGCGCATCAAGAGCGCGGGCGACCCCGGAGCGCGAATCGCCGCCCTGCTGGAATCGATGCAGGCCGGCGCGGCACCGGGCGACGCCGAGCCGGCCGCCGCCGCCCCGCGCCGCATCACCGGGCGCCGCGGCACCAAGATCGTGCTGCTCGACCCGGCCGAGGTGCTGTGGTGCGAGGCCGAGGAGACGCTGATCTTCGCCCGCACCGACCGCGGGCGCTTCCTGGTCGAGCGGACCCTGGCGGACCTGGAGCGGGAGCTGTCGCCCGACTTCTTCCGCAGCCACCGGCGCTACCTGGTCAACCTGGGCCGGATCCGCGAGATCCTGCCCGGCGAGGCCGGGACCTACCGCATCGTGATGCGCGACGAGCCCGCCAGCGAGGTGCCGCTGTCGCGGCGGCAGGCGCGCCGGCTACGCGAGCTGTTCCCGTGGTAGGCCGTCCGTCGCCGGCGGTCGCGGACCGCTCGAACGCCGTTCTCGACCACCGGCCGGGTTGGCCCTACCGGGGGCCGGTTTGGGGTCGGACAATGAGTTCCGGGGGACGAACCGCGGAGAGGTGCACGATGGACCGATACGAGGCTCGCAGCGGACGCACGGCGCTGTGGCTGGCCGTGCTGGCCCTGGTCGGGGCGGCGGCGCCGGTCCGGGCGGAACAGCAGGAGCTGGGACAGTTCAGCAAGGCCGCCAACGTCACGCTGCGCGCCGGCGAGTCTCGGCAGGGGGACCTCTACGCGTTCGGCAACAGCGTCAGCATCTCGGGGCTGCAGGACGGCGACCTGGTCGCCTTCGCGCAGGGGGTCACCGTGTCGGGTGAGGTGACCGGCGACCTGATCGCGTGGTCCGCCAACCTGAACGTGACCGGGAAGATCGGCGACTCGGTGCGCGCCGGAGCGCAGACGATGCTGGTCAGCGGGCGCATCGAGGGTGACCTGCTCGCGTTCGCCCAGGTGGTGACGCTGACGGCCGACGCCCACGTCACGGGCAACGTGCGGGTGTTCGGCGGCGAGGTCAACCTCGACGGCACGATCGACGGCGACCTCGACGGGATCGGGGGCGTGCTGCGCCTGAGCGGCTCGGTGGGCGGCGACACCTCGCTGGAGTTCGACCGCATCGATATCGACCCGGGGTCGCGGATCGCGGGCGATCTGGCCTACACGTCCCGGAACCAGATCGAGCTCGCCGACGACGCGATCGTCGGCGGCGAGGTGGTGTTCA
>JBFKMV010000222.1:0-6936 GCA_041629655.1 Candidatus Polarisedimenticolaceae bacterium
TCCGGGCGAGCCGGAGCCGTGCGACCGGGGCCGTCGACGAGCAGGTGATTTGGGCCGGTCGCCGTGTAAATCGTTCACGGTTCCCCCAACGACGTCGGAAGAAGTATAAGTACCCGGTCAAATAGTTTCAAGATCAATTGATGGCCCTGAAACATACATACTTATTCAAGTAGTTTGAAGTTCGGGGTTGCCGTGCCCGGCAACCTCTGACGCCCGGCTACCGGCCAGGGTTTCTTGACGCTTCGCCGACCCCGGGCCTAGACTGCCCGGCCCATGCGCCTCCCGCCCCTGCGCTGGCTCCTCGTCCTCGTCCTGGCGCCGTTCCCGGCTCTCGCCGGGGAGAGCAAGCTCGAGCCGCCGGAGCTGGACCGGTACCTCCGCTGGGGTCCCGTCCGCGCGCGGCCCGGTCTGACGGTCACCAATCTCGGCTACGACGACAACATCCTGGTCAACGACCGGCAGCGGGTCGGCGACTACCGCGTCACGGTGGCCCCGCGGCTGGACGGCCTGGTGCTGCTCGGACCCTCGTTCCTGACCTTCACCGAGCGCGCCGAGTACACGGCGTTCGCCGAGAACAGCGGACAGAATTTCTTCAACCACAGCAGCACGGGCCGCCTCACCGTGCCCTGGAGCCGCTTCGGCGTGTTCGCGAGCGTCGGGCTGATCGAGGCCCGCGAGCGACCCGTCGAGCGCGAGGACGTGCGGCGCAACCGGCGGGAGCGCCGGATCGGGGCGGGGCTGATCTGGCAGCTCGGCTGGCGAACCGAACTGGAGCTCCAGCACCGGCGGACCCGTTACCGGTTCAGCGACGAGGACGCGCTGGTCGATCCTTCGATCGACCTCGATCGGGTCGAGCGGTCGCAGCGGCTGGAGGCCGCCTACCGGCTCGGCGGCCGGACGAGGCTGACGCTCGACGCGAGCTTCACCGACCTGGCCTTCGACAACCGCGTCGAGCGGAACGCGCGGGAGTTCGCCGTGCAGCCGGGCCTGCGGCTCGGCGAGGGGGGGCCGCTGACCGGCGCGCTGCGGCTGGGCTGGTCGCGCGTCGAAGCCCGCAATGCGACGGTCCCCGACCTCGACGGACTGGTCGGCGAGGCCCGGCTGGCCTACCGCTTCCCGGGGCGCACCGCGCTCGAGCTGGAGTTCGAGCGCGCCCAGCACTTCGCCGTGACCAGCGACTACCGCTACTACCGGCTGTCGCGCGTCGGCGCGCGGGTGGTGCACTACCTCAACCGCGTCCTCGGGGTCGAGGCCAGCGGCGCGGTGGGCCGGCTGAGCTTCGAGGGCGCCGAGGCCGCGGTGGCGCCGCGCCGGGACGACCTGCTGCGGTACGGCGCGGGGCTGCGGCTGCGGGTGTCCGAGAACCCGCTGGGCCGCCGCGTCGAGTACGTGCTGCGGATGAACCGCTACGTCCGCGATTCCACGGCCGTCTTCGATACCCGACGCACCGCCTGGGGCATCGATGCGGTCGTGGGCTTCTAGCGCCGGCGCGGCCTGTCCGGGGAGCGCCGGGTCCGCTATACTCGGGCTTTCCGGTTCCATGCCGCAGCCCGGAGAGCCTCCATGCACCGCCTGACCGCCTGCCTGCTGCTGAGCCTGGCGCCGGTGATCCCGGGGGCGGCGCAGGACACCGAGGAGCCGGTGCTCACGCTCGAGGCGCGCCCCGCGGCGCCGGCCCCGACGCCCCCGCCCACGGCCGGACTGCCGCTGCGCGGCGGCTCGGACTACCTGATCGGCAAGCAGGACCTGCTGGAGATCCGGGTCTTCGGTCTGGAGGAGCTCAACCAGACCGTGCGCGTCGCCGACGACGGCTCGATCTCGCTGCCGCTGCTCGGGCGCCTGCTCGTCGCCGGGCTGACCAAGACCGACCTGGAGCGGATGCTGGCGCGGCTGCTCGAGGAGAGCTACGTCCGCGAGCCGCAGGTCACCGTGTTCGTCAAGGAGTACGAGTCCAAGAAGGTCGCGGTGACCGGCGCGGTGAGAAAACCGGGTCGTTACGAGATGCTCGGGGAGAAGACGCTGCTGGAGATGATCTCGCTGGCCGGGGGGCTGGATCAGGACGTGGGCCGCGAGATCATCCTGTTCCGTCGCAACGGCGGCGAGACGACCCAGCGCATCCAGGTCGATCTCGAGCGGCTGGTCTACGACGCCGACCCGCAGCTCAACCTGGTCATCCTGCCCGAGGACATCGTCTACGTACCGACGATCGAGCGCGTGCGGATCTTCGTCGGCGGGGCCGTGAAGAACCCGAACCTGTACGAGGTGCCGCGCTCCGAGCCCGTGACCGTGCTCAAGGCCGTGACCCTGGCCGGCGGCACCACCGACCGCGCGGCGCTGCGGCGGGTCCAGATCCACCGCACCGACGCCGACGGGGCGCGGGTGACGCTGACCGTGGACCTGAAGAAGATCCGGCGCGGCAAGGCCGAGGACCCGATCCTGCAGAAGGACGACCTGGTGCTCGTCCCGGAGGCGTTCTTCTGATGCCGGACAACGGCTCCGGAACGACGCCGCTGCTGGAGTACTGGGCGGTGCTGGTCCGCCGGCGCTGGGTCGTCTACCTCGCGGTCTGCGCGGCCACGCTGGCGGCGCTGGTCGGCTCGTTCCTGGCCACCCCGATGTACCGCGCGACCGCCTCGCTCCACGTCGAGCGCCAGCAGCCGGACATCCTGACCTTCCGGGACCTGTCGCGCACCGATTATTCCTGGGCCGCCTACTCCGACTTCTACCAGACCCAGTACAAGATCCTGTCCAGCGAGGCGGTCACCCGGCGCGCGGTGGAGCGCCTGGGTCTGACCAGCCATCCGCTGTTCGAGCCCTCGTCCGGCGGCGAGCCGGGATTGCTGGCGCGGCTGAGGGCCCTGGTCCCGACCAAGCGGATCGCGGTCGAGGTCTCGCCGCTCGACGCCGCGGCGGCGCGCATCCGCGGCGCGCTCGAGGTCACCCCGGTGCGCAACTCCCAGCTGGTGCGCGTGTCGTGGATCGGCGCGGACCCGCAGCTGGCCGCGCAGGTCGCCAACGCCGTCGTGGACGCCTACATGCAGTTCAACATGGAGTCCAAGTTCACGGCCTCGGACCAGGCGACCGAGTTCCTGGTCGACCAGATCGGCCAGCTCAAGCGCGAGATCGCGACGATCGAGGACCAGCTCCAGCAATACGGCGAGTCGAAGCGGATCGTCTCGATCGACGACACCAACAACATCACGCTCAAGGCCCTGTCCGACATCTCCCAGCGGCGCACCGAAGCCCAGACCCGGCTGGCCGAGAAGGAGGCGTCCTACCGCTCGATCCTCCAGAGCCCGCCCGATGCGCTGCCCGAGGTGCTCAACTCGAGCCTGATCAACCGGCTCAAGGAGGAGTACGCGGCGTACGAAGCCGACTACTCCGAAAAGGCGACGCGCTTCAAGACCGGCTGGCCCGGGATGCAGACGCTGGAGTCCAAGCTCGAGCAGGCGCGGCTGCGGCTGGAGCTCGAGACCGACCGCATCGCGCGCCAGGTGCTGCTGGCGGCCGAGGCCGACTACAACAAGGCGCTCAGCGAGGTGCGCAACCTGGACGGGCTGCTGGACCGCCAGGAGGGCGCGGCGCAACGCCTCAAGCGCGATGCCGTGGAGTTCGCGACGCTGCAGACCGAGGTGCAGAAGAAGCGCGAGACGCTGAATGCGTTGATCGCGCGCCAGAACGAGATGGCGCTGTCGACCCGCCTGCGCGACCTGGACGTCACGTCCAGCAACGTGCGCGTCGTCGATCGCGCGCGAGCGCCGGTGGCGCCGTTCAGCCCGCGCACCCGGCTGAACCTGCTGCTGGGCCTGGCGCTGGGCCTGGGCGCCGGGGTCGGCCTGGCGTTCTTTTTGGATTACCTCGACAACACCGTGGCGACGCCCGCGCAGCTGGCGGCGTTCGCCACGCTGCCGGTGCTGGTCGCCGTGCCGCGCCACGGCTCGTCGGCCGGCCCGCTGGGTCGCGTGCGGCGGCGCAAGCAGGAGCCCGAGCAACCGGTCGACCTGGTGACGCACCGCGACGGCAGCGCCGGCGCTTCCGAGGCCTACCGCCAGCTCCGCACGGCGATCCTGCTGTCGAGCCCCGGCAAGGCGCCGCGGCAGCTGATGGTGACCAGCGCGCTGCCGGTCGAGGGCAAGTCGCTTACGGTGCTCAATCTCGCGGTCGTGCTGGCGCAGCTCGGCCGCAAGGTGCTGGTGGTCGACACCGACCTGCGGCGTCCGCGCCTGCACGGGCCGTTCGAGCTTGACAACGGAACCGGCGCGACGACGTACCTGTCGGGGCTCGAGCCGGACCCGCTGCAGCTCGTGCGCCCGACCGGGATCGAGAACCTCGACATCCTGACCAGCGGACCGATCCCGCCCAACCCGTCCGAGCTGCTCAACTCCGAGACCTTCACGCGGCTCGGCGCGAGCCTGCTCGAGCGCTACGACCACGTGGTCTACGATTCTCCGCCGACACTGTCCGTCGCCGATCCCGTGATCGTCGGCAGCGTGGTGGACGCCGTGGTCCTGGTCGTGCGGGCCGAGCGCACGCCGAAGCAGTCGATCCGCCAGGCGATCGAGAAGTTCGAGCACTCCGGGATCAGCCCGATCGGGATCGTGCTCAACGACGTGAACGTCGAGGCGCACGGCTACCGCAACTACCACTACCACGGACGCTACGCCGGCGAGGAGCCGGGGCGCCGCGAGTCCGGGAAGGCCCGGGCCAGCGGCACCCGTACCTGACCCGTAGCCGACCGCCGTTTCCGGCGCTCCGCCACGATGCCTGAACCCGACGAGACGACCCCGACGTCGGCCGGCCGGTCGGATCCGCTGGCGCGGGTGCTGGAGTGGGGGCTGGCGGCGCTGCTGGTGGCGGCGCCGCTGCCGTTCGGCGCGGTGCTGCCGGGAGCGCTGGCCCTGCTCGAGATCGGCGCCCTGGCGCTGCTGGTCGTGTGGCTCGTCCGGGCGGCCGCCGGGCACCCGACGGCGCTGCCCCCCCGAGCCGTGCGCGCCGGATTGCTCGGCCTGATGGCGCTGGCGCTGCTGCAGGCCGTGCCCCTGGGCGATACGGCGGTGTCGTGGATCTCGCCCGAGTCGCTCGAGGTGCGCGCCGACTCCCGCGCCCCCGAGCCGGCGCACCGGGTCGAGGGGGAGCTGTTGCAGGCGCCGCCCGAGAGCCTCGACCGGCCCGCCGCGCTGTCGGTCGACCCGGGGCTGAGCGCGTCGGCGTTGCGCACCGGCGCCGCGCTGGCGGCGCTGCTGCTGGTCGCCACCACGGTCGTCGCCGTCCGCGGCGCGGCGCGGCTGGCGCTGGCGTTGCTGGTGTCGGCCGCGTTCCAGGGGCTCTACGGCGCCCTGGTGCTGGTGTCGGGCCACGACATGATCTGGCACCTGACCAAGCGGCACTACCTCGACTCGGCCACCGGCACCTTCGTCAACCGCAACCACTTCGCCGGTTATCTCGCGGCCGCGCTGTGCTGCGGCCTGGCGCTGACGCTCGATCGCGCCGCGCGCGCCCGCCGCTCGTGGCGCGCGCGCCGGCGCTGGGCGGACCTGCTGGGAACGGAAGGGGCGCGCACCGCGCTGTCGGGCCTGCTGGTCGTGCTGGGGCTCGGCGGGCTGTTGCTGTCGTTCTCGCGCGCCGGGATCGCCATCGGGCTCACCGCCCTCGGCGCGCTGGTGCTGCGCGCCGGGCCGCGGCGGCTCGGGACCCGGCTCGCGCTGCTGGTGCTGGTGGTCGCGCTGGCCGCCGTACCGTTGAGCCAGGTCGGAACCGGGCGGCTGGCCGAACGCTACGCGCAGTCCGCGGCCGACTTCGCGGCGCCCGGCGGGCGCGCCACCGTGTGGTCGGACACCCTCGCCATGGCGGCGACTTTCCCGGCCACCGGCACGGGCTTCGGGACGTTCTCCACGGCGTACCCGCTGTTCCGCTCCCCGGAGGTCCGGCTGTTCTACCGTCACGCCCACAACGACGCGGTGCAGCTGGCCGCGGAAGCGGGGCTCGCCGGGGTGCTGCTGGCGCTGTTGGTGCTGGTGCCTCTGGCGGCCCGGCTGCCCGCGGCCCTCGCGGGCGACGCGCCGCCCCTGGCGGCGGGCCTGGCCCTGGGCTGGCTGACCTTCGTGGTCCACGCGCTGGTCGATTTCCCGTTTCACCTCCCCGCCAGCGCCGCCACCGCGGCGGCGTTGTCCGGGGCGCTGCTGGGCCTGTCATGGAACAACGGGCGAGCCTGAAGCTGATCGTCGACGATCGCGGCGCGCCGGCGTCCCGGCCGCGGCGGCGCGTCGCGGTGGCCACCGGCGCCGCCGTGCTGGCGCTGGGGCTGGCGGCGACGCTGCTCGGGGCCGACCGGGCGCGGCGTCCGCTGGAATCGCGGGAGGTCGCCCGCCAGACGATCCTCCAGGCGATCGAGCTGGGGGCCGGAGACCCGACGGTGCGCGATGCGATGCTGTCGCTGCGTCGCGAGCTCGGTCGAAGACCGATGGACGCCTACACGCGCGCGGTCTACGCCACGTTCATCCTCGGAGTGAGTCGCGGCGCCGACGACGCCCGGACGGCGGCGTTCCACGCGCGTCGCGCCGCCGAGATCGCGCCGGTGACGGTTCCCGTGATCCGCTACGCGACCCACGTGCTGGCGCGGACGGACGAAACCGCGGGCGCGCTCGAGCTGGTCCGCGGCATGTTCGGCTACGACCCCGAGTCCGCGGCGACGCTGCTGGCGGAGATCGAGCCGCTGTTGCCGCCGGACGCCCCCGCGGGCGCGCTGGTCGAGGCCCCCGAGGCTTGGCTGGCGTGGTGGACGCGGCTCAGGGCCCAGCGGCGGGACGACGAGGCCGGAGCGCTGCTGCGCCGGGCCCTCGAACGGTGGCCCGACGACCTGGAGCTGCTGCGCCGCGCCGCGGGCCGGGCCCACGCCGAGCAGCGCTGGGACGACCTGGCGCGGCTGCTGCCCCCGGA
>JBFKMV010000223.1:0-6910 GCA_041629655.1 Candidatus Polarisedimenticolaceae bacterium
CGGCCGCAACCGGGGGCGGCGGCCCGGCCGGGCGGGCTCGTCCTCGCCGGCGCCGGGCACCGAGGCCAGCAGCCCGCGCGTGTAGGGATGTCCCGGCGACTCGAACAACGCGCCGACCGGGGCCTCCTCGACCAGCTTGCCGGCGTACATCACGCCCACGCGGTCGGCGTTCTCGGCCACGACGCCCATGTCGTGGGTGATCAGCAGCACCGTCAGCTCGAGCTCCGCGCGCAGGCTGCGCAACAAGGCCAGGATCTGCGCCTGGATCGTCACGTCGAGCGCCGTGGTCGGCTCGTCGGCGATCAACAGCGCGGGAGAGCAGGACAGCGCGATGGCCAGCATCACGCGCTGCTTCATGCCGCCCGACAACTCGTGGGGATAGGACCGCGCCTGCCGCTCGGGATCGGGCAACGCGACCTTGCGCAACAGGCGGACGGCCTCCTGGCCGGCCTCGCGCCGCGACATCCCGCGGTGGATCCGGAGCGACTCGGACACTTGCGCGCCGACGCGCATCACCGGGTTGAGCGCCGCGGCGGCCTCCTGGAACACGAATCCGATCCGGGCGCCGCGGACCCGGCACATCTCGGCCTCGCTGAGCGCCAGCAGGTCGCGGCCCTCGAAGCGCGCCTTGCCGCCCGTGATCCGGCCCGGCTCGACCAGCCGGACGACCGCCAGCGCCGTCGCGCTCTTCCCGCAGCCGGACTCGCCGACCAGCGCGTAGGTCTCGCCACGCTCGAGGTGGAACGTCACGCCGTCCACCGCCCGGACCGGACCCGCGGGGCCGTCGAACCGAACGCGGAGGTCCTCGATTTCCAACAGGTTGGCCATGGCTTGGGCGCATTCTACCAGCGCCGCCGACCCCGGACGGGACCGCTCGACTCCCTATAATGACCGCATGTCGTTTACCACCGTTCAGCTGACCGGCGACGCCGTCCGGATGCTCGACCAGCGGGTGCTCCCGGATCGGGAAACCTATCTCGACCTGCGGACCCCGGAGGAGGTCGCGGACGCCATCCGCGACATGGTCGTGCGGGGCGCTCCCGCGATCGGCATCTCGGCGGCGTTCGGCCTCGCGCTGGGCGCGCGCCAGGCGGCGGGCCTCCCGCCCGAGGCGTTCGACCGGCGGCTCGACGAGCTGGCGCAGCGGATGAAGCGGGCGCGGCCCACGGCGGTCAACCTGGCCTGGGCCGTGGACCGCATCGCCGCGGTCGCGCGCGCGCTGCGCGGGCAGGGGGCGGACAACCACGCCGTCGCCGCCGCGGTCGCCGAGGACGCCCAGCGCATCCACGACGACGACCTCGCCTCGTGCCGCGCGATCGGGCGACTCGGGGCGGATCTGGTCCCCCGGACCGCGACGATCCTCACGCACTGCAACGCCGGCGGCCTCGCCACCGCGGGCTACGGCACCGCGCTGGGCGTGGTGCGCGGCGCCGTGGAGACGGGCAAGCGGGTGCGCGTGCTGGCCGACGAGACGCGTCCGTTCCTGCAGGGCGCGCGGCTGACCGCCTGGGAGCTTTTGCGCGACGGGATCGAGACCGTGCTGATCACCGACAGCATGTCGGGCAGCCTGCTGCGACGCGGCGAGGTCGATCTCGTCGTGGTCGGCGCCGATCGCATCGCCGCCAACGGGGACGTCGCCAACAAGATCGGCACCTACGGCGTTGCGGTGCTGGCCAAGGAGAACGACGTCCCGTTCTACGTCGCGGCGCCGCTGTCCACGATCGACCTCGCCACCCCCGACGGCGACGCGATCCCGATCGAGGAGCGCGACCCGCGCGAGGTCACCGAGATCCACGGCTCGCGCGTGGCCCCGGAGGGGGTCGGCGTGCGCAACCCGGCGTTCGACGTCACGCCGGCGCGTTACGTCACCGCGATCGTCACCGAGCGCGGCATCGCCAGGCCGCCCTACGCCGAATCGCTGCGCCGGCTGTTCGAGGCCGACGCTCCGGAAACCGCGAGATGACGCGCATCCTGGGCATCGAGACGTCCTGTGACGAGACCGCCGCCGCAGTGGTCGAAGACCGCACGCGGGTCCTGTCGTCGATCGTCGCCTCGCAGGACGAGATCCACCGCAAGTACGGCGGCGTCGTGCCCGAGCTGGCCTCGCGGCGCCACATCGAGGCGATCGGGCCCGTCGTCACCGAGGCGCTGGCGCAGGCCGGTCTGACCCTCGACGACATCGACGCCGTCGCCGTGACCCAGGGTCCCGGCCTCGTCGGCTCGTTGCTCGTCGGCGTGTGCGCCGCGAAATCGATCGCCTGGCAACGTGGGCTTCCGCTGCTCGGGGTCAATCACCTGGAAGGGCACGTGCGGTCGGTGTTCATCGAACACCCCGCGATCGAGCTACCGGCGATCGCGCTGGTCGTCTCCGGCGGTCACACGCAGCTCTACCTGTGTCCTGCGGCCGGGATCTACCGCACGCTGGCCCGGACCCGCGACGACGCGGCCGGCGAGGCGTTCGACAAGGTGGCCAAGCTGCTCGGTCTGGGCTACCCCGGCGGACCCGTGATCGACCGGCTGGCCGAGGGTGCCGACGAGGCCGCGCACGACTTCCCGCTCGCCGTGATGAAGGACCGCTCGCTCGACTTCTCGTTCAGCGGGCTCAAGACGGCGGCGCGGCTCAAGACGCTCGAGCTCGGCCTCGATCACGGGGCCGCGGTCGGAGGCGCCGTCTCTCCGGCGGTGCGCAACCTGGTCGCCTCGTTCCAGAAGGCGGTGGTCACCCAGCTCGTCCAGCGCACGCTCCGCGCGTGCCGCGACGAGAACGTGCGGACGGTGCTGGTGACCGGCGGTGTGGCCTGCAACCGGCGCCTCCGCCGGGCCTTCGACGAGCTGGCCGGTGACGAGGGACTGTCGGTGTACTTCCCCTCGCCCCGCTACACCACCGACAACGCCGCGATGATCGCCGCCGCCGGGTTCCTGCACCTCGAGGGCGGCCGAACGGCGGGGATCGACCTGAACGCCGTGCCAGGCCTCAAGCTCTGACCCATGGTGGTGCGCAGACTGTTGCAGCCCTGTCTGTTCGGTGCTGGACCAGGGTACTGTCCGCCTGCGGCCGGGCACTGACCGGAAGCGGTCGGCTTTGGGGGGGTGAAGGCAGAGCTCTTCGGGCGAATCGACCTGGCACGGTTCTTTCTCGATGGCGAGTCGTGTTCTGGCCCACCGAGCCCGTCGAGCGCATCCCACCAGGGTGCTTCGAGCCTAGTCACTGCCCGTGGGAGCCCTGTCGCTCTCACCACGAAGCCGCCGGTTTCCGTTTCGTCCGGCATGGAGTCTTCGTCCGTGCCCGTGACCGTCGGGCGGTGCCGAGGTTTCGGTGCCGGACTTGCGGCCGTACGTTCTCCCAGCAGACCTTCGCGTTCTCTTATTACCTGAAGCGCGCCGAGCTGGCGCGGCCCGTGGCCTGCGGCCTGCTGGCGGGATCGGCCCACCGGCAACTCGCACGGTCGCTGGGCTGCGCGCCCAGTACCGTGACGCGGCTGGCGGCCCGCCTCGGCCGTCACGCGTTGCTGCTGCTCACCCGCGGCCTCGGCCACCTGGACGGAATCGCGGAGCCGATCGTCTACGACGACTTCGAGTCCTTCTTCGTCTCCCAGAACCTGCCCTGCGGCTTCGGCACGCCGGTCGGCCAGCGCAGCTGGTTCGTGTACGGGCTCGACCACGCCGTCCACCGTCGCGCGGCTCCGCGCCGTCGCGGACGCAAGGCCCCGATGCACAAGGCCATCGAGCCCGAACGGGGTGCGTACACGCGCGCGTTCCGGCGCGTGATCGACCTGCTGATCTCGCGTCAGCACGGGACGTCGCCGGTGACCCTGGTGACCGACGATCACCCCGGGTATCGCGGGGGCTTGCGATCGCACCCGCAGCGCCATCGGGTCGAGCATCGAGTGTTCGCCAATCCGACGCAGCGCCCGTCTCCCGAAGCGCGCCGGCGCGATCGAGAGATGTTTGCGGTCGACCTGCTGCACTCGTTGATGCGCCACAGCCTGGCTCACCATCGGCGCGAGACGATTGCCTTCGGCCGCCGCCTCAACGCGTTGCTCGAGCGTGGCTTCTTGATGGCGGTCTGGCGCAACTGGATCAAGCTGCGCTCGGAGCGACGGCCTAGCCCCGCGACCCCGGCAATGCGACTCGGACTGGCTCGAGAGCCCTGGAGTTGGACGCGCCTGCTCGCCCGACGGCTGTTCCCCTGGCGGCTCGACGTGCCCGCGCACTGGATGAGCATCTACCGGCGCACGCTGATAACCCCCGAGATCGGCCTCAACACCCGGCATGACCGGGTTCACGCATTCTGAGGCCCCGGGATAGATCCCCCCTCAGGCTCTTTCCAACGTCGCGGGCCATTTCATCCGTCCGTCGCCGTACGACTCCCGGTACTGGGCCTTGAGCTGCCACAGTCTGCGCACCACGATGGCTTTGACTTGACCGGGTCGTTGCGTTATCTATCCCGTCGGAGGCGACCTTGCGCACGATCGACCTGAGCGGAAAGACGGCGCTGGTGCTCGGCGTGGCCAACCAACGCTCGCTGGCTTGGGCGATCGCCGAGGCGCTGGGCGACGCCGGCTGCCGGCTGGCCTTCACCTACCAGGGCGAGCGGCTGCACAAGAACGTCAACCAGCTCGCCGAGAAGTTCCCCGACGCGCTGATCATGCCCTGCGACGTCACCAGCACCGAGCAGATCGACGGCGTGTTTGCCGAGATCGAGCGCGAGTACGGCCGGCTGGACACGATGGTGCACTCGATCGCGTTCGCCCGTCGCGAGGACCTCGAGGGCACGTTCCGCAAGACCTCGCGGGACGGTTGGCGCGTCGCGCTGGAGATCAGCGCCTATTCGTTGATCGCGCTGGCCAAGCGCGCGGTGCCGCTGATGGAGAAGGAAGGCGGCAGCATCGTCGCGCTCAGCTTCATCGCCAGCCAGCGGGTGTTCCCCAACTACAACGTGATGGGCAGCGCCAAGGCGGCGCTGGAGCACGCCGTGCGACAGCTGGCGTACGAGCTGGGGCCGCTGAACATCCGCGTCAACACGATCTCGGCCGGGCCGGTGCCGACGCTGTCGGCGCGCGGCATCTCGGGCTTCACCGGGATGATCAGCCACCATCGCGAGCACTCGCCGTTGCAGCGCGGCATCGAGCCCCGCGAGGTCGGCGATGCGGCGTTGTTCCTGTGCAGCCCGATGGCGTCGGGAATCACCGGCGAGACGCTGTACGTCGACGCCGGCTATCACATCATGGGCGTCTAGCTCCCGGACCGTCGAGCACCTCGCGGATCTTGCGTGCCAGCGCCCGCGGCGTGAACGGCTGCTCGGCAAAGCTCAGCTCGCTGCTGATCGAGGGGACCGGCATGGCCGACCACATCGGGATCGTCGCCGTCAGCGCCGAGGGCGCCGCGTTGTGCTACCGCACGATCTGTGTCGAGGGCGCGCGGCGGCTCGGCCCTCACGCCCATCCCGAGATCACGCTGCACACGACACCCCTGGCCGACTACATGGCGCCGATCCGGGACGGCGCCTGGGGCGAGGTCGGCCGGCTGATGCTGGCCTCCGCGGTCAAGCTGGCGCAGGCCGGCGCCGACTTCCTGATCTGCCCCGACAACACCGTGCACCAGGCGTTCGACGCGGACTTCCTGGCGCGCTCTCCTCGGCCGTGGCTGCACATCGCCGAGGTCGTGGCGGCGTCCGCGGTCGAGCGCAGCTTCCGCCGCATCGGCGTGCTCGGCACGCGCTACCTGATGGAGGGACCGGTGTACCCGGACAAGCTCCGGGCGTGCGGCCTGGAGCACGAGATCCCCGCGGCGGCCGACCGCGGAACGATCGACGACGTGATCATGAACGAGCTGGTCTACGGCCGGTTCGAGCCGCCCGCGCGCCGCGCGTTCGGCGAGATCATCGGCCGGCTCGCCGGTCGCGGCTGCGACGCGGTCGTCCTCGGCTGCACCGAGATCCCGCTGCTGATCGACGACGAGAGCTCTCCGCTGCCGACGCTGGACTCGACGCGTCTGTTGGCCCGCGCCGCACTGTCCAGGGCCGTGGCGGCCGCCGGTTGATCCGGTTGCTATACTGCCGGTTTTAGCGCCGCTCCGTCGCGCCTCCGCGGGACCCCATGAAATCGAGTCGGATCCGCAATTTCAGCATCATCGCGCACATCGACCACGGCAAGACGACCCTGTCCGACCGGCTGCTGGAACGGACCGGCGCGGTCAGCGACCGCGAGCGGCAGGACCAGCTGCTGGACACGATGGACCTCGAGCGCGAGCGCGGGATCACGATCAAGTCCCACGCGGTGACCCTGCGCTACGACGCGCGCGACGGCGAGGAGTACTACCTCAACCTGATCGACACGCCGGGCCACGTCGACTTCAACTACGAGGTGTCCCGCAGCCTGGCGGCCTGCGAGGGCGCGCTGCTGGTCGTCGACGCCAGCCAGGGTGTCGAGGCGCAGACGCTGGCCAACGCCTACCTCGCGGTGGACAGCAACCTCGAGATCATCCCGGTACTGAACAAGATCGACCTGCCCGGTGCGGACGTGGAGCGGGCCAAGGAGCAGATCGAGAACGTGATCGGCATCGACGCTGCGGGCAGCGTGCCGACATCGGCCAAGCAGGGCCTGGGCATCGACGAGGTGCTGGAGGCGATCGTGGCGCGTGTGCCGCCGCCCGGCGGGTCCTACGACGCGCCGCCCAAGGCGTTGATCTTCGACTCGTGGTACGACGCCTACCGCGGCGTGGTGATGCTGGTGCGGGTCGTCGACGGCACGTTCAAGCCGGGTCTCCGCATCCGGCTGATGAACACCGGTGGAACCTACGACGTCGAGGACCTCGGGATCTTCTCGCCCAAGCCGGTGGCCGTGGACGAGCTGGCCGTCGGCGAGGTCGGCTTCGTGATCGCCAACATCAAGAAGATCAGCGACTGCCA
>JBFKMV010000224.1:0-6863 GCA_041629655.1 Candidatus Polarisedimenticolaceae bacterium
CGAGATCACCCAGGTGGAGAAGCGCGCCGTGCGGGATTCGGCCCAGCGGGCCAAGGCGACCGAGGTCTACCTGGTCGAGCAGGCGATGATGGCGGCGATCGGGGCGGGGCTGCCGATCATCGAGCCGACCGGCAACATGGTCGTCGACATCGGCGGCGGCACCACGGACGTCGCCGTGATCTCGATGGCCGGTATCGTCTACTCGCGCTCGGTGCGCGTCGCCGGTAACGAGATGGACGAGGCGGTCACCCAGTACATCAAGCGCAAGTACAACCTGCTGATCGGCGAGCGCACCGCCGAGGAGATCAAGATCAAGCTCGGCTCGGCCTTCCCGCTCGACGAGGAGCTGACGATGGAGATCAAGGGCCGCGACCTCGTCGAGGGCGTGCCCAAGATCATCACGATCTCCGACGAGGAGATCCGCGAGTCGCTGGCCGAGCCGGTGGCCACGATCATCGAAGCGGTTCGTGTGGCCCTGGAGCAGACGCCGCCGGAGCTTTCCGCGGACATCGTCGATCGCGGCATCGTGCTGACCGGCGGCGGGGCATTGTTGAAGAACCTGGACAAGCGGTTGCGAGAGGAGACCGGGCTGCCGGTGTCGATCGCCGACGACCCGTTGACCTCGGTGGTGATGGGCACCGGGCGGGTGCTGGTCGACTTCAACCTGCTCCGCAAGGTCTCCATATAACCGTCCCGAGGCCGAGATGCCGGCCCTCAATCCCACGCGTCAGAACGCGCTGATCCTGGTGGCGCTGCTGTTCGGGCAGCTGCTGCTGATGGCGGGGAGCGCCCGCGGGGACCGCGACGCCAACATGCTGGAAACCGGGCTGATGCGAGCCACCCGGCCGCTGGTGGGGGTGGCCAGCGGGGCCGGGGACGCGCTCCGCGGGGCGTTCACCGGGGTGCGGCGGCTGCTCGGCGCGCACGCCGAGAACGAGCAGCTGCGGGTCCGGGTGCGCCAGCTCGAGACGGAGCTCGCCCAGACCCGCGAGCAGGTGCTGGAGAACCCGCGCCTGCGTCGCCTGCTCGGGATGCGCGAGACGCTGGCGCCGCAGTCGATCGGGGCCTCGGTGGTGACGGCGATCCTGACCGACCAGGACAAGTTGATCGTGATCGATCGCGGCACCGCGGACGGCGTGCACGCCGACCTGCCGGTGATCGCGTGGGGCGGCGCCGTGGGACGCGTCGTCTCCGCGGGCACGCACCTGGCCAAAGTACGATTGCTCGACGATCCGAGCAGCCGGATCGCCGGCGTGGTCCAGCGCTCGCGCGTCGAGGGCATGGTCCACGGCCGCGGCGACGAACCGCTGGAGATGCGTTACGTGCCGCGGTTCTCCGACGTGATGCTGGAGGACCGCGTCGTGACCTCGGGACGGGAGGGCGTGTTCCCGCGCGGCGTGGGCATCGGCACGGTCGGTTTCGTCGGCGACGACGCCGGCATCAGCAAGCAGGTCCGGCTGCGTCCGGCGGTCGACCCACACGCGCTGGAAGAGGTGCTGGTGCTGCTCGAGCCGGTCGGCAGCCGCCTGCTCGACGCCGCCGACGGCGGGGGCGGATCGTGAAGCTGCTCCGGGCGATCGCCGCGTTGCTGCTGTGCCTGATGTTGCAGGAGGCGCTGGCCCGGTTGGCGCCGGCGGCCGCCCGACACCTCGACCTGATGATGCTGCCGGTCGTGTGGTACGCCTTCGCGCGCTCGCAGCGCGCCGGGATGCTGGTCGGCTGCGCCGCGGGGCTGCTCGAGGACGCCTGGTTCCACGTCGGTGTGTTCGGGCTGAACGGGTTCAAGAAGACACTCCTCGGCTGGGCGCTGGGGGGGCTGGCCTCGCGCTTCGAGCTGACCCGCTCCTGGGCCCGCTTCCTGGGCGGCGTGCTGGCGTCGCTCGGCGACAGCGGCCTGGAGCTGGTGCTGCGGCGGCTGCTGGAGGAGCAGGCCCCGCCGGTCCGGCCCCAGGAGCTGCTGCTGCGGGCCGGGATCATGGGCTTGCTCGTGGCGGCCAGTTTCCTCATAGTGGAAAGAGGCCTGCGCCGGGACCGTCTCGACGCGGGCCTGGCGCGACGCGCCTAGCACGCCGGGCGCGGCAGGGCGAACATGGACTACCGGGATCGCTGGGAGCACAAGGCCTACCTGACCGGCCGCCGGCTGGACCGCCGGGTGCATCTGCTCCACGGCCTGTTGATCCTGCTCACGTTGTTCTTCGTGATGGACTTCTGGTACCTCCAGGTGGTCCGCGGCGACGAGTATGCCCGGCTGGCGGAGAGCAACCGGCTGCGCCGGGTCCTGTTGAGCCCGTCGCGCGGCGTGATCGTCGACCGGCACGGCGACGTGCTGGCCTCGACCCGTCCCTCGCTGAGCCTGGTGCTGCTGCGCGAGGACGCGCGGGACGTGACCGGCCAGCTCCAGCGGCTGGCGCCGCTCCTCGGCACACCCTACGAGACGCTGCGCGAGCGCTGGAAGACGATGCAGTCGCGACCGCTGTTCGAGCCGCTGGTGCTCAAGGAGGACGTGCAGCTCGAGGAGCTGGCCTGGGTCGAGGCCCGGCCCGAGCTGTTTCCCTCCGTGGAGGTGATCCAGCGCGCCCGCCGCAGCTACCCGTTCGGCGACGTGGTGGCGCACGCGTTGGGCTACGTGGGCGAGGTCAGCGAGGCGCAGCTCGCCCGCAGCCGCGGCGACGAGTACCAGCGCGGCGACATCATCGGCAAGTCTGGCGTCGAGCGCGGCTACGACGAACGGTTGCGCGGCCACCGCGGGTTCAAGTTCGTCTCGGTGAACACGCTGGGCCGGCAGATGCCCGGGCCCGCGCCGCGCGGCCAGGAACCGCGGGACGGCGAGCGGCTCGAGCTGACGCTCGACGTGCGCCTGCAGCGGGCGCTGCACGACGCGCTGCGCGGCGAGGCCGGCGCCGCGGTGTTCCTCGATCCGCGGACCGGCGAGGTGCTGGCGCTGGCCTCCTCGCCGTTCTACGACCCGAACGACTTCGCCAACGGAATCAGCCACGAGCAGTGGAACGGCATCACCCGCGATCCGCTGCGCCCGCTGCACGACCGCGTGATCGACAGCTTCTACGCGCCGGGGTCGACGTTCAAGGTCGTGATGGCGGTGGCCGGGCTGGAGACGGGCACGATCACGCCCTCGCACACCGTGCACTGCGCCGGATCGGTCAAGCTGTACAACCGGCGCTTCCTGTGCTGGAAGCGGGGCGGGCACGGCACGGTCGACCTGCGCAAGGCGTTGACGCATTCGTGCAACGTGTACTTCTACCTGCTCGGCCAGCAGCTCGGCATCGACGTGATCCACCAGTACGGCGACCAGTTCAACCTGGGGCGTCGCACCGGGATCGACGTCCCGGGGGAGCGCACGGGGATCCTGCCCAGCCGGGCCTGGAAGCGCGAGTCGATGCGCGAGCCGTGGTACCCCGGCGACACCGTCTCGTTGTCGATCGGGCAGGGGTTGCTGGCCGTGACGCCGGTCCAGATGGCCACCATGATCTCCGCGGTCGCGACCGCAGGGAAGCTGCCCTCGCCGCACCTGATCCGGGGCACCGGCGGGCCGCCCGTCGAGCTGGCCGTCTCCCCGGCCACGTTCGAGCCGATCCGCGGCGCCCTCGAGGACGTCGTCGACCACGGGACGGGGCGCCGCGGGCGCGTGGCCGGCGTGCGGGTGGCCGGCAAGACCGGCACCGCGCAGCTGTACAAGCACTCGGCGGGCATCGACGCCGACAAGCTGCCCAAGGCCGAGCGCGACCATGCGTGGTTCGTGGGCTACGCCCCGGCCGAGGACCCGGTGGTGGCGTTCGCGGTCGTGATCGAGCACGGCGGCCACGGCGGCACGACGGCCGCTCCCGTCGCGCGCAAGGTGCTGGAGGTCCTATTCAACCCGCCGTCCGAGCCGTCGCGCGAGCCGGATGCGCTGCGCGCCGGCAGCGGACCGCGACCGGAGTTGACGCGTGTCCGCGCGCAGGCTTCTCGATAACATCGACCTGCCGACGATCCTGACCACGCTGGCGCTGGTCGGGATCGGCATCCTGGGAATCGCCTCCGCCACGCTGGAGCAATCCAACGAGGGGCTGTGGCGGCAGCAGGTGATCTGGCTGCTGCTGGGCGTGGTGGTGGCCTGCGTGGTGATCTGGGTCGACTATCACGTCTGGGCCCAGGCGGCGCTGGCGCTGCATGCCGGGGCGATCGGCCTGCTGGTGCTGGTGATGTTCATCGGGCGGGAGGTCGCGGGCAACCGCTCGTGGCTGGTCTTCGGGCCGCTGCGGCTGCAGCCCTCGGAGCTCGCCAAGTGGACCACCTGTCTCGCGCTGGCCGCCTATCTCGCGGTGCGGGTGCGCGACCGGCTGGCGTTCCGGCACCTGCTGGAGATGGGGCTGCTCGTCGGGACGCCGATGGGGTTGGTGGCGCTCCAGCCCGATCTCGGAACGGCGCTGATCTTCGTGCCGATCTACCTCGCCGCGATCCTGCTCGGCGGCGTTCCGTGGCGGATCGTGTTGCTGGCGCTGCTGGCCGCGATGCTGCTGGCGCCGATCGGCTGGACGCAGCTCAAGGACTACCAGCGCGAGCGGATCCTGACCGTGCTCGACGACGCGCGCGATCCGTCCGGTGTCGGCTACCAGGTGCGGCAATCGAAGATCGCGATCGGCTCCGGCCGGCTCGTCGGCAAGGGGCTGTTCCGCGGCACCCAGAGCCAGCTCAACTACCTGCCGGCCCAGCACACCGACTTCATCCTCGCGGTGCTGGCCGAGGAGCTGGGCTTCATCGGCGCGATCGCGGTGCTCGGCCTGTTCTACTACGTGCTGTTCCGCGGCGTGCTGGCCGCGCTGTCCGCGCAGGACCGGCTGGGCACCTACATCTGTCTGCTCGTGGTGGCCTGGATCACGGGTCAGCTCGCCATCAACATCGGCATGGTGCTCGGCCGGCTGCCCACCATCGGCGTACCGTTGCCGCTGGTCTCGTACGGCGGATCGGCGTTGCTGACGTCGCTGGCCGGAATCGCGCTGATCGTCAACGTCCGCTCGCGCCGGTTCGTCAACTGAGCCTCCGCTCGGCGCCCCGCCGGCCCGTTTTGCTAGAATCCTCCGGTTGTCACGACGATCCGGCGGAGGACGGCGGATGGCCGAAAGCACGTTGCTGCCTGGCGGAATCGAGGCCGGCTACCAGGGGCTGCTGGCCGGGGTGCAGCGCCCGCTGCGCTACATCGGCGGCGAGTGGAACGAGGTGGTCAAGGACCACCGCGCGGTCGACCTGACGTTCGGGCTCGGTTTCCCGGACGTCTACGAGATCGGGATGTCCCACCTCGGTTACCGCATCCTGTATTCGCTGCTCAACGCGCGCGAGGACACCGCGGCCGAACGGGTGTTCTGCCCCTGGCCCGACATGGCGGACGCGCTGCGGCGCGAGCGGGTGCCGCTGGCGACGCTGGAGACCCGGACGCCGCTGGCCGAGCTGGACGTGCTGGGCTTCTCGCTGCAGTACGAGATGACGTTCACCAACGTGCTGGAGATGCTGGACCTGGCCGGGATCCCCTTGCGCTCGGGGCAGCGCGGCGACGACGACCCGCTGATCGTCGTCGGGGGCCCGGTGGTGTTCAACGTCGAGCCGCTGGCCGACTTCGTGGATCTGGTGTTCGTCGGCGACGGCGAGGAGATGATCCCCGAGTTCCTGGAGCGGCTGAAGCAGCTCAAGCGCGCCGGCGCGCCGCGCCGGGCCCGGATCCGCGAGCTGAGCCGCATCGAGGGGATCTACGCTCCCGAGCTGTACGAACTGGAGACCGGGTCCAACGGACTGCTGGTGCCGGTGCCGCGCGACGGCGACACGCCGTACCCGGTCAAGCGCCGGATCGTGATGGACCTCGACGCCTACCCGTTCCCGGACCGGATCATCGTGCCGCACGGCGAGATCGTCCACGACCGCGTCTCGGTCGAGCTGATGCGCGGCTGCCCGGTGGGCTGCCGCTTCTGCCAGGCCGGCTACGTCTACCGGCCGACCCGCGAGCGCGACCCGAACCAGGTCCGCGACACGGTGATCCGCTCGATTCGCGCCACGGGGTACGACGAGTTCTCGCTGTCGTCGCTCAACACGGGCGAGTACGGCGCGATCCATCCGCTGATGTTCGACCTGATGGACCGCTTCGAGCCGGAGCAGGTCTCGGTCTCGCTGTCCTCGATGCACGCCTCGACGATGACCGAGGACCTGGCGCGCGAGGTGCGCCGCGTGCGCAAGTCCGGGTTCACGATCGCCCCCGAGGCCGGCACCCAGCGCCTGCGCAACGTGATCAACAAGAACCTCGACGAGGAGCAGATCCTGAACGCCTGCCGGCTGGCGTTCGAGGCCGGCTGGGACGTGATCAAGCTGTACTTCATGATCGGGCTGCCGACCGAGACCGAGGCCGACGTCGACGGCACCGTCGACCTGGCGCACCGCATCGTCGAGATCGGTCGCCGTGTGCGCAAGAAGGGCCGGGTCGAGGTGACCCTGTCGGCGTCGTCGTTCATCCCCAAGGCCGAGACGCCGTTCCAGTGGATCGGCATGGATCGCGTCGACAGCATCTATCGCAAGCAGGATCGCATCGCCGGCCGCGTGCGGCGCGGCGTGCGCTTCAAGCATCACACCTGCGAGACGAGTTTTCTCGAGGCGGTGTTCTCGCGCGGCGACCGGCGGCTGTGCGGGGTGCTGGAGCGGGCCTGGCGCGGCGGGGCGCGCTTCGACGGCTGGGACGAGCTGTTCAACAAGCCGGCCTGGGACCGGGCCTTCCGCGAGGAGGGCGTCGACCCCGAGCGTTACGCCCACGGGGACTGGGATCCCGGGCGGCGGCTGCCCTGGAGCGTCGTCGATTTGCGAATCAACAAGAAGTGGCTGGAGATCGA
>JBFKMV010000225.1:0-6601 GCA_041629655.1 Candidatus Polarisedimenticolaceae bacterium
CGGAACGAGCGCATAGCGCAGGTGGTAGGAACTGGCGGTGCCCGTGGTTCCGTCGTCACCGGGGGCCGTCCAGATCAGGGTGGCGTCGGTGATGCCAACCGACTCGACCGTCAGGTCCGCGACACCGCCGGGAGCGATGTCGTCCGGCTCCCGGACGGCGAGGTACGCGTTGAGCCGGTTGCCGGACACGGTGGTCCCGGCCAAAGCCGGAATCGGATCGCCCTCGCTCATCAAGCGGCCTTTGAGAGCGCCCAGCTCCAGACCCGGGCGCAGCGAGCGAAGCAACGCGGCGGCGCCGCTCACGTGGGGCGCGGCCATCGACGTCCCGGACTTGAAGCCGTATCCGCCGCCGGGCACCGAGCTGAGGGTACTGACGCCCGGAGCCCCGAGGTCGACCGTGGTGGCCCCGTAGTTGGAGAACCCCGCGAGCCGGTCGTCGGCATCGGTGGCGGCCACCGAAAGCACCGCATCGCTGTCGTAGCTGGACGGGTAGTGCGGCGAGATGTCGGTGTTCAGGCCGGAGTTGCCGGCCGCCGCGACGAACAGCACCCCCGCCTGGCCGCCGGCGTTGATGGCGTCCAGGAGCGCCTGGGAGAATCCGCCGCCGCCCCATGAATTGTTCGTGATGTCGACACCCATCAGGGTGGCGTACTCGACCGCCCGCACCGCGTCCGCGGTCGATCCGGAACCTCCCGCCCCGAGGAACTTCAGCGCCATGATCCGGACCTGCCAGCTCACGCCGACGACGCCGAGTCCGTTGTTGCCGCGGGCCCCGATCGTGCCGGACACGTGCGTGCCGTGGCTGTGGTCGTCCATCGGATCGTTGTCGTTGTTGATGAAGTCCCAGCCATGAACGTCATCGACGTAACCGTTGCCGTCATCGTCGAGGCCGTTGCCCGGGATCTCGCCGGGGTTCGTCCAGATGTTGTCCACGAGGTCGGGGTGGCCGTAGTCGACTCCCGTGTCGATCACGGCCACGACGACGCTGCCGGCGCCGGTCGTGATGTCCCAGGCCAGCTCGGCATCGATGTCGGCGCCCGGGGTGCCGCCGGTCTGTCCGGTGTTGTGGAGACCCCACAGCTCCGGATAGCGGGTATCGTCCGGGATCAGATCGGCCTGGACGATGTAGTTGGGCTCGGCGAACTGGACATTGGGGTTCGAGGCCAGCAGCTCCAGCGCTTGGGTCGTGTCGATTCCGCCACCGAGCGTCCAGTGCTCGGCGCCCGACCGGAACAACCGCAGCGACTGCGCCGACAGGCGAGCCAGGATCGCCGAGCGGTCGCCGTCGGTCGCCTCCGGCTTCAGCTTGACGAGCAACTCGCCTGGAACGTAGAGCGGACCTTCGTCCTCTTGAGCGATCGGATCGACGGACGCGAACAGTCCGAGAGCGAGAGCGAGAACGTAGACTCCACCCCGACAACGCATGGAAGAACGGGACATCGGCGCCTCCTCGGTCGAGTGAATCGGGCGTGTGCCGCGGCCTTTCTCGTCGTCTAACCCGCCGTGCACTCCGAATTCAAGCCTCAATTCAGACCCAAACCGTGGGAGACCTCGACTCGTTCGAGGGCCGGATTCGTGGGCGAGAGAGTAAAACAGCGTGCTGCCCCTTCGATGTCTTGGATGCTACGTGCCAGTGGCGCCGAAACGAGGTTTCTCGGGCGCGTGTCGGGAAGCGACTCCGCAGCTGCGGCGATCTTCGATTCGTGTCCGGCAGCGAGAGTGGAGGCGCGCGCGGTCCCCGCTGGTTCACCGATCCAGCCGCAGGCTGTGCTCGTCGAACTTGAACCGCACCGACACGAACGGGCCGCTTTCGGTGTTGTCCGCCCCGGGCAGCCCGTCGTCCTCGAAGCCGGCGACGTTGTAGCCGCCGGTGACCCACAGGTCGCGCAGCACCAGGAAGCCCAGCTCGATGCCGGCGCCGTGGGTCGCCACGCCGGTCTCGCGCTCGGCGAAGCGGCGCAGGCTGCCGCCGAGGGTGAAGCGGCGGTGGATCTCGGTGGTGTGGTGGAGCGAGATCAGGTGGGTCAGCGTCGAGGACAGCCCGGCCGCGGGATCGTCGCCCACGTGGCGGCCGATCAGGGAGATGGCGAGACGCTGGCGCGAGGTCAGGCGCGCCCCCGCGGCCAGCGACAGGGCGAGGCTGTCGCGGCCCACGATCGCGGCGGTGCGGCCGGGGCCGAAGCCGATGCCGGGCGCAGCGGGGGCGGGCAGTGCGGTCGTCGCCGAGCCGGCGGGCTCGGGCAGCACACCGCCCGGCGCGACGCCGCCCGCGCCGCTGGCGGTCCCGGCCGAGGTCGAATGGTCCAGCCGCGCCAGCGCGCGCCAGGTCTTGGCGGCGGGGCGGTACGCGGCGCCCAGCAGGCCCTCGGCGCGCCACGCCGTGCCGCCGGCGTCGGGATCGGTGGCGAACAGGCGCTCGCGCACGAACACCGTCCAGGCAGCGTTGGGGCGGAACGCGCCGGCGCCGGTCACGAGGTGCCGCACGTCCTGGTCGCCGACGCGCAGCTCGTAGCGGGCGGTGAGCAGCGACGCGCCGGCGCGATACTCGTAGCCGCCGGCGAGGCTCGTGAAATCGGTGCGGCCGTCGCCGCGCATGGTGTCCAGCCGGGCCGCGCTGAAGCGCAGCGAGCTGCGGTCGTCGAGCGGGAGCACGGTCTCGACGCCGGACATCGAGCGCAGCGCGGCGCCGTCCTGGGTCCCGTCGAGGGTGTACTGGTGGAGCGCCTTGGTATTCGCGCCGACGCGGCTCTCCAGACCGAGCACGGTGCGGTCGCGGTCCGGGCCGTTGCCCGACTCGAGCTCCTGGCGCAGGAACAGCCGCGTGCCCTCCCGCAGCTCGTAGCCCAGGCCGGCCGAGGTGCGGGTGGGGAAGCCGAACGCGGCCTCGCCGCCGACCCGTTGCTCGCGCACCAGCTCGCCGCTGAGGCGCCGGGTCAGCCGCCCCCGCAGGCCACCCTGCACCAGCGTCGACGACGCGTCGGCGAGCGGACCGCCGGACGTCGAGACGTGCCGCGCGCCGCCCAGCACCGCCAGCCGCTCGCCGACCTTGCGTTCGGCCTGCATGCCGGCGACCGTGCGCTCGAGGTCGAGCGCCTGGTCCTGCTGCGTGAACGCCTCGCCCTTGATCCGCCACGTCTCGTCCGGCTGCCACAGCACGCTTCCGCCGGCGTGCCGCGTGCCGACCTCCGGAGCACCGAGCAGGCTCGGGTTGGAGAAGCCCGCGGGCAGGTCGCGGTACGACAGCTCCCACCGGAGCTCCGTCCCGACACGGGACGCCACCTCGAGCCGCACGGCGGACTCGGAACGGTCGAGCTCGCTGCTCGCGACCTCGCCGCGCACCACCGTGCCGGGCACCGGCCGCCAGCTCAGGTCGATCCCGTAGAGCCCCAGGTCGTTGCCGTCCCGCTGCTCGTGCACCGCCGACAGGCCGGCCTCGAACGTCTCGCCCGCGCTCAGTGACAACCGCCCGCCCGCGGCGAGCTGGTCGTCGCCCCCGTTCTCGGTCTCGTAGAGCACGACGATCCGCAACGGGTTGAGCTCGGGGTCGAAGGGCGGTAGCGGGGCGTTGAGCAGGATCGCGCCGGACAGCGGATCGAGGCTGTAGTCGAGATCGCGCCGCTTGACCGTGCGTCGCAGCACCTTGTCGCTCCGGAAGCGGTCGCGCGTCTCGACGATCACCGTCTCGGAGCGGGCGACGACCGGGGAAGCGGTGAGCAGGAACGGTCCCGAGGTGCCGTCCGGCGCGAACACGTCCCGCGTGGCGCGTTGCCCGGTCGAGGCCGCGAACCCCTCGAACGCGACGGCTCCGCCCCCGACGCGTCCGCTGGCGCCGCTCAGCCGCCGGTCGTAGCGCGCCAGCTCGGTGCGCTCGAAGCCGGTCTCGAAGTCACCCCACTGCGCGTGGCCGCGCGGCCCGTCGAGCCGCGCGAACAGCTTGCCCTGCGTCTCGGCCTCCTCGGTGCGGCGGCTCGTGTCACCGGCGACGGGGAAGAACAGGTCCGGCTCGGGCAACCCGAACAGCCGCTCGCGGTCCCGGTCGCGATCGGTGTCGAGCGACAGTGTGAGCCGCGAGGAGTCGCCCACCGGGCCGCGGGCGAACACCGCGAGGCGGCCGCTGCCGCCGTCCTCGATCCCGTCGTCCAGCCCCGGCGCCCGCCCGCCGTCGCCCTCGAGACCCGCGTCGCCCGCGGCGCGTCCCTCGGCGAGACCGGTCACGCGCCAGCCGCCGCCCCCGGGCACGACGTCCACGAATCGCTCGGCGTCGAGCGCCTGCCAGCGCGCCACCACGTGCACGCGGCCCGGCAACGTGCGGGGCGCGAAGCGGACGCGCGCACGACCGTCGGCGAGCCGGACCTGGAGACCCTCGCTCAGCGGATCATGGTCCGCCGTGACCGGCTCGGCGCCCTCCACGTGCAGCGTGACCACCGGGCGTTCCGCGGCGCGCACGCCCGCGGCGTCGACGGCCTCGACGATCAGCTCCCCGGGCGAGGCACCGTCGGCGGTCCAGCGTTCGCCCGGCACGACCAGTCGCAGCTCGACGGCCGCGCCCGGCAGGTAGACCTCGCTCTCCGCCAGCGGCGTTTCCGCGGGCTCGCCGGCCGCGTCCCGGGCGAACAGCGCCAGCACGTTGCGTCCGGCCGCCAGCTCCACCCCGACGTACCGCATCGCGGCCAGGCCGCGCGAGGGGAGCCTGGCCGTCGCGCCGATGCGCCCCGCGGAGACGGTGTCGCCGTTGACGCGCAGCTCCGGCTTCCGGTCGTCCGGCACCACCACGTCCACGTCGATCGCGCGGCGATGGGTCCGCGTGCCGCTGGCCGGGGCGACGATCGAGGCCTCGAGCGGGGCCGTGCGCAACAACCGCTCGAAGGGCGACGCCGGCGCTTGCGTTGCGGGCGCGGGCGCCGGCACCGCGGCGCCGAGCGAGCGTTCCAGGTGCTCCCGCAAACGCTCGCCTGCCGGGTCCGGCGCCGGCCCGTCCGGCGAGCAGCGGACGCGCGTAACGCTCTCGCGGCCGCCCAGCGAGGTCAGCCAGCCGGCCGTCTCGTCGATCCGCGCCGCGAAGCCCGGGAGCGGCGCTCCGTCATCGCCGAACAGGGTCGCCGACGGCAGCACCAGCACGGCCGGCCCGCGCTCGACGCGGCACCGCGCCGCACCGGCCGGTCCCACGGGGAAGTCCGCCACGACCAGCGTCGAGGGCCGGGCCTCGACGAATCGCGTGCGGTGGTTGCCGGCCCACTCCGCGCCGCCATCGAGCGGGGCGAGGTCGTCCGGCAACGTCGCCGGATCGAGACGCAGCACGCGCACGCCGGGACGCACGCCTTCGATGTGCCAGCGGCCGGTGATGTCGGTGACCGCCCCGCGACCGTTCTCGGTCAGCACCAGCACGCCCGGCACGCCGGGCTCGTCCGCGCCGGGCCGGCCGTCGCCGTCGTCGTCCACGAAGACCCGGCCGACCAGGTAGGCCTCGCTCTTGAACGGGCCCGGGGTGATCCGGACCGACGCGGCGGCCGGCGCAGATTCCAGGCTCGCCCCCGCCGCCGTCTGCGCGACGGCGCGGGCGCGGTTGACGGCCTCGCCCTGCCGCGCGCCGGGGACCACGATCGCCGCCAGCCGCAGCACGCGCGTCTCGCCGGGGGCCAGTGGGCCGAGGTCGAAGGTCAGCGTGCGGCCGTCTTCGCCGACGGCGGGATCGGCGAGCGGCACACCGTCGAGCGTCGCGCTGCCCGGCACGTAGCGCAGGCCCGCGGGCAGCACGTCGACGATGCTCGCCGCCGCGAGGTCCGGCGCGACGCCGGTGTGCGTCAGCGTGAGCTCGTACAGCACCGCGTCGCCCGGCACCGCGGCCGGGCGGTCGGCTCGCTTGGTCAGCTCGAGCACCGGCGGAACCACCGGGTTGTCGACGGGGTTGCTGTCGATCGGATCCAGGCAGCCGTCGGCGACGCACGAGGCGCGCATCGTCACGCTGGAGTCGGCGCCGGCGTCGACGCGGACCGGGATCTCCGCCACGACCGCGAGCGTCTCCCCGTCCTCGAGCCGGTCGACGCTCCAGGTCAGCCGTCGCCCCACCGGATCGTAGCTCCCGGTGACGGCCGCGCTGCCGCCGTCCACCAGCGGGAGCGCGCCGTCGGAGAACGACAGCGGCTCGTCCAGCTCCGCGTCCAGCGGGAGGTCCAGCACCATCCCGGTCACCGGGCCACCGGTGCCGTTGCGGGCGGTCACGGTGTAGGTCAGCAGGGTGCCGGGTGACACCGTGCCCGGCGGCGCGACCGCGAGCTGCGGCGGCTCCAGCAGGCAGTCCGCGGCCAGCACGCCCGTGACGACGCGGTTGGAGCGCGACGTGAGCCGTCCCGGCCCCAGCGGGTCGTCGTAATCGCACACCGCGACGTTGACGATCTCGAGCGGGGCCTGCGCGGCGAGCCCCGCCGGGAGCAATGCCAGCGCCACGGCCGCGGCGAGCACACGCCACCGCGCCGCGCCGGAATGCGCGGACGCGTTCAGCGCCTTGGACCGTTGGTGCGGCACGGCGGCACACGACCCCTGAGCCCGGAGCGACACTCCGGTCGGCCCCGCTCCAGACGTGAAGAAAGGTGTCGGGAGCCGC
>JBFKMV010000226.1:0-6507 GCA_041629655.1 Candidatus Polarisedimenticolaceae bacterium
GCCGGAGGGGACGTTGCGCCTCGCCGGGCGGATCGTGATCGACCCCGCGACGCTCGAGACCGGAAACCGCAAGCGCGACCGCAAGATGTACCGCGAGAGTCTCGCGGTGGAACAGCACCCCACGATCGAGTTCCGGCCGGCTTCGCTCGGGGCGGCGGGCCCCGAGTGCCCCGCCGCGGCCGCCAGCTGTCACGCGCTGCGCGGAGATCTGACGATCCGCGGGGTCACGCGGCCGGTCGAGATCGCGGTCGAGCTGCGGAGCGCCGGGGCGCGCTGGCTCGTCGACGGCTCCGTCGAGCTGGGCTGGAGCGAGTTCGGCGTTCCCGATCCCTCGTTCCTGTTCGTGCGGGTCAAGCGCACGGTGCAGGTGACGTTCCACGTCGAGCTGCTCCCCGCAGAGTCCGCGACCGCCGTCGCACCGTGACGGGCCCGCGTCCTGCTCGTGCGGCCGTCGACGCGTGCTATGCTCCCGCGCGATGCCGGGCACGCTGTACGTCGTCGCCACGCCGATCGGCAACCTCGACGACCTCGCCCCGCGGGCGCGGCGCGTGCTTTCCGAGGTGGCGCTGATCGCCTGCGAGGACACGCGCCACACCGCCAAGCTGCTGGCCCGCTTCGGCATCGACAACCGCATGCTGTCGTGCCACAAGTTCAACGAGCGCGAGCGGCTCGAGCCGATCCTGACCGCGCTCCGCGCCGGGCACGACGTCGCGCTGGTCTCCGACGGCGGGACCCCGGGGGTCTCGGACCCCGGCGCCCTGCTGGTCGGCGCGGTGCACGACGCCGGGCTGCGCGTGTCGCCGATCCCGGGTCCGTCCGCGGTCGTGGCGGTCCTCGCCGTGGCGGGGTTCGAGGGCACGCGGTTCGTGTTCGAGGGCTTCCTCCCGCACCGCGCCGGCGAGCGGCGGCGCCGGCTGCGCGAGCTGCGCGACGAGACGCGAACGATCGTGGCGTTCGAGACGCCGCACCGCATCGCCGCGGCGTTGCGGGACATCGGCGACGTGTTCGGCCGCGAGCGCGCGCTGGCGCTGGGACGCGAGCTGACCAAGCAGCACGAGACCGTGCTCCGCGGCACCGCGACGGAAGTCGCGAGCGCGCTGACCCGGCAGCCGCTGCGCGGCGAGATCGTGCTGGCGATCGCCGGCGCCACGGGGCGTCCCACGCCGACCGAGGACGACCGGGCCGTCGAGCGCGTCCGCGCTGCGTGGAGTGCCGCGCTGGCCGAGGCCGGGGGCGACCGGCGCGAGGCGCTGCGGCGCGCCGCGCGCGCGCTGGGGCTGAAGCGCGCCGAGCTTCGGCGCTACCTGGACGAGCTGGGCGAGTAGGCCTTCACCGAAGGCCGGCGCGGCTGGTTCACCCGCCGCCGGCGCCGCAGGCCCGCGCCGCGGGTCGCTGCCCGCCTCCTTTGGCCTTCGGCTGGTACTCGTACTTGAGACAGCACATCAGGCGCCCGCACATCCCGGAGATCTTGGACGGGTTGAGCGACAGGCCCTGCTCCTTGGCCATCTTCATCGAGACCGGCTCGAACTTGCGCAGGAACGTCGAGCAGCACAGCGAGCGCCCGCACGGCCCGCAACCGCCGTGCATGCCCGCGTCGTCGCGGGCGCCGACCTGCCGCAGCTCGATCCGGGTGCGGAACTTGCCCGCCAGGTCGCGCACGAGCCCCCGGAAATCCACCCGGCGCTCGGCGGTGAAGTAGAAGATCGTCTTCTTGCCGTCGAGCTGCCGCTCGACCTGGCCCAGCCGCATCTCGAGCCGACGCTCGGCGATCTTGCCCAGGCAATACTCGCGCGCCGCCCGCTCGTGCGCGACCTTGTGCGCAAACGCCTCCTCGTCGTCGCGCGTGGCCAGGCGCAGCACCCGAGGCAAACGCGCTCCGGTCTTCTCGTCGTAGAACGGGTTGTCGAGCACCGCCTGGGTCACCGTGCCGAAGGCCGGCCCGCGGTCGGTGTCGACGACACAGTTGTCACCGACGTCGAGCTGGTGGCTGCCGGCCGTACAGGCCTGCGACCGCGCCGCGTCGGGGAATCGAATATGAACGACTTGCATCGTGGTCCCTACCGTTGTCCGCGCCGCGGTTCCCCGCTTGGGCCCGCGACGGCGGCATTCTACACCGCTTGTTATACTCGACGGATCGGACGGGTGCGCGATCCCGGAAAAGAGAAACGGGCTTGGCCAGAAAGAAAAACAAACGCGGGGCCGCTGATCCCACCCTGGCCGTCAATCGCGCCGCCTCGCACAACTACCACCTGCTCCAGCGGTTCGAGGCCGGCATCGCGTTGACCGGCACCGAGGTCAAGTCGGCGCGGGAGGGGCGGGTCAACCTCAAGGAGGCCTACGCCCGGGTCCGCGACGGCGAGGTCTACCTGCACGGCGCCCACATCAGCCCGTATACGCACGGCAACCGCGAGAACCACGAGCCGCTGCGCGTCCGCAAGCTGTTGCTGCACGCCCGCGAGATCCGCAAGCTGGCCCGTGAGACCGATTCGGGCGGCGTGACGATCGTACCGACTCGGATGTACCTCAAGCGGGGTCGGATCAAGGTCGAGCTGGTGCTGGCACGGGGCAAGCGGCAGCACGACAAGCGGGAAGACAAGCGCAAGCGCGAGGCCGAGCGCGAGATGGCGCGGGCCCGGGGCGTGCGGGCGGCGCGCTGAGCACGACCCGGCGCTAGCCCGCGGCCTCGATGTCCGGCGCGGCCTTGCGGATCAGCTGCTTGATCTCGGAGTTGGTGCCGGACGCCTCGGCCTGGCATACGATCGCCGCCTCGGCGTTCTCGGTCACCGGGATCTCGAACTCCGCCGTGACGCGGCCCTCGGCGTCGGTCTCGCCGGCGAACAACTCGCGCGGGCGCTGCTGTGTCGAGATCAGCTTGACCACGACGTGGGCGCCGGGAACGGGGTTCTCGTTCGCCGCATCGAGCACCCGGAACGCGATCGAGGGCCGCTGCCCCGCGACCAGCACCTGGTGCCGCTCCATCTCCAGGCGGATCTGCCCGACCCCGGCCTGCTGGCTCAGGAACTCCAGCACGACCGCGTCGAGACTGCGATTGGTGATGATGTTGTAGCCGAACGGCTTGGGACCCTCGGGGTCGTACTTGCCGCTGGTGATGTCCCGGATCACGGACTGGTGCTGGGTCTCCATCCGCCGCAACACCTCGTCCTCCGAGTACTCCGCGGACCGGGCCAGCTCGTCGTAGGGGGTCTTCAACGAGTCGACGATCTCACCGCCGCTGTAGACCAGGCTCTCGACGACGGGGTTGGCGCGGCCCTTGTCCTCGGTCTGGACGTGGAACACGCGCCCTTCGTACTCGACGTCGGTGTTGAAGCCGGTGATCATGCTGCCCGTCCCGGCCCGGCGGCACACGCCGGGCATGGCGCGACCGTCCACCACGGAGCGGCCGCGTCCTGTCTAACTTAGGGAGCGGCGCGCGGAGGTGTCAACAAACGGCGGGATTCCGCCGATCCAGCCCCCGGGCGCGCAGCCCGATCAGCTTGTGGACCAGCCGGGCCACGGTGAAATCGGCGTGGTGGAGCCCCGGGGCGGGGGCCAGCTCGACGACGTCGCAGGCCACGACCGCGGCGCGGTCGAACAGGCCGTCCAGCAGCTCCAGCGTCGACCACCAGCTCCCGCCGCCGGGCTCCGGGGTTCCGGTCGCCGGCACGACCGCGGGATCGAGGTAGTCGACGTCGACGGTCAGGTAGACCGGCCGGCCGTCCAGCCCGGCCAGGGCGCGGTCGATCCAGCCGGGCTGCCGCTGCTCCCAGCCGTGCACGATCTCGTAGCCGGGAATGCCGGCCGCGATCCGCTCGGCCTCCTCCCGGCAGTAGCTGCGAATCCCGACCGCGCGCACCGGGGCATGCTCGAGGCTGCGCGCCATGGCGCAGGCGTGGCTCCAGCGGTTGCCCTCGTACGACTCCCTGAGGTCCGCGTGGGCGTCGAGCTGGAACACGGTCAGGCCCGGGTGGCGCGCCGCGGCCGCAGCGACCGGCCCGGGGGTGAGCGAGTGCTCGCCTCCGAGCGTGACCACCCACTTGCCGGCGTCCATCAGCTCGCCGACCCGGGCGCCGATGGCCCGGACGGTGTGTTCCAGGGATGCCCGGCCGGAAACCTCGAGCGCCGGCGCGGTCCAGATTCCCGCTCGGTAGGGCTCGAGCCCGAGCTGCTCGTCGTACAGCTCGACCTGGGTCGAAGCCTCGAGGATCGCGCGCGGACCCCGACCCGCCCCGGTGCCGTAGGAAACGCTGGCCTCCAACGGGACGGGCAGCACGGCGACGGCGGCCCGTTCGAACGGGGTGTCGGCGCCGTCACCCAAAAAACAAGGCAGTCCCGACGACCTTGCGTCTTCCATCGGCCGATCTTAGCACCGCGATGCGCGCGCCAAGAACGGGTGGGGACTGAAGCCGCCTCCTCGAAAGAACTTCAGCCACCACCCGGCGGTACCCTGCCGCCGGCGTCGAGGGTCCCGTTCTCGCCACCGCCGGCCGGGAGCCGACGCTCCCTCCGCGCGACGGAGGAACAGCAAGGCCCGGGCCACCCGCAGACCCGGCTGCGCGGGGCCGCACGGGACGGAAACGTCCGCGCACGGACGATCGCTCCGTCCGTGCGCGGACGTCCTGGGGTTCGCGCGACTCAGGGGGTCGGCGGTGGCGCCGCTCCTCCGGTCATCGGCGGCGGCGGCGGAGCCGCAGCCGGCGGCTCGACCTTGAATACCGCACCCCCGATCGCCCCGCCGATGGTCGAGAACACCGCCGCGAGCACCAGCGTGATCAGGAAGCCGGCCCCGATCAGCAACGCGGTTCCGGAGCTGGCGAAGAACTCCTCGACTTCCGGCGGAATCTCGGCGCCCATCTGCCGCGCCTGCTCGAGCTGCTCCATGATCGAGCCGCCCATCAGCATCTGGAACACGCCGCTGACGATCGTGCCCACGATGGCGTAGAACGGCGCGGCGACCAGGCCGACCATCGCCCCGTTTCCGGGCCGGAACTCGGCACCGACGGCCCTGCACTCCTTGGAGTACAGGAACGAGGCCAGGAATCCGCCGCCCATCACCAGCGAGCAGCACAGACAGTTCAAAGCTCCCACCAGGGGGATGCCGGCCAGGAGTCCGAAGACGGCGCCTCCGATCAGGGCCGGCTTGAGCATCGAGGGTGGGCTTCCGTTCATCGATCACCTCCACTGCCAGGTCCTAGGGGCTCGGGGCGCCAACCGTTCGGCAATCCCGTCGCGTTCGTCGATTCGTGGTTCGTCGTCGTATCGGAGCGTGTTGACTCGGCGAGGTCACCCAACCCGACGCCGAGGAACAATCCCAGCACGAGGCCGGTCGGGAGCGAGAGCAGGAACCGCGGCAGGTTGCCCAACCCGGGGAGACCGAGCCACGGCGCGGCAACGTCCAGCAGCGTCGGGGTCACGGCCAGCAGGAACCACAAGCGGCGGACGCGCAACCTGCCGACGAGCCCGGCGAACAGCAACAGCCCCGCCGCGCCGCCGAGGTACAGGCCACTGCAGCGCGCGCATGCCGCGGCCGCGAGCCCTCCCACCTCGAGACACCGCTCGGGGAGCTGGTGGCAGACCGGCGCGTAGAGCAGGCGCAGCCAGACCGCCTCGGCGACGCCACGCGCCTGGAGCCACGGTTCGATGAAAGCCGTCAGCGCGTAGGCCAGCGCGACGACGCCCGCGAGCAGCACGGCCATCCGCGCGCGCACCGACGGTCCGCCTGCGATCGTTCCCGACGTCGTGGCTTGGCGCAAGAACTCCCCCCGGGGCCCGGCCCGATTCTACCCGAACCGCACCGCCGGCTGAAGCGCGATGTCCACCTCGGTGTCGGATCAACGGAACCTGATAGAATGCGCCCGCGTCGCGACGCGACGGCAACGCTGGAGGGGCCGAGTCGGATGAGCATCAAGCGAGGCGCCGGTCGGGCCGTTGCGCGTCAGCGGGATCTGTTCGCCGAACCGGAGCCCGGGAAGGCCGCCCCGCGGAAGCGCGGCGCGGCGGGCGGCCGCAAGACGAACAAGACCACGGCCTCCAAGCAGGTCCCGCGACGCAAGAAGCCCGCCGGCGGCCGCGCCCGCGCGGCGAAGCCACGCCGCGCCGAGAACGCCGCCACGATGGCCGCGCGGCAGCGCGAGATCTCGGTCTCGGAGTTCTTCACCAAGAACCGCCACCTGCTGGGCTTCGACAACCCGCGCAAGGCCCTGCTGACGGCGGTCAAGGAGGCCGTCGACAACTCGCTGGACGCCTGCGAGGAAGCCGAGATCCTGCCCGAGCTGCGGATCGAGATCGAGGAGGTGGCGGAGAGCCGCTTCCGCGTCGCGGTGCAGGACAACGGGCCCGGCATCGTGCGGCAGCAGATCCCCAAGATCTTCGGCAAGCTGCTCTACGGCTCGAAATTCCACCGCCTCAAGCAGCAGCGCGGGCAGCAGGGGATCGGCATCTCCGCGGCGGGCATGTACGGGCAGCTGACCTCGGGGCGCCCGGTGCGCATCATCTCGCGAACCGGCAAGC
>JBFKMV010000227.1:0-6496 GCA_041629655.1 Candidatus Polarisedimenticolaceae bacterium
GCCAGAGCACGGCTCGGCATCGTGGAAGAACCGTGCCAACTCGAATCACGCTGGCAAGGTGCGTTCGCGCCGGGCTCTGTCCGCCAACGGTCAGCTCCGCGACCGCAGTCGGACGCGAGCGGGCCCAACCCTGAGCCGAGGTGACCGCAACACTCTGCGCACCACCATGGCGGTCGACTTGCACGGGCCCGGCGATCCCGCTACATTACCGCCCTTCCGAGCATGGCGGCGTAGCTCAGTTGGTGAGAGCGAGGGACTCATAACCCCTAGGTCCGTGGTTCGAATCCACGCGCCGCTACCACCACCCCGCGGCGGTTCGCTCGTCGGTTCCGGTGGCCGCCCTACGGGCCACCCGCGCGCCGCGGCTCCGCTCCCGGCGCGCGCCCGGATGTGCTGCCGAACCTTCCGGCCAGCGTCAGCCCGATGCTGCGTCCGGAGGCCGGCGGCGCGTCCTCGTCGGCGCTGGCCGGGTAGGCGCGATCGAGCAGGTTGGCCACGAACAGCCGCAGCTCGAGACCGCTCCCGAGCGGCCACCCGGCCGAGGCGTCGAGCACGGCGTGACCCGGCGTGGCCCGCTCGGTGCTTCCCGGATCGTCGTCGCGCGCAACGCCGGTCAGGTCGAGCCGCCACCACGGGGCGCCGATCCGGTAGCGGCGCAACGACACCGTGAGGCGCTCCGCCGGAACGTCGTTGGCGTCCGCCGCGCCGTCGTCGTCCTTCACCTCGCCGTCGGACCAGTTGAGCGCGACCCTGAGATCGAGACCGGCCGGCAGCTCGACGTCCGTCTCGAGCTCGAGCCCCTGGAGCTCGACGCGGCCGCGATTGACGAACCGGAACAGCCGGGCGTCGGGATCGACGCGGATGCGGTCGACCAGGTCGTCGATGCGGTAGTGGTAGGCGTAACCGGCGAAGCGTACCGGCCCGACCCGGGTCAGCACGGCCAGGTCGAGCTGATCGCTGGTCTCGGCGACGAGGTCGGGATTGCCCTCGATCGTTCCGCGCCCGGTGACCCCGGAGAAGTAGCGGTCCGACAGCGTGGGATCCCGGAAGCCCCGCGCGTACTGCAGCGTGGTCGACCACGCCGGCGCCGGGTGCCAGGTCAACGCCGCGTACCCGGAGAGGCTGCCGTTGGAGGTGGAGCGGTCGCCGAAGCTGCCCCCGCTGCTCTCGGTCTCCACGAGATCGCCGCGCAGCCCCGTCGACAGCGAGCCCGGCAACCCGGGCAACGGCCACTCCAGCTCGGTGAACAGGCCCCAGTCGATGCGGCGCGCCGAGTCGATCGAGACGTCCTCGTTCAGCAGCACCCGCGGCCCCCCCGGCGGCGCTTCGTACAGCCGGTCGCGGGCGTGAAGGTTGAACCGGCCGGAAACGTCGACGCCGAACCGCAGCGATCCGGAACCCGCGGGCCGGGTGCCGACCAGGCGCAGCGACGCGTCGTCGGCCTCGACGTCGGACTGCTCCTCGGGGCGGTCGGTGACCAGCCGGTACGAGCCGGCGAAGGCGCGCAGCTCGAGGCTCGACAGGCCGCCGAACAGCGGCAGCCCGGCGGCGAGCGTGGCGCGGCCCGAATTCTCGATCGGGTAGACGGTGTCGCTGCCGGCCTTGCCGACGTCGCGTCCGCGCGCCAGCGAAAGCCCCAGCACGAGCCGGCGACCGCCGGCCGGCACGCGGGCGCGCAGCAGCAACCCGCGACTCCGTGCGCTGGAATTCACCACCTCGCCCGCCGGCGCGTCGTAGTCGTCCGCCGCGCGGGCGTGGGCCTGCACCAGCACCGCCCCGCGCCCGGCGGGCAGGTTCAGCTCCAGCGCCGCCGAGCCGCTGTTGTCGCCATGACGCGCCGACAGCTCGTAGCGCCCGGCGAACAACCCGGAGCTCGGCTGCGGGGTGCGCGCGTGGATGATGCCGCCCATGGCGTCGGACCCGTAGGCCACCGAGCCCGGCCCGCGAACGATCTCGACGCTCTCGAGGCTGAACGGATCGAGGTAGGTCGCCGAGGGGCCCGCGCGGCGCTCGGCGGTGACCCGGCCGTCGTCGAGCAGGATCAAGGTCCGCCCGCGGGCCAGCCCGCGCAGCGACGGCACCGCGGTGGTGCCCGAGCCGACCTGCTCCGCGCCCGGAACGTCCGTGAGCGCCTCGACCAGCGTCGCCGGCGGCCGCTCGCGGTACTGTTCGGCCGAGAACACCGTCGCCGCGGCGGCGGGCGTCGCGAAGGTCGCCGGCGCCGTGCCGCTGAGCACGGTGATCTCCTCGCGGGCCGTCGGCTCCAGCACGAAACGACGCGCGCCGGGCCCGTCGAGGGCGGCGACGCGCAGCACTCCGATCAGCGCGCCCCGCTGATCGAACACCGCCAGGTCGAACGGGGGCGCCGGTTCGGGAATCAGACGGAAGCGCCCCTGGTCGTCGGCCGTCACCGAGCCGCTGCGGCCGACCACCGAGACCTCGGCGCCGGCCCAGGGGCGTCCCGCGGGGTCGACGAGCTGGAACGGGACGGCGTCGCCGGCGGCCGCCGGGACGACCGCCGCGGCGATCCAGCAGGCGGCCAGCAATCGGCGGACGTACCGGCGCATCGTCTCGCTCGTCCGGCGCCGGGCGTCAGTCGAGCTGATCGAGCAGCCGGCGAATACGCGGGAACGCGCCCTCGATGTCCTCGACCGATACCGCGCCCACCGACATCCGGAACCAGCCCGTCTCGTCGGGAAGTCCGAAGGCCTGGAACGGCACCACGGCCAGGCCGGCGCGGTCGAGCAGCAGCTTGCGCAACGTCTCGTTGGAATCGACCGCCACGCCGTCGACCGAGCGACCGATCGCGTCGATGCGCAGCGACAGGTAGATCGCGCCCTGGGGGCTGATGCAGTCCACCGGGTAACCCTCGTCGCGCAGCGCCGAGAACCCGCGGTACAAGGCGTCCAGGCGCTCGCGGACCCGGGCGCCCATCTCGCGTCCGAAGCTCGACACGGCCTCGGCATCGCGCAGGAACGCGGCCACGGCCACCTGCTCCGGACGCGGCGCCCAGGCGCCGACGTGGCCGATCAGGTCCTTCAACCGCGCCGTGACCGGCGGCGGGGCCAGCACCCAGCCGACCCGCAGCCCGGTGCCGGCAAACGCCTTGGACACCCCGTCGAGCGTGATCACGTACGGGGCCGACTCCGGCACCAGCTCGGTCGGCAGGTGGTGCCGCGCGTCGCCGAACACCAGCGAGCCGTAGACCTGGTCGTAGAGCAGGAACAGGTGCGGCCGGCCCTCGCGCTCGCGCCGCCGGTTCTCCTCGACCACGGCGACCACGATCGCGCGCAGCCGGTCCGGGTCGATGACGGTGCCCGTGGGGTTGAGCGGGCTGTTCACGCAGAGCAGCCGGGCCTGGCCCAGGTGGGGCGCCAGCAGCTCCGCGGTGGGCATGAAACCGTCCTCGACCCGCGTCGGCACCACGATCCCCTCGGCGGCGGAGATCCAGGTGTAGTGGTTGTTGTTCCACGACGGCACGGGGTAGATCACCTTGTCGCCGGGGTTCAGCACGACGCGATAGGCGGCGTAGAGGATCGGGCGGGCGCCGCTGGCGATCAGCACGGATTCGAGCGGGTAGCGCACGCCCCACTCGCGGCTGACGTACTCCACGACCGCCTCGCGCAATGCGAGCACGCCGTCGGACGGCGGATAGTTGGTGTGCCCCTCGGCCAGCGCCCGGTGGATGCCTTCCAGCAGGACCCCCGGGATCGGGAAGTACTTCGAGTTGAAGTCGCCGACGGTCAGGTTGCAGACCGGCCGGCCGTCGCGGATCAGCTGGCGGATCTGCGCCGCGATCTTGAGGATCTCGGAGCCGACCATCCCGCGCGCGCGCTCGGAGAGCGAGCGATCGATCCGGACGGCGTCACCGAAGTCGAGGGACGGGAGAGTTTCCTGTTGCATCGCGGGATTCTAGACCGCGGCGGCAGGGTCGCACCAGCCCGGCGCGGCGGGATCCGTAACTTCCCCGGGGTCAACGCGAAGCGCGGCACGCGGGCCGGCGCCGACCCGCAAGCGGGCCGGGCCGGCCGTTCACGGCCGGGGAGCCGGAATCTCGTCCTCGTCGTAATAGTCGACCTTATGGATCGGCATCACGACGCTGCTCAGCACGTTGAGCAGGTGGCCGCCGAAGCGCTTGTAGTACCGCGCTCCCAGCACCACCGCCGCGGTCAGGTCGGCTCCGTAGCCCGAACGGGCGATCTGCGGCAGCAGCCGGTCGGCGCGCTGCGCCAGGTCCTTGCCCTTGCGGATCAGCGCCAGCGCGCGCTCGCGGTCCGACCGCGCGAACACCTCCGACGAGGCGCGGAACATCTCCTCGACGCCCGACCGGATCTCCCGCAGCTCGGCCACGACGTCGTCGTCGGGCAGGTCGCCCGTGTAGAAGTCCCTGATCTCGCTGAGGTTCTTGGCGTAGTCGCCCAGACGCTCGACGTCCTTGACCAGGCTCATCAGCAACAGGCAGTACGGGATGTCGACGCGGTTCGAGCTGACCGACAGGTGGGCCACCACGCGCTTGCGGATCGAGCGCTCGAGCTTGTTGACCTTGACGTCCGTCTCGTAGATCCGCGTCCGCTCGTCCGGAGCGCCCTTCCGGCTGAAGAACAGCTCACCCGCGGTCATGCTCATGTCGCAGGTCAGGCCGAGCATGCGGGCGAAGTCCTCGGCCATCACCTGCAACGGGTTACCGGAGCGGAAGATCGACAGCAGTTCCTGCAGCACGGCGCACCTCCGGACGCGTCGAAACCCTAGTTCAAAAACGCGAACAACGCGGGGAGTCCGTAGAACAAGATGATGACATACAGCAAGGCCCAGCGCCGCGAGTTGACGGCCAGCCGGGCCATCGCCTCCGCCGCGACCAGGGGTAATCGCCGGATCGCCGGGATCGGGTAGATCAACAGCGTTCCGGAGAGGTTGAACAGCAGGTGGACCAGCGCCACCACCACCGCGGCGCGGGCGTTGGCACCGGACGCCGCGAGCGAGGCCAGCAGCGCGGTGATCGTGGTGCCGATATTGGCGCCGAGCGTCACCGGGAAGGCGTGACGCAGCGAGAGGATCCCGGCACCGGCCAGCGGGACCAGGATCGAGGTGGTCACGGAGCTCGACTGCACCATCACGGTCATGATCGCCCCGACCGCGATCGACAGCAGCGCGCTGCGGCCGAGGAACCGCGTGACGAACACCTCGACCCGGGCCTGCATCGCCGAGCGCATCGTCTTGACCAGCAGCAGCAGCGCCACGTAGATCAGCGCGCCGCTGACCAGGATCACCACCACGCCCTGCGCGCGGTCGGCTTCGAACAGCGCCGCAGCCGCCGCCTTGACCGGCTGGAGACAGGTCTTCAGCGCGACCTTCAACGGGCTCTCGTACTCGACGCCGGAAAACCCGACGACCCACGAGGCGAGCCACTCGGCCGCGCGGCGCAGGAATCCCGTCATCAGCTCCAGCGGCAGCAGCACCGCCACGGCGAGGAAGTTGAAGAAATCGTGACAGGTCGCCACGGCGAACGCGCGGCGGAACTCCTCGCGGCGGCCCATGTGCGCCAGCGAGACCACCGTGTTGGTGACGGTCGTGCCGATGTTGGCGCCCATGATCATCGGGATCGCGTTGGCCACGGGCAGCGGGTTCTCGGGCGCCGCCACCAGGCCGACGATCATCGAGGTCGAGACCGAGGAGCTCTGGACCAGGGTGGTGGCCAGGATCCCGACCATCAGGCCGATGAAGGGGTTCTCGGTGGCGGAGAAGAAGGCGTCCAGCAGGTCCTTGCCCAGCAGCTTGAACCCGTCGCCCAGCCCGCGCACGCCGACCAGGAACACGAACAGCAACAGCAGCACCGTCGCCACGCGCCGGGCGACGAGCAACGAGGTGGACGGCGGACCTGCGGACGGTGCGACCGGCGTGGATCGCTGCAAGGATCTCCCCCTCACCAACGGTCGCTCATTCTATGTCGATCGGGGCCGGGATGACCAGGGAGCGGATCGTGCGGGGTTGCCGTATAGTGTCCGGTTGCCGCGCCGAGACCGGGAGGAGTCCCCGTGCCGCACCGTATCGCGCTCTTCTCATCGCTCGTGCTGCTGTCGCTGAGCGGCGGCTGCGGCGACGACGGCCCGGTGACCCCGCCCGGCGACGACCTGGGCGACGTGGCCGAGGCCTACGTCAAGCTGGCGCTGGCGGTGGGCCGTCACGACGACAACTACATCGACGCCTACTACGGGCCCGCCGAGTGGAGGGAGGCTGCCGAGGCGGGAGACCCGGTCCCGGCCGCGACGCTGCTCGCGGAGACCCGGCGGTTGCAGGGCGAGCTGGGCCGGCGCGAGCCCTCCGCGCGGCGGTCGTACCTCGAAAAACAGCTCGTCGCCGTCGAGGGTTTCCTGCGCCGGATCTCCGGCGAGACGCTCGGCCTGGCCGAGGAGACGCGCCTGCTGTACGACATCGCGCCGCCGGCGCGCTCGGTCGGGGAGTTCGAGGCCGCACGGGCCCGCGTGGAGCGGCTGCTGCC
>JBFKMV010000228.1:0-6398 GCA_041629655.1 Candidatus Polarisedimenticolaceae bacterium
CCTCCTTGTGGGTCTTCAGACCTTCTTCCCACTTGTCGAGCGCCGCGCCGAAGTCGCCGAGGCTCTCGTACTCGTCCATCTGGTGTCCGCTGGCGGGCGCTTCGTCCGGCGACGGGCTGTCGGCCGCCGGATCCTCGGATTTGGTCGCGGTGCTCTCGCTGGTCTTGTCCGTGCTTTCCTGCTGAATGTCCATGGTCGCGGGTTCGAACCTCCGTTATCCGGCCGGTCGCGGGTCGGGCGCGCCGGTCCGGTTGTTGCCCGGGGCTTTCCGCCGGGCTGCCGGTCGCCCCACCGGCGCCGACAAACGACTCATACTAGAGAACTTAGGTGAGGGTGTCAAGGCACGCCGGGGACGGCCGGGCTACCCTCACGGGCCGTTTTCACGCCGGCTCCGGACCTTCCGCGGCGCCGGACTGCCGCCGGCGGCGCGGCGCAGCCCCGCGATCTCGTCCGCGGTCAGGGGCCGGAACTGCCCCGGGGCCAGCCCGGCCAGGCCGAGCCCCGCGTAGCGGGTCCGGCGGAGCTTCATCACCGGGTGCCCCACCGCCTGCAGCATCCGCCGCACCTGGTGCTTGCGCCCCTCGGTCACGGTCAGCTCGACCCAGGCGTTGCGCCCGCGGCGCACCGTGCGGGCCAGCGCCGGCAGGGTCCGCCGACCCTCGATCACGATCCCGGTCGCCAGCCGGGACAGGGTCGGACCGTCGGGCTGGCCCCGCACCTTGGCCAGGTACGTCTTCGGGACCCCCCGGCGCGGGTGCATCAGGTCCCGGGCCAGCTCGCCGTCGTCGGTGAGCAGCAGCAGACCCTCGGTGTGGTAGTCCAGGCGCCCCACCGGGTAGACCCGCGCCCGCACCCCGCGCAGCAGGTCGCGGACGGTGCGGCGGCCTTCGGGATCCGAGAGCGTGGTCACGACACCGCGCGGCTTGTTCAGCAGCAGGTACGTGTGCCGCGCCCGCGCGGGCGGGTGGATCCGGCGGCCGTCGACCTTGATCGCGTCACGCCGGGGATCGACGCGGGTGCCCAGCCGGGTTTCCGGCTGACCGTTGACGCTGACCCGCCCCTCCTCGATCAGGCGTTCCGCGCCGCGTCGCGAGGCCACCCCGCAGCTCGCCAGCACCTTCGACAGGCGCTCCACCAGTCAACCTTCGCGGACTTCCACCCGTTCGGGATCAGCGGCGTCTTCGCCCGCGGGTTCCTCGTCGCCGGATTCGTCGGCCACGGGCTCGTCGGCGTCCTCCGGGAGCGCGATCTGCTCCAGCGCGCCGACCAGCTGCTCGAAGTCCTCGATCGCCGGCAGGTCCTCGAGGCTGTCCAGGCCGAAGTGCATCAGGAACTGCCGCGACGTGCCGTACAGCAACGGCCGGCCGACGACCTTCTTCTTGCCCATGATGCGCAGCAGCTTCTTGTCCAGCAGCGTCCCCAGCGTGGACGTGGGGTCCTTGCCGCGGATGGCCTGGATCTCGGGCACCGTGACCGGCTGGCGGTAGGCCACGATCGCCAGCGTCTCCAGCGCTGCCGGCGAGATGCGGGTGCGGTTGCGCTCGCGGAAGAAGCGGCGGACCCACGCGCCGACCTCGGAGGTCGTCGCGAGCTGGAATCCGCCCGCGACGCGCTCGACGCGCAGCCCCGAGCCCTGGCGCTCGTAACGCCGGCTCAGCTCGCCGACCGCGCTCTCGACGCGGTCCACCTCGACGCCGCCGACCGCGGCCAGCTCCTCCGGCCGCACGGGCTCGCCCGAGCTGAACAGCACCGCCTCGATCACCGAGACGAGCCGGTCCGGCGGGGGCGGCGCGTTCGAGCTCACGGCCGCTGCTCCTGTGGGTCCTGCTGCGGCTCCGGCTCGCGCAAGGCGATCCGGATCTCACCCAGCGTCCGGCGCTGAAAGGCCACGATCAGGTGCTGCCGCACCATCTCCAGGATCGCCAGGAACACCGCGATCCGCTCGAGCCGCGACGGCAGCTGCGCGATCAGCTCCAGCAGCTCCAGCGAGCCGCGCTCCTGGAGCCGGCCCGACAGCCAGTCGATCTTGTCCGCGACCGACACGTCGTCGCGCTTGAGCCGCAGGCGCTGCTCGTCCCCCAGGCGGACCAGGATCGTCCGGAACGCCTTCATCAGGTCGACGACGTCGACGACCAGCACCTCCTCGCCGCGGAACTCCTCGGGCACGCGGCCGTCGCGGGTCCAGATCAGGCTGCGCACGCTGTCCATGGCCTGGAGGTTCTCGGCGGCCTGCTTGAAGCGCTGGTAGTCCAGCAGCTGCTGCGCCAGCTCGGCCCGCGGATCCTCGGTCTCGTCCTCGGCCTCCGGATCGGGCGGCAGCAGCATCCGCGACTTGATGTGCATCAGCGTCGAGGCCATCAGCAGGTACTCGCCGGCGATCTCCAGGTTCATCTCGCGCATCACGGCCAGGTACTCGTTGTACTGCTCGGTGATCTCCACGATCGGAATGTCGGTGATGTCGACCTCGTTGACGCGCACCAGGTGCAGCAGCAGGTCGAGCGGGCCGTCGAAGCCGCCGACCCGCACGCGATAGGCGTTGCCGGAGGATTCGGGAGATTCGTTGCGGGGTTGTTCGCTCATCGCCACCGACGGTGTAGCACGCCGTCGGGGCGCCGGTCAACGCGGGGAGGCCTCGGCGCGGCCCGCCTGACGGGCCTGCTCCAGCTGTCGCTCGAGCTTCTTGGCCGAGCCGCGGCAGGCGCGTCGCGCCGTCTCGAAGGCCAGCTCGTTGACGCCGAGCCGGCGCGCCTCTTCGCGTGCGAAGACGTCGTCCTGACCGGGTACCACGGGCCGCGCGCGCTGGACGACGAACGACGTGGCCGAGCGCACGACGAGATCCGACGCCGCATGCACCAGCTCTTGCCGGGCCGTGACCCGGAACTCGGCCAGCAGCTTGCGCTCGATGCCGGGCTCGTACGAGGTCGCCCGCTCGGCGATCGTGGCGTCGTACTGCACCTCCTCGGTGAAGCCTTGCAGGGTCACGCGCAGCACGAAGCCCGCCGCCGGGGTGTCGGCCGACTGCTCGGCGAGCGCGGTGACGCTGCGGTAGCAGGCCCGCCCGCGCAGCGCGATCAGCAGCTCCGCCGCGACGTCCTCCAGCACGGCGCGGGGGCCCGGCGGATCGCCCCAGCGGACTTCCAGCGCCAGGTCGTACGGGTATTCCGCCGCGCCGCCGCGCACGTCGGCCGTCGGCATCGTCACGACGAGCAGCAACAGGATCGCGAGCGGACGGATGCGCACCCGGAACCCCGGCGCGCCGTTCAGGTCCGGAACACCAGCTTGACCATGCCGAGGCTGACCCGGTCGCCGTCGGCGATCGGGTGCGTCCGGCCGGTCACCAGCTTGGTCCCGTTGACGAAGGTCCCGTTGAGCGCGCCGACCTCCTCGGTGATCGTGTAGCCGTCCGGCGAGCGGACGACCCGGGCGTGCCGCCGTGAGACGCTGCGCTTGAGATCGACCGGCGTCAGGTCGACGTCCGGCCCCTGGTTGGTCACGGGGTCGAAGCGGCCGATCAACGTCTCGGTCCCGTTGAGCGGGAACACGGTCGGGTCCCCCTCGACCTCGAACCGCACGCCGCTGCCCGACTTCGAGGGTCGCTTCTTCGCCACGGGCGCCGGCGCCGGCGCGGCCACGGCGGCCTGTCCCCCATCGACCTGGAGCTGCTCGATCCGGCTCTCGGCCTCGCGCAACCTCAGCGAGAGCTTGCGCAGCATGCGGATCGCGATCTCGATGTTGCCCTTGATCATCTTGTCGAAGGTCATGCTGTTGATCTCGATCAGCTCGACGTCCTCGACACCCTCGGCCGACATCGTGCGCGGCAGGCCCTCCAGGATCGACATCTCCCCGAAGAAGTCCCCCTTCTCCATCACTCCCAGGATCCGCTTCTGGCCGCCCAGCATGCGGAACAGGCGCACCTTCCCCGACTGCACGATGTACATGGTCGTGCCCAGGTCTCCCTCGGAGAAGATCCGCTCGCCGGCGCCGTAGCGGACCATGAAGTTCTGGAAGGGAGTCGCCGTCATCTCGTAAGCCTCGCAACGAGCAGGGCTTAGCCCTGGCCGTAGCAAGTATGGGGACGCCGCCGCGGCAAGTCAAACCGGCGCCCTGTGGCCCCCGGGATCAGGGCCGCTCCTCGGCCGCCCGCCGCTCGTAGAGCAGCCGCTGGGCGGTGTACCGGACGAGCTGCTCGGGGTCCAGACGCGCGATCTGCTCCAGCAGCTCCTCGGTGCCTTCCCCGGACAGCCGGTCCAGCGCCTCGGTCGCGGCCACCCGGACGGTGGTCTCGGGGTCCCGGCGGGCCCGCGCCGCCAGCTCCGCGTGTAGCAACGCGGCCTCGGGCACCGTGGCGTCGCGGTGCCGATCCAGGATCGCACCGATCAGACGTGCCGATCCTTCCCTGAGGTCCGGCCGCGGGTGATCCAGCAATGGTCGCAGGGTCAGCAACAGCTCGGGAGCCCCCCGCCGGAACTTGATGTGGTGCCGCACCGCCGTCGAGATCAGGATCGGGTTGGGGTCCTCGAGCAGCTCGCTCATCCGCTGCCAGGTCGCGGATTCGCTGTTGCGGAGCTGGATCGCCGCCAGCACCTCCACCGCACCGAGCAGCGCCGGCGCGCCCTCGGCTGGCACCTCGCGCACTCCGTAGGGTCCGCGAACCAGCAGGTACTCCGGCAGCTCGGCCCGCTTCCGCGGGGGCGCCGGCTCGAGCAGCAGCAGGAACGAGCGGCCCTCGCCGAGCTCGAGCTGTTTGTTCAGCACCGGTCGCTTGCGTCGGATCGGACGCAGGTCCACCGCGACCCGCTCCCCCGCCGTGACCGGGCCCCGGATCACGAGCTCGATCTCCAGCTCGAGCAGCCGTCCGCTCTCCTGCACGACCTCGCCGTGCACGACGATCGGCGCCGGACCCATCCAGTCGTAGAGATCCATCTCGGCAGGCGCGGCGTGGAAAACGCCGCTCCACGCGAATAGCAACGCGCAGGAGAGCAGCAGGCCGCGCGGACCGCTCGCGCGAGGCTCGACTTCACGCTCGGCAGGCACGGAAACCATGATGCCCCAGGGCGGGGGTGGTCGCCAACGGGCTCCGCGTCCGCAGCGGCGGCGGGGCCCGCGCCGGCGACTAGTCGACCGCGTCGAGGCGCAGCGTGACGGAGAGCTTGAACCGCCGCCGGTCCGCACCCTCGCCGATCTCCACGGGCACCACGATCGCTCGGGCGTCGCCGTCGGCCAGCCGGGCCACTTCGAGACCGGGATCGTCGAACAGGTCGTCGTCCTGCGCCGGCTCGGTCAGCAGCACCGCGTCGTCGGGTTGCTCGGCGTCCTCGTCGTCGTCGGTCACCGGCGGCTCGTCGTCGGGCATCGACATCGGCATCGGCATCGGCGGCGGCGGCTCGGCGGCGGCGGCCTCCACACCGCCCCGATCGTCCGGCGTGGCGGCGGTGACGGCCGGCGCGGCCGTCGGTACCGGGTCGAGCTCGAGGTGCACCTCGGTCACGGCATCGTCGCCGGCCGCATCCTCCTGCACGTCGTGCACCAGCCGGTCGATCTCGCGATCGCCGAAGGGCGGCAGCTCTTCGCCCGCCGCGGAAGCCGAAGCCACGGCCTGCGCCGCCGGCGCAGCCGCGGGAGCCGGCGGCGGGGACGCAGGCACGACGGGCTCCGGCGCCTCGGAGACGGGGATCGCCATCGTCGTCGCGGACGCGGCGGGACGCGCCGGCGCCACGGGCGGCGGAGGCGGGGCGCTCACCGCCGGCCTGGCGACGGTCTTGCCGGCCTTGCCGGCCTTCGGATCGTACTTCCTGGTCAGGTGCAGCAGCACCAGCTTGGTGATCGCCTTCAACGTGTCCTGCACGCCGATCCCGGTGGTTGCCACCGACTCGTAGAACGGGGCGTTGAAGCGGTTGAGCTCGGAGTTGAGCTGCTCGATCGAGCAGACCTTCGGCAGGTCGCGCTTGTTGAACTGGATCACGTGCGGCATGCTGCCCAGCTCCATCCCGTGCGCCTTGAGGTTCTCCTCGAGATTGCGGAACGACTCCAAGTTCGCCTTGACCATCTGCTCTTGCGAGTCGGCCACGAACACGATCCCGTCGGCGCCCTTGAGCACCAGCTTGCGCGTCTCGTTGTAGAACACCTGGCCCGGCACCGTGTAGAGCTGAACGCGGGTCTTCATGCCGCGGATCTCACCCAGATCGATCGGCAGGAAATCGAAGAAGAGCGTCCGGTCGGTCTTGGTCGCCAGCGAGAGCATCTTGCCCTTGACGTTCTGCGGCAGGTTCTGGTGGATGTACTGCAAGTTGGTCGTCTTGCCGCACAGACCGGGACCGTAGTAGACGACCTTGGCCGTCAGCTCGCGCGTGGCGTAGTTGAAGAGAACCATCGATCTCCCCTTGCCGGCGCTACGGGCC
>JBFKMV010000229.1:0-6295 GCA_041629655.1 Candidatus Polarisedimenticolaceae bacterium
GAGAAGCGCGCCACCGCCTACCACGAGGCCGGCCACGCGCTGGCCGCGTACCTGCTGCCGGAAGCCGACCCGCTGCACAAGGTCACGATCATCCCGCGCGGCCAGGCGCTCGGCGTGACCCAGCAGCTGCCGGTGGACGACCGCCACACCTACTCGCGCGACTACCTGATGGACACGGTCGCCGTGCTGATGGGCGGTCGCGTCGCCGAGGAATTGCACCTGAACCAGATGACCACCGGCGCCGGCAACGACCTCGAGCGGGTGACCGACATGTCGCGGCGCATGGTCTGCGAGTGGGGCATGTCCGAAAAGCTGGGGCCCCTGACCTTCGGCAAGAAGGAGGAGCAGATCTTCCTCGGCCGCGAGATCGCCCAGCACCGCGACTACAGCGAGGCGACGGCGGAGACGATCGACGCCGAGGTCAAGGCGATCGTGGCCAGCGCCTACGAGCGCACCAAGCAGCTGCTGGAGCAGCACGAGGCCGCGCTGGTGCGCATCGCCGAGGCGCTGCTGGAGCGCGAGGTGCTGGACGCCGCCGAGATCAAGCTGCTGGTCGAGGGCCGGACGCTGCCGCCGCTCGGCGAGTCCAAGCCCCGGCCTCCCGCCGACGAGGTCGCCGGGCCCGAGCAGCCCGAGTCCGGCAAGCAGGTCGCCGACGGCTCGGCGGTGCTGCCCGAGCCGGGCAACCAGCCCGCCTGACGGGCGCCTGCGACCCCGTGGCCCGCGCCGAGGACGTCCCTGCGAGGCCACCCCACGACCTGCGGTTCGCCGACGGTCGAATCCTGGCGCTGGGGCCGCGCACCCGGGTGATGGGCGTGCTCAACGTCACCCCGGACTCGTTCTCCGACGGCGGGAGCTTCGATTCGCACCCGCGCGCGGTGGAGCGCGGCCTGCGGATGGTCGAGGAGGGCGCGGAGCTGATCGACGTCGGCGGCGAGAGCACCCGCCCGGGGGCGCCGCCGGTGCCGGCCGCGGAGGAGCTGCGGCGGGTGCTGCCCGTGATCGAGGCCCTGGCCTCCCGCGTCGCGGTCCCGCTGTCCGTCGACACCATGAAGGCCGCCGTCGCCGGGCGGGCGATCGAGGCCGGGGCGGCGATGGTCAACGACCCGTCGGCGGGGCGCGATCCCGAGATGCTGCCGCGGGTCGCCGCGGCGGGCGTGCCGCTGGTGCTGATGCACATGCGCGGCGAACCGCGGACCATGCAGCGGGACACCGGTTACGACGACCTGCTCGGCGAGCTGGCCGTTTTTCTGCGCGAACGCGCCGATGCGGCTATCGCTGCGGGAGTCCCTGGTGATAGAATCGTCGTGGATCCGGGAATCGGCTTCGGGAAATCTCTCGAGGGGAACCTGCTGATCCTCAGAAGGCTCCCCACGCTTCATCGTGTGGGTCGGCCCCTCCTGATCGGCGCATCGCGCAAGACGTTCATCGGGAAGGCGCTGGATCTTCCCGTGACGGACCGGCTGGAAGGCAGCCTGGCGGTGGCGGCCCTCGCCGCCTGGAACGGGGCGCACGTCATCCGCGCGCACGATGTCGCCGCGACGGTGCGGGTGGTTCGCATGGTGGATGCGGTTCGCGGCCCGGACGAACTGAGTAGTCACGCATGTTCGAGCGACTGACCGACGCGCTGCACCTCGACGACCTGCTCAACCCCTGGGCGATCCTCGACATCCTGCTGCTGTTCGTCGTCATCTACAACCTGTTGCTGCTGATCCGCGGCACGCGCGCCGTGCAGGTGCTGGCCGGGCTGGGGATCCTCGGTTTCCTGCACCTGCTGACCGGGCCGGGGTTCGTCCCGCTGCCGGCGCTGCACTACGTGCTGGGCTGGGTCTGGCTGTACCTGCCGTTCGTGATCATCATCCTGTTCCAGAACCAGATCCGGCAGGCGCTGACCAGCGTGGGCAAGAACCCGATCGCGGCGCTGATGCCGCGGCAGCGCGAGAGCAACCTGGCCCAGGAGGTCGCCCTGGCGGCCTCGTCGCTGGCCAGCAAGCGCCTGGGCGCGCTGATCGTGATCGAGCGCGAGCTGGGGCTGCGGGCGTGGATCGAGACCGGGATCTTCCTCGACGCGCTGCCGACCTACGACCTGTTGATGAACATCTTCACCAAGACGTCGCCGCTCCACGACGGGGCGGCGATCCTCGCCGAGGGCCGGGTCAAGGCCGCCTCGTGCTACCTGCCGCTGACCACCGACCCCAACCTCTCGCGCGTCTACGGCACGCGCCACCGCGCGGCAATCGGCATCACCGAGGAGTCCGACGCCCTGGCGATCGTGGTCTCCGAGGAGCGCGGCACGATCGGCGTGGCCGAGAACGGCCGCATCGAGGAGGGCCTCAACACCCAGTCGCTCTCCGAGCGGCTGCGCAAGACGCTGGCCGAGCGCAGCGAGGAGCCGGCGTCCAAGCGGCGGCGCCGCCGCCCGGTGCGCCTCCCCGCGACGAGCGAGAGCGATGCTTGAGCTGCTGACGACACGCTGGCCGCTGAAGCTGCTGGCGCTGGGGTTCGCGATCGCGATCTGGCTCGCCGTGACGGGCGAGGACAAGGTGATCCAGACCTTCGACGTGCCGCTGGACATCGACCTCGGCGAGGAGGTGGTGCTGACCGGGCCGCCGCTGTCGATGGTCAACGTGACCGTACGCGGCCCCGAGAGCCTGGTCCGCGACGTCAACCCGCTGCGGCTGGCGTTCAATGTCGACCTGCTGAGCGCGGCGCCCGGCGAGCGCAGCGTGCTGTTGACCTCGGACCGGCTGAGCGGCCTGCCCAAGGGCGTCGAGATCCGGCGCATCGACCCGGACCGCATCGAGCTCGAGCTGGGCCGGCGGTTGCGCCGGGTGCTGACGGTCGTGCCGTTCTTCCTCGGCGAGCCCGCCGAGGGGTTCCAGATCTACGACTACCGGGTGCTGCCGGACACCCTGGAGGTGGACGGCCCCGAGAGGGACGTGCGCAAGCTGGAGCGGCTGCGCACCGAGCCGATCCGGCTCGACGGGCGCGACTCGTCGTTCTCGATCCGCGTCGGCGTGGTGCCGGAGAGCCCGGCGGTCGGGCTGGTCAACCCGCGGCGGCCCGAGGTCCGCGTGGACATCGACCGCGCCCCCGTGGAATCGGTGTTCGACGAGGTGGCGATCGTCCCGCTGGGCGCGAAGACGCCGGTGGAGATCAAGCCCCGCACGGTCAGCGTGACGCTGGCCGCGCCCCCCGACCTGCTGCGCCGCATCACCCCCGAGCAGGTCCGCGCGTGGGTCGACGTGACGGGACTGGCGCCGCAGGCGGAGACGCTCCAACTTCCCCTGCGGGTGGAGGTGCTGCGGGTGCCGCCGCGCGACAACGCACGCATCACGGTCAAGACGATCAGCCGTCGCGAGGCCGCGGTCCGGATCCTCGAAGCGCAGCTGGAGCGGCCGGGGGACAACGGATGAAGCGTCTGTTCGGGACCGACGGGATCCGCGGGGTGGCCGGCGAGCCCCCGCTCGACGCGCCCACGGTGCGCCGGTTCGGTGTCGCGCTGGCCGAGGTGCTCTCCGAGGGCGTCGGACGCGCGCCGCGCGTGGTGCTGGGTCGCGATACCCGCGAGTCCGGGCCGTGGCTCAGCGACGCGGTGGCCGCGGGGCTGGCCAGCCGCGGCGGCGCGGCGGTCGACGCCGGTGTGATCACGACTCCGGGCCTGGCCCACGTGACGCGGCAGGCCGCCTTCGACGCCGGGGTGATGATCAGCGCCAGCCACAACCCGTTCCGCGACAACGGCCTCAAGGTGTTCGACGCCCAGGGCGCCAAGCTGCCCGACGAGCAGGAGCACGAGATCGAGGTGCGGATCCTCGATCGCGGCGCCGCCGATCCGGGCGAGGCCAACGGCGCCGCCGCGCCCGACGCCTCGCTGGGACGGGACTACATCGAGCTGCTCGAACGCTCGGTCGGCAAGCGCTCGCGCTTCAAGGACGTCCGGCTCTGCCTGGACTGCGCCAACGGCGCCGCGGCCGGGATCGCCCCCGAGGTGTTCCGGTTCTACGGCGCCGCCGTCGAGACGATCGGCACCGAGGCCGACGGCCGCAACATCAACCTCGGCTGCGGCTCGCTGCACCTGGAGGCGCTCGGCGCGCAGGTGCGCGACGGGGGCTTCGACCTCGGGATCGCCTTCGACGGCGACGCCGACCGCGCGCTGGCGGTCGACCGCCGCGGACGGATGGTGGACGGCGACCACATCCTGTACCTCACCGCGCGGCGGCTGAAACGGCACGGCACGCTGCGCAACGACACCGTCGTCGCCACGATCATGAGCAACCTGTGGCTCGAGCAGCGGCTGCGCGACGAGGGGATCCGCATGCTGCGCGCGCCGGTCGGCGACAAGTACGTCCTGGAGCGGATGATCGAGGAGGACGCGGTGCTCGGCGGCGAGCAGTCCGGGCACGTGATCTTCCGCCACCGCGCCACCACCGGCGACGGGATCCTGACCGGCCTGCTGCTGATCGACGCGCTGCTCGAGGAGCAGCGGCCGCTGGAGCAGATCCTGGACGGGATCACCCCCTGCCCGCAGGTGCTGCGCAACGTGCGGGTGCGCGAGAAGCCCGACCTGCGCCGGCACTCCGTGATCGGGCCGGCGGTCGCCGCCGTCGAGCAGGCGCTGGAGGGCCGGGGCCGGGTGGTGCTGCGCTACTCGGGGACCGAGCCGCTGGCCCGGGTGATGGTCGAGGGGCAGGACCGGGAGCCCGTCGAGCGCCACGCCACCGAGCTGGTCCGGATCATCGAGGCCGAGCTGGGGGCCTGATCCGGCCGTTCGGCGGTACAATGGGCGGCTTCCCCCCGGCTTCCCGCGGGAGCCCCGATATGCTGGGCCTCCGGCCCGGGACCCGCCGGACCGGTTGGGGTCGGCGCAGCAGGTGGCGTGTTGAGGATTCTGGCGGCGGATCTGCCCCGCGACGGCGAGGCCGGCGAGAACACGGTCGTCGCGACCGACGAGTCGGGCGCGATCACGGCCACCCGCCACCCGGCGAACCTCCCGGCGGTCGCCGAGGCGGTGCGCGAGCTGGCGGGCGGCGATCCGTTCCTGGTCGCGGTGGACGTCCCGGTGGTGGTGCGCGGCAAGGGCTCGCGGGCGCGGCCGGTGGAGAACCTGGTGCGCCGGCGCTTCGGCCACCGGCTGCGGCCCGGGGGACGCGGCAAGTCCGAGCGGCCGGGCGCCGCCGGCGAGGCGCTGCTGGCCGGGCTGGCCGCCGCGGGACTGCCCTGCGTGCCCTACCCCGACCGCGACCGCCGCAGCTCCGGCCTGGCCGAGATCCACCCGGCGCTGGCGTTGAAGGCGCTGCTGTGGGAGGTCTCGACCGTCGTGCGGGCGAGCGGCGCCGAGCAGCGGGGCGAGCTGTTCCGGGCCTACGCCGCGCCGGCCTACCGCGACGCGAGCAGCCCCAAGCGCGCCGGGTGGGCCGAGCGCGCCGTGGCGATCGACCTGATCCTGCGCGCGCTGGGCCGCCTGGACGGCTTCGACTTCCGGCCGGCCCGGGAGGCCCTGCTGAGCGCCGTCGGGCTGCGGGACGTGGAGCGCGCCGGCGCGCTGCTCGATGCCGCGCTGCTGGCCGGGACCGCGCACCGTTACCTGGACTCGCCCGAGGCCTGCCTGTTCCTGGGCGACCACGAGACGGGCTACGTGATCCTGCCCGCCGACGGCTTCATCCGCCGCCTGGCGCTGCACGACGCGCGGCCGCCGCGCGGGCGGCTGTTCCCCAAGGCGTCGCTCTCCGAGCGGCTCGGCGAGGTGGCCGAGCTGCGGCCGGTGGAGCTGATCACGGTCGAGGGCCGGCCGCAGCGGCTGGAGGCGACGTTCCGCGAGCGGCCGGTGTACGAGTTCGACAACCTGGACGAGATGCTGTGGTGGAAGCACTGCCGGCACCTGGCCGGCCCGGTGCTGCCCACCGAGGGCCTCGACGAGCTGGTGGTGCTGCTGGGACGCGAGGACGACGAGCCCGCCGCCCGCGCCAAGCCGTTGCGTCTGGCGCGCAGCCGCCACCGCACGCTGTCGTTCCGCTTCGATCCCCCGGGCGACTGGCGGGCCCACCTGCCCACGCGCGACGGCCGGACCTACCCGTTCCGCGTCCTGCGCGCCGTCTACGAGGCGTTGCAGCAGTAGCGGCCCGCCATGGTGGTGCGCAGTCCGTTGCGGCTCTGTGGGTTCGGTATCGGGCCCGGGTCGTGTCCGTCCGCGGCCGGCGAGCTGACCGTTAGCGGACGGCCCCCCGGGAGAGCGGAGATCTACCCGAGCAGATCGAGGTGGCACGGTTCTTTCTCGATGGGCAGTCGTGCTCTGGCC
>JBFKMV010000230.1:0-6257 GCA_041629655.1 Candidatus Polarisedimenticolaceae bacterium
AGCGCGCCGACGGCCAGGTCGTCCACGCGCACGCCGAACACCGGCCACAACGACAGCTTCATCTCGCCGAGGCGGACCTCGCGCCCCAGCGTCTGCCGGGCGTGCTGCTCGATGGTGGCACGGTAGCGGTTCACGTCGACCAGCGCGGGCAGCGCCAGCGCCGCCGCGACGATCAAGACCAGCAGGACGGCGATACCGATCCAGAGCTTGCGGGACAGGAGCTTCACGGCCTCACCTCGTTCAGTGCACGCGCAACAGCAGCCCCTTGAGGTAGGCGCCCTCGGGGCACGTCAGCGCGACGGGGTGGTCCGGCGCGGCCTGGAGCCGCGCCAGCACCTGCGCCTCGCGTCCGCTGTCGACCAGCGCTCCGGACACGATCTTACCGAACAGCTCGGGGTCGATCGCGGCGGAGCAGGAGAACGTCATCAGCAGGCCGCCCGGCTCGACGCAGCGCAGGGCGTGCAGGTTGACGTCCTTGTAACCGCGCGCGGCGCGCGCGACCTGCCCGCGGCCATGGGCGAACTTCGGGGGGTCCAGGACCACCACGTCGTGGAGCCGGCTGGCCGCGGCGTAGTCGCGCGCCAGCTCGAACACGTTGCCCTCGATCAGCTCGCAGCGATCCTCGGGCAACCGGGCGTGGCGCAGGCATTCCTCGCCGAGCTCGAGCGCCTCACGCGAGCTGTCGACGCTGACCACGCGCGCCGCACCGGCGTACAGCGCGTGCAGGCCGAAGCTCCCGCTGTACGAGAACAGGTTCAGCACGGTCAGGCTCTCGCGTCGCGGGTGCCGGCGCACGTGCTCCTGCACGAGCAGCCGGTTGCCCCGCTGGTCGAGGTAGGCGCCGGTCTTGTGCCCGCGCCGCACATCCACCAGCAGCTCGAGCCCGTGCTCCTTGATCGCGACCCGCTGCGGCGGCGTCTCGCCGAGCAGCACGCCCGCGCGGCGTTCCAGCCCCTCGCGGTCCCGCGCCGGCACGTCGCTGCGTTCGTAGACGCCGCGGGGGCTCAACAGCTCCCGCAGCAGCTCCGCCAGCAGCAGCTTGCGCCGCTCGATGCCCAGCGTCAGCGCCTGCAGCACGACCCACGGTCCGTAGCGATCGACGATCAACCCGGGCAGCCGGTCGCCCTCGGCGTTGACGAGCCGCTCCGCGCGTGCGTCGCCGTCGTCGTCCGCCGTGCCGTGGCGACGGGATTCGATCGCCCGCCGCAGCCGGCCGATCCACCATTCGCGATCGACGGGCTCATCACGCCAGGTCAGCACGCGCACGGCGATCCGCGACTGCGGGTTGTAGTAGCCGCGACCCAGGAACTCGCCGTCCGAGCTGACGACGTCGGTGATCTCTCCCGCGGCGGGCGTGCCGCGAACCTCGGCCACCGCACCGGAGTAGACCCACGGATGGCGGTGCCTGAGCGGCTTCTCGCGTCCGCGAGCGATGACCAGGTTTCCGTTGATGGCGAACCTCAGAGGACGCGTCAGTCGACCTTCAGCACGACGACGGTCCGATCGTCGCCGTGGTTGGAGTCGCCCTGGCCGTGCCGGTCGGTCGCCTCGAGCAGCTGCCGCACGATGTCTCCGGCCGGAGCGTCGGCGTGGGCCCGCAGGATCTCGCCGATCGCGCGGTCCCCGAACTCCTCTCCGTCGGAGTTGAGGTGCTCCTGCAGGCCGTCCGAACAGAACGCCACCACGTCCCCGGGGTGGAGCTGCAGCTGCAGCTGATCGTACGTCGAGTGCTCGAGCAGGCCCAGCGGGACGCCCTGTACCGGGATCTCCTCGACCCGGCCGTCGCGCAGCAACAGCGGGCGCGTGAAGCCGGCGTTGGCGATCTCCAGCGTCCGCGCGTCGCCGTGGTACACCGCGTAGACCAGCGCCACGAACCGGTTGGCCAGCGGCTGGAGCAGATGCTGGTTCAGGTGCTGCAGCATCTCGACCGGCGGACAGGCGTGGGCCACCACGTGCTCGCGCAGGATCCCGATCGCCAGCGCGCCTTGGAGCGCCGCCGCGGTGGCCTTGCCGGCGACGTCGCCCACGGCGATGCCGAGACGTCCGTCGCGGTAGGGCAGGAAATCGTAGAAATCCCCGCCGAGCTGGCGCGCCGGGGCGGAGGCGAAACCGATGTCCAGCCCCTCGACCCGCGGCGCCACGGTGGGCAGCAAGCCCTTCTGGATCTCGCGCGCGGTCGAAAGATCGTCGGCCAGCCGCTGCTCGTCCTGGCGCACCCGCTCGTAGAGCTGCGCGTTCTCGATCGCGATCGCGACGTACGAGGCCAGCGTGACCAGCATCTCTTCGTGCTGCTCGGTGAACGTGTTGTACTCGGTGCTCTCGAGATCCACGACGCCGATCAGCCGGTCCTTGAACACCAGCGGGACGACCATCTCGGAACGAACCTCGACCTCGTGCCCGCAGCGGACGTAACGCGGATCGAGGTGGACGTTGGGCACCCGCAGCGGTTGGCGCAGCGCCGCGACGGTGCCGCAGATCCCGTAACCCAGCGGGAAGTCCGTCTTCTGGCAAAACCGCTCGTCGAACTGCAGCGAGAACGCGTGCTCCAGCAGTTGCCGCTCCTCGTTCCACAGCAGCACGCTGAACAGCTGGTAGGGCACGATCCGTTTGACCAGCTCGGCGACCTTGGACAACAGCGCCTCGAGCTCGAGGATCGAGGTCAGCTCGCGGCCGACCTCGTTCATCAGCGACAGCGAGCGCGCCTGCTGGCGCAGGTTCTCGTAGAGCCGCGCGTTCTCGATCGCGTTGGCGATGTGTCCGGCCAGGAAGGTCAGCAGCTCTTCGTGGAACTCGGTGAAGTAGCCCGCTTCGCGCTTCTGCACGTCGAGCACGCCGACCGTGCTGTGCTTGGAAATCAGCGGGATCGCCAGCTCGGAGCGGGCATCGTCCAGCGCGTTGATGTAGCGCGGATCGTCGCGCACGTCGGACAGACGGATCGAGTGGCCGGTCTGGGCCGTGGTGCCGACGATGCCCTGCCCGAGACCGAAGCGCCAGTGCTCCATCACCTCGCGCGGCAACCCGCGGCCGAAGCGGAAGCGCAGGTCGCGACCCAGCGGGTCGAGCAGCAGGATCCCGAAGGCGTCGTAGTCGACGTAGGGCCGCACGCCCTCGGCGACCTTGCGCAACACCTCGTCCAGCTCCAACGTCGAGTTCAGCTCCTCGACCATGCGGACCATGAAGCGCAGCACGGCGGCGTCGTTGATGCCGCTGCCGGCGATCTCGGTGGCACCGCCACGCTGCGCCACGTCGGGCGCGCTCAGGGTGTCGTCCTTGTCCATCAGGGGCCTCGCGGCTCGCAGAGCCGGTTCCGCTTATTGTAGCCGATCGCCGGGCACGCCGCCGCGACCGGTCGCGGGCCGGGCCTATCCGCCGACGGGCAGCGTCAGCACCGGCGCGTTGCCCACGGCGGTTCCCGATTGCAGGGTGAACAGCTCGGTCAGCAACATGAAGGTGGACTTCGATTCCAGGTCCGCCTCGTCGATGTAGAACCAGTGGTCCCGGTAGCGCACGGCCACCGCCGCTTCGACGGGGCGCTGCCGCGACGCGCGCACGCGCAGCAGGTCTCCCGCGAGCGTGCTCCATTCGAACGGCTGCCCCGCGGCGTCGCGTGTCACCGTGACCCAGCCGCGTTCGGTGTGCTCGGCGGGAACGTCCACCGAGTGCGACAGGTAGAACAGCGTGCCCAGCAGCGAGCGCGTGCTGACCGCAACCGAGGTCCGCCGGCCCGCGGCTTCGGGCGCGTCGGCCGGAACGGCCTCGGCCGTGACCAGCTCGTAACGCCGCCGGCCCGGTTCGAGCCCCAGGGCGCCGACGAGCTCCCGAACCTCGGGCCGCTCGGCCGCGGCGGGGGCGATCCGCAGCACCAGCGAACGCGAGCTGCCCCGCAGCGCGACCCGGCCGGTCGCGTCGTCCGCGGGGTCGAAGCGGTAGCCGCGTTCCGCCGCGTCCATCAGGTCCGAGCCGCTGACCGCATCCAGCGGGATCGACGGAGAGAGCGTGGCGTCCGTCGACTCGTAGCCGATCGCCAGGGCGCCCTCGGCCTGCAGCGTCCGCAACGCGCGCGAGGCCCGGCGGAACCGCTCGTAGGCCGGCGCGCGGTCGGGCGTCGGCCCCGAAGCGCTGGTCGCGTTGTCCAAACCCCCGAGATTCTGCACCGTCAGGCGCAACACGCGGTCGAGACTCCAGCCCGATCGCTGCAGCAACACCGCCACCTCGATGTCGATCGGCCGCAGCAACCGCTGCACGAAATCGTTGTCCTGGAGCGGCGTGAAGGTGTAGGTCGGTGTCTCCGTGCGTCCGATGCCGGCCGAGGCGCCCGCCGCGTCCGGGGCCGACTCGTTGACCGACACCGCGCCGCCCAGCGAGCCGCTGAACTGGAACTGCGCGACCACGCTGCCGACCTGGAGGAACAACGGGGCGTCGCGGTACCGCAACCGGACGACGTTGAGCAACAGCTCTTCGTTGATCCTCGAACGGATCGCCTCGTTGTGGGCCGCGTGGCTGGCGCGAAACGCGCGGTGGCCCTGGATGCACCCGCCGGCCAGCGCCCCCGCCAGGGCCAGCAAGACCAGAACCGTACGGTGGAGGGATCGGGCGCTCATCCGGGTCATCGTAGCACCGCGCACGAAACCGCTCAGAACGGGAACAGCACGGGGATCAGCGCGATCGAGGCCACGACGTAGATCAGGTTCAGCGGGCCGCCGACGCGCGTGTAGTCGGTGAAACGGTAGCCGCCGGGGCCGTACACGAGCAGGTTGGTCTGGTAGCCGAACGGGGTGTAGAAAGCGGCGGAGGCGGCGAACATGATGCCGATCAGCAGCGGCCGGCTGTCGATCCCGATCGCCTCCGCGCTGCCCACCGCCAGCGGGAACATCAGCGCCGCGGTGGCGTTGTTGGACATCACCCCGGTCAGCAGGTAGGTCAGCAGCACGAACGCCCCCAGCACGACGCGCGGACCAAAATCACCCGCGACCCCGAGCAGCGCGCCGACGACCAGCCCCGCCGCGCCCGTGCTCTCCAGCGCGGCCCCGAGCGGGATCACCCCGGCCAGCAGGAAGATCACCTTCCAGTCGACGCTGCCGTAGACCTGGCGCGGGGGCAGGCAGCCGGTCAGCACCATCAGCACCGCCCCGACCAGGGCGCTGCCCGCGATCGGCAGCACGTTCAGCGCCGCGGAGACCACCACCGCCGCGATGATCAGCGGTGCCAGCACGAGCTGCAGCGGTCGGGGTCGCGGCAGCTCCAGCTCCTGCAACGCAAAGAAATCCTGGCCCTGCCGGCGCAGCGAGTCGAGACGGTCCCGGTGCGCGACGACCAGCAGCTCGTCGCCGAGCTTGAGCCGCACGCGGCCGATCTTTTCCAGCAGCTCGGCACCGTGACGCCGCAGCGCCACGGCCGTCGCCCCGTAGCGGCCGCGGAAGTCGATCTCCTTGATCGTGCGTCCCTCCAGCGCCGAGCCGGGCGAGACCACGACCTCCAGCAACGCGGACTCCAGCGAGTCGAGCTGTGCGTCGTCGGGTCGCTGGCCCGGCCGCACCGCCAACCCCGTGCGTTCGCCCAGGTCGACCAGCGCGGCCGCCGGTCCCTTGACCAGCAGCAGCTCGCCGGCGGCGAGCCGGTGGTTCTCGTCGGCCAGGATCCGCAGCCCGCCGCCGGGTCGCACCACGCCGATGACCTGCAATCCGAAGCGCTCGGCGATCCGGGCCTGGCGCAGCGTCTGCCCGGCCAGCGGCGAGTCGTTTTGCACCTGGACCTCGCTGAGGTACCCGCGCAGCTCGTGCGCCTCCGCCAGCGGCTCGGCCTTGACGCGTTCCGGCAGCCAACGCCGCCCGACCAGCAGCAGGTAGAAGATCCCCAGTCCGAGGAACACCAGACCCAGGGGGGTGATCTCGAACAGCCCGAACGGCCGGAGCCCCCGCTCCGCCGCCAGCGAGCTGACCAGGATGTTGGTCGAGGTGCCGATCAACGTGCAGGTGCCTCCCAGGATGGCCAGGAACACCATCGGCATCAGGAGCCGGCTGGGACTGATCCCGCGGCCGTGGCACAGACGCAGGACGATCGGCATGAACACCACGACCGCGGCCGTGTTGTTGATGAACGCCGAGATCGGCGCGATCGTCAGCACCAGCAACAGCAGCAGGCCCGTCTCGCTCGCCGGGCCGTGGCGCAGCACGCGGTCCCCGATCAGCCGCACCAGCCCGCTGGCCTGGAGTCCCGCGCTGAGCACGAACATGCACGCCACGGTCACCGTGGCGGGA
>JBFKMV010000231.1:0-6257 GCA_041629655.1 Candidatus Polarisedimenticolaceae bacterium
ACGACAGCCGCGCCGTGCTGGCGGGCCGGTCGCGCGAGGAGTTCGGCGATGCGATCGCCGCCCTGCTGCTCGACCCCGATCGCGCAGCGCGGCTGGGGGCCGCGGCCGGCGCGTACGCCACCGAACATTTCGAGTGGACGAAGTTCTCGTACCGGGTGGCCGAGATGGTCCGCCGTTTCGACTCGGACGACCGGGCGGCCTGACCCCTCGGGACAGCTTGAAGCCGACCCACGATGTCGTCTCGGTGCTGATTCCCGCGCGGAACGAAGCGGCGCGGATCGGCAGCGTGGTGCGCGGCGCGCTGGAGCAAGCCGCGCGGGCCTCGCGGGTCGAGGTCATCGTGATCGATGACGCCTCGACCGATGCGACACGCGACGAGGCCGAACACGCCGGCGCGCGCGTCATCGACTCGCCGGCGCGCGGCAACCCCGCCGCGGCGCGCAACGCGGGCGCACGGGCCGCCACGGGAGACCCGCTGGTGTTCCTGGACGCGGACTGCGTGCCGGCCCCGGGATGGCTCGACGCGATCCTGGCCGCGCACGACGCCGGCGCGACCGTCGTCGGCGGCTCGCTGGCGCTGCCGCCGGGGCTGAGCTTCACGGCCCGTTGCGACTACTACTGCGGCTGGTACCTCGTTCACCCGGCGCGGCCCGGCGGCGTCGTCCCGCACCACCCGCCGCCGAACCTGGCGGTGCGGCGCGGGCCGTTCCTGGACAGCGCCGGCTTCACCGAGCGGGCGCCGCTCGGCTACACCAACGAGGAGCGCGCCTGGCAGGCCGCGCTGCGCGGGGCGGGTCACGAGATCGTGTTCGAGCCGCGAGCGGTGGCGTGGCACCACAATCGGCCCGGACTCGGCAACCTGCTCCGGCGCAGCTACCGCTGGGGCTACACCGCGCTGGAGAGCAAGGGCACCTCGCGTAGCGCGCGGCAGGCCTGGATCTACCGCTTCCCGCGGCTGATGATCCTCTTCGCCCCGGCGCTGGCGGTCGCGCAGACCGTCTACATCCTCGGCTGCTGGCTGCGCGCCGGCCGCCTCGAGCCGCTGCTGATGGCCCCGCTGGTCCTGGCCTCGCGGGTGGCCTGGGTCTCCGGGATGACGGTGGGGGGAATCCGCTGGCTGCGGCGCGGCCGCCGCGGCGAGGCCGGCGAGCGCCCGCAGCCGCGATGGCAGTAGGGACGCCGTGAGCGCGATCACGCTGTGCGCCGCGATCTGCACGCACGACCGACCCCGGCAGCTCGCGCGGGCGCTGGACTCGCTGCTCGCGCAGGGCGAGCCGCCGGAACGGCTGCTGGTCGTGGACAATGCGCCGGCGACGTCGGCGGCGAGGGACCTGATCGGCCAGCGCTTCCCGACGGTGAGCTACGTCCGCGAGCCCGTGCCGGGTCTCGATTTCGCGCGCAACCGCGCGCTGCGCGAATCTCGCGAGGAGATCGTGGCGTTCCTCGACGACGACGCAGTGGCCGATCCGGACTGGGTCGCGGCCACGCGGGCCGTTTTCGCCGGCGGCGACGAGGTCGCGGTGTGCATGGGCCGCGTCACCGCGCTCGAGCCGGAGACGGAAGGACAGCGGCTGTTCGAGGCCAACGGCGGCTTCGCGCGCGGGGAGCGGACGATCCGGTTGCCCCGGGACGCCGGACGGGTCCCGCTGATCGCGCGGGCGATCGGCGTGGGCAGCGGTTGCAGCATGGCGCTGCGGCGCGAGACCGCGCTGGCGCTCGGGGGCTTCGACGAGGCGCTGGACATGGGACCGGCGCTTCCCGGGGGCGGCGACCTGGACCTGCTGTGGCGGTTGCTCGCGGCGGGGCACGAGCTGGTCTACGAGCCGTCGGTCGGCGCCCGCCACGAGCACCGGCGCGAGGTCGAGGCGGCGATCGAGCAGATCGCCGAGCACAACCGCTCGTTGATCGCGGTGCTGACCAAGTCGGCCGCAGCGGCCCGGGGCTCGACGCGCTGGGGTATCCTGGCCTTCCTGGCCTGGCGGCTGGTCAAGCCGGGCCTGCGGCTGTTGCGGCGCGCGGCCGGACGCGATCCGCTGCCGGCGCGTGCGCTGCTGCGGGTCGGCGGCGCCTGCTGGCGCGGGCTGACCACGTATCCCGAGGCGCGGCGGCTGGCCCGGCGACGCGCCGCGGAGGCCCGGCACCGATGAGCACCTGGCGCATCGTCCGCACGCTGCTCGGGCTGATCGGGACCCACGCCTGGGCGATCCCCGTGCTGGTCACGCTGGGCCTGCTGGCGTCGCTGGCCGAGGGCATCGGGATCGGGCTGTTCATCCCGTTCCTGCACACGCTGCGCAGCGGCGTCGTCGCGGGAACCGACGAGGGCTGGCTGGCCAACGCGCTCGGAGAGCTGTTCGCGGGGGTGCCCGCCGAGCGCCGGTTGACCGTGATCGCGCTGTGCATCTTCCTCGCCGTCGCGTTCAAGGCCGTGCTGGCCTACGCGAACCGGCTGCTGTCCGACTGGCTCGACGCGCGCATCGTGCACGGGCTGCGCGAGGGCATCTTCGCCCGCCTGATGTCGGTCCGCTACAGCTTCCTCGAGCGCAGCCGGCCCGGCCACCTGCTCAACGTGCTGGCCTCGGAAACCTGGCGCGCCAGCGAGGGGCTCAAACTGATCGTGCACCTGTTCGTGCTCACGTGCACGATCGTGGTCTACACGGTGCTGCTGCTGCTGATCTCGTGGCGGCTGATGCTGCTGGTCAGCGTGGCGATCCTGCTCATCGCCACCGTGGTGCGGCTGATCACGCTGCGCGCGCGCGCGCTCGGCGAGGCGATGACCCGTACCAACTCGCGGCTGGCCGAGCGGATGGTCGAGGGGATCGACGGCATGAAGGTGATCCGCGCCTTCGGCCGCGAGCCCCACGAGCGCGCGCGGTTCGGCAAGGTCTCCGAGCGGCTGGGCCGGCTGCTGGTCAAGCTCGGCGCGGTGGAGGGCGCGGTCCACCCGGTCTACGAGATCCTGGCCGCCGCGGTGCTGGTGGCGATCCTGCTGGCGACGCTCGGCGACCCGGCCAGCCTGCCCTCGGTGCTGGTGTTCATCTTCCTGCTCTACCGGCTCCAGCCGCGGGTGCGCGACTTCGACGCGGCGCGGATCCGGCTCGGCACGCTGGGCGCCCCGATCCGCGAGGTGCTGGCGCTCGTCCACCCGGCGGGCCAGCCCGACCCGCCGGGCGGCGACGTTCCGTTCGACGGCCTGGCGCGCGAGATCCGCTTCGACGGCGTGTCCTTCCGCTACGGCAACGACGCCGAGCCCGCGCTCCGGAACGTCTCGCTGGCGATCCCGCGCGGCCGGACCACGGCGCTGGTCGGCCCCTCGGGCGGCGGCAAGTCGACGCTGGTCAAGCTGCTGCTGCGCTTCTACGAGCCGACCGAGGGCGAGATCAAGGTCGACGACCGCCCGCTGGCCTCGCTCGAGCTCCGCTCGTGGCGCGAGCGCATCGCGCTGGTCAGCCAGGACGTGTTCCTGTTCAACGCCAGCGTCCGCGACAACATCGCCTACGGCAAGGCCGGCGCCAGCGAGGCCGAGATCGTCGAGGCCGCCCGTCAGGCCGCGGCCGACGAGTTCATCCGCGAGCTCCCGCAGGGCTACGAGACCCCGCTCGGCCATCGCGGCGTTCGTCTGTCCGGCGGGCAGCAGCAGCGCATCACGCTCGCCCGCGCGCTGGTCCGCAAGCCCGAGATCCTGATCCTCGACGAGGCCACCAACGCCCTCGACAGCATCTCCGAGCGCTTGATCCAGCAGGCGCTGGAACGCCTCGGCGACAGCACGACGGTGCTCCTGATCGCCCATCGCCTGTCGACCATCGAGGGTGCGGCGGCCGTGGTGGTGCTGGAGCGGGGTCGCGCACTGGAGCAGGGGACGCCGGCGGAGCTGCTGGCCAGGGACGGGCTGTTCGCGAGGTTGCACCGGTTGCAGTACGAGCGGGAGACGGAGCGATGATGGACGCGTATGGCTAGGATGCCCGCGATGCAGGGACCGTCCGGTGCACCCCTCCGACAGCTGGGGTTGAGCAATGCCGTCGGGGTCGTCGTCGCCTCGATGATCGGGGTCGGCGTGTTCACGACGACCGGATTCCTCGTCGCGGACGTGGTGTCTCCCCGCGCGATCCTGCTGGGGTGGATGATCGGCGGACTGCTCGCGCTGTGCGGCGCCCTGTGCTACGCGGAGCTCGGCGCCGCCTACCCGCGCAACGGCGGTGAATACCGGCTGCTGACCGAGGTCTACCACCCGGCGCTGGGCTTCATGGCCGGCTTCGTCTCGCTGGTGGTGGGGTTCTCGGCGCCTACCGCCGCGGCCGCGCTGGGTCTGGGCGCCTACGTGCAGGCCGTGGTCCCGTCGGTCCCCGGGACCGCGGTCGCGGTTGCGCTGGTGGTGGGCATGGCCGGGCTGCACGCGCTCGGCGTCAGGCTCGGCAGCCGGGTGCAGGACGCGATGGTCGGCGTTCAGGTGCTGCTGATCGGGGTGTTCCTGGTGGCGGGCTTCGCGACGGGCGAACCGGGCCGCCTCACCGGCGAGGGGTCGCTGCTGGAGCGGACGTTCTCGCCGGAGCTTGCGATCGGGCTGGTCTACATCTCGTTCTCCTACAGCGGCTGGAACGCGGCGGCCTACCTGGCGGGCGAGCTCGAGCAGCCCGCGCAGGTGCTGCCGCGGGGGCTGCTGATCGGCACCGCGCTGGTCACCCTGCTGTACGTGCTCCTCAACGCGGTGTTCCTGATGTCGGCCCCGGCCGCGGCGCTCGAGCGCCAGGTCGAGGTGGGCCACGTGGCCGCCGAGGCGCTGTTCGGAGATTCCGGCGCGACCGCGCTGTCGATCGCGATCGGGTTGGGGCTCGTGGCGTCGGTCAGCGCCCTGTTGATGACCGGCCCCCGCGTGTACGAGGCGATGGGCGTCGACTACCCGCTGCTGTCCTTCCTCACCGTGCGCCGCGGCCGGGGCGGTCCGGTGGTCTCGATCGTGCTGCAGGCCGCGCTGGCGGTGATCATGGTCGTGACGGCGTCGTTCGACACGCTGCTGACCTACATCGGGTTCACGCTGTCGCTGTTCGCGGGGCTGACCGCCGTCGGCGTCGTCGTGTCGCGTTACCGTCACCCCGGCCTGGAGCGCCCCTACACGACCTTCGGCTACCCCGTCACGCCGCTGCTGTTCGCGTCACTCACCTCGTGGATCATCGGTCACACGTTGTGGCAGAGACCGGTCGCGGCCGGTTACGGCCTGGCCACGCTGGGGGTGGGGTTCGTGCTGTACCTGTTGGCGGCGGCCTCGAGGGCCCGGGCTGCCTGAACGCGAAAGCCCGCCGGGGAGGGCGGGCTTCCACGTCTCGACGGTGTGCGAACGGGTCAGAACTTCTTGCCGACACCCACGCGCGCGACGATCGGATCGATGTCCACCTCCACCGAGTCGACGCCGTCGTCGGTCTCGAGGCTGAACACCATGTACTGGAGACCGCCGAAGAACGACCATCCGCTCTCGCCGAACGCAACCTCGACGCCGAAGTTGGCGCCGTAGCCGAAGGAATCGTCGGTGGGAATCTCGGTCGGATCGCCCGGGTCCAGGAACGCCGGGTTCAGCTCCACGTCGCCGAACGAGACGTAGGCGACCTTGGGTCCCAGGAAGAACGCCACGGACTCCTTCTGCACCACGTAGAAGTTGACGCCGAACTCGACAGGCAGCACGTCCACGTCACCGATCGTGGCCTCGGTCGTGACGACCGGAGGACCGAATTCCGTCAACTCGGCCTCGACGTCGTGGTTCTGGAAACTGATGTTCCCGAACAGCCCCACCTTGTCCCGCAGCATGTACTCGTACTCGAAGAAGCCGCCGACTGCCGCGTCGGCCTCGATCGCGAACTCCTCCGCGGGGTCGCGCTCGACGTAGTCGCCGGTGGGGTCGAGCCACTGCGCCCCGAAGCGGATCTTGCTGTCCCCCTGTTCGGCAACAGCCGGGGTGAGGCCAAGGACGGCGATCGCGAGCAAAATCAAGAGGCGTGATCCAGTCGTCGTCATTACCCTGCTCCTTTTCACGAGACCGGCACCCGGTCGCGCTCGATTGGCCGGGGATCATAGCCTCCCGCTCGCGGGCTCACAACATTTTCAACCGGTCGACCGCGCCGGTCTCGGAGCGGCCGACCCGCTCTCGACTTGACTCCGCATCCTGCCGCCCCTACGGTGATTCCGCTCGGGTGATTCATGAAGCACAGAACACCGGTCGTGCCTTTGCTGCTCGCGGCGATCGCCGCCTCGTTGTCGTGCGCCGATCCGCA
>JBFKMV010000232.1:0-6254 GCA_041629655.1 Candidatus Polarisedimenticolaceae bacterium
CACGCCCTCAACCTGGTCTTCTTCACGGCGCTGGCGGCGAGCGGAGAGCTGGTGCCGCGGCTCCAGACCCTCTCCAGCACGACCTTCGACGCGCAGCTCCAAGTGGCTCGCCTCGTCGCCGGCGACAACCCGCACCTGTACTTCGAGATCCAGGCGCTCAACCAGTACGGCGGCACGTCGTTGCAGGCGCTGCGGGACGCCGTCGAGCGCGTCGCCGGCCTGGTGCAACGCGGAGACGAGGCCGGATTCGTCGAGCTGATGGAGGCGGGCCGGGCCTACCTGGAGAGCCGCAGGTAGACCGGACTCCCGCCCGAGCCGGACCTCAGTTCGTCAAGTACGCGAACAGATCGACCTCGACGGTCTTGTCCGTCGTGTTCCAGAGCTTGATCTGGTAGCGCGGGAAGCCGACCACGTGTCGCGGCTGCTGCGAGTCGAAGTAGGCGGTGTTCCCGGAGATGACGCTCGACTCGACCTCCAGCGGGAACATCGTGTAGCCGCGCTCGTTGAACGCGTTGTCGACCTTGGACTCGTCGGGGATCAGGATCGCGCCGACGGAGCCCGGCCGGGTCACCTCGCCCTTGATCTGGCCGGCCAGGCTCAGCACGATGTAGGGATAGCCGTCGGTGACCACGACGCCGCCGTCGATCAGACGCGTCGTGTCGGAGCGGCGCACCGGGGAGACGATGATGTCCTCGAAGCGCACCAGGGTGGCGTTGCGGATCGGCCCTTCGACCTTGACCGTGCCGTCGACCTCCTGCACCGCGGGGAAGTTGGTCACGAACACGTCGGCAAGCTCGCGCGAGACGGCCGTGCCCACGGGGACGAGCAGCGACACGGCGGCGAGGAGGACCAGCGCTCCGATCAGGACTCTGGAAGACATGGCGACCCTCCGGGGTGTAAGAATGTCACCATGGTACGTCCGGCCGAGCCGCGTCGTCTACCGCCGTCGTTCTACCGTCGCGCGACGCTCGAGGTGGCGCGCGACCTGCTGGGGCGCACGCTGTGCCGCCGGGTGGCGGGCGGCACGGTGCTGCGGGGGCGGATCGTCGAGGTCGAGGCCTACGACGGCCCGCGCGACAGGGCCAACCACGCCTTTCGCGGGTGGACGGCGCGAAACGCGCCGATGTTCGAGGCCGGCGGGGTGGCCTACGTCTACCTGATCTACGGGATGCACCACTGCCTGAACGTGGTCACCGGCGAGGCGGACTACCCCGCCGCGGTGCTGCTGCGGGCCGCCGAGGCGCCGCGGGCCGGGACCTCGGCCTCGGGGCCCGGCCGGCTGGGGCGGGCGTTCCGGATCGATCGCGCGCTGGACGGCGTCTCGCTGGGCGGCCCGGAACTGTGGCTCGAGCGCGGGACGGCGGTTCCCGAGCGGCTCGTGCGCCGGGCGGCCCGCGTCGGCGTGGATTACGCGGGGTGGTGGGCCCGCCGCCGGTTCCGCTTCCTGGTCGCCGGGCACCCGGAGGTCTCACGGGCCTGACGGGTGACTCGCCTCGGGCACCACGGCGATGATGCGCGTCGGACCGCCGCTGCCGTCCTTGATCTTCATCGGCAGCGCGATGACCACGAAACCCGCCTCGGGTAATTCGTGCAGATTGGCGACGTTCTCCAGCGCGGGGATGTCGTGCGCGAACAACGCGACGTGGGCCTCGAAGCCCGTGGACGGACCGTGGTCGATGCTCGGCGTGTCGAGACCGACCGCGCCGATGGTGCGCTCGGTCGCCAGCCACGTCGCGGCGTCGGGGTGCAGGCCGGGGAAGTGGAGCTTGCGCACCGCGTCCGCCCCGCGCTCCGCGGTGCCCATGTAGCGCTCGCGGTCGGGCCAGAAGCGTCCGAAGCCGGTGCGCAGCAGCACGATCGCCCCGTCGGGAATCCGGCCGTGGCGCTGTTCCCAGGCCAGCAGGTCCTCGACGGTCACGCGGTAGTCCGGGTCGGCGAGACAGCGCTCGGCGACGTTGACCACCACGCCGGGACCGATCAGCTGCTCCGGCGGGATGCGGTCGACGGTGCGCCGGTCCTCGTGGAAGTGGATCGGGGCGTCGACGTGCGTGCCGCCGTGCTCCGGCGAGCGGAACCGGTTCGAGGCGTAGAAGTAGCCGCCCGGCGTCGTGCCGTACGAGACGCGCTCCAGCTCGAACCCCGGCTCGGTCGGCCAGTAGACGGTGTCCGCGTCGAAGGCGTGGGTCAGGTCGATCACCCGTCCCGCGGGGAACGCGGGCGGCGGGGCCGGTTCGTCCTCCACCGTCCCGCCGCAGCCGGCGAGCAGCAGCAGGGCGGCGGACAACACGAGCGCCTTGTTCATTGCAGCTCTCCTACTCCGGGAGCGGGAAGCCGACGTTCACGAAGATCAGCTCCGCCCCGTCTCCGTTGCCGGCGATGCCGACGGTGATCGGTCCGATCAGCTTGCTGAACGCGGTGACGCTGGCGCCGAAGCCGGCCGTGCCGCCGTCGTCGAACAGGTCGTCGCGCCGTTGCGCCAGCGTTACTCCGTCCACGCCGGCCTCGACGTAGATCCGCGCCAGGTTGAGGTCGAGCAGGCGGTAACGCCACACCAGGCCCGCGCGGGCATACTGCGGGGCCGCGGCGCCGTAGGGGATGAAGCCGTACAGATCGCGGAAGCCGCCCGGGTCGAACCACAACGGGCGGCGTTCCGCGTCGCCGGACAGGCCGAGCGCCAGGCGCGCCGTCAGCACCGAGCGTCGCGAGCGGTCCAGCCCGATCACGGCATCGCCTGCGGCCTCGGCGCGCCACAGCTCGTCGCCGGCGAGCGCTCCCTCGGCCGTCACGTGCAGCCGCCCCCCGCGCTCGGGAAACAGCAGCCGGTCGTGCCGGTCCAGCTCGAGATCCAGAAACGCGGTGGTGCGGTTCAACCGCAGCGCCGGGTCGGTCGCGGTGGCGTCCAGGCGGTCGCGCTGGCGCGCCAGCCCGCCCTCGATGACCGCGCCGCCGTGCAGGCGGTGGTTCAGCGAGACCCACAGCCGGCCGCCCGAGCGGGGCTCGCGCAGGTCGTCGACGAGCTCCTGCTCGCGGTCCACGAACAGGAAGTCGTCGTCGAAGTAGCGGCCGCCGAACTCCAGGCCGAAATCGCGGAACCCGAACGCGAACTCCGCCCGGTAGCGGGCCTCGAAACGCAGCCGGTCCTTTCCCGCGACCAGGGTCGCGTCGGCGAGGTCTCCGCGGCCCGTCAGGTTGGAACGGGCGCCGCGCAGGAACCCGGCGAAGCCCAGCGGTCCGCGAAACGCGCCGGAGCCCGAAGCCTCGACCAGCGACTCGCCGCGCATCCGCGCCACCAGCTCGACCTCGCCGTTCGCGTCGCGCCGGGGCAGCAGCGTCCAGTCCTGGACCGCTCCGCGGGCGACCAGCTCGTCGAGCCGGTTGGCCACGCTGTCGAAGGTGAACTCGCGTCCCTCGAGATCGCGCAGCAACCGCCGCACGCGCATCAGCCGGGCGTCGCCCTCGACTTCGGTGTCGATCCGTCGCACCGGAATGCTGTCCAGCCGCAGGCTGACGTTGCCGGTCGCCGGATCCCAGTCCAGCCGCGTGAGGCGCACCAGCACGCGGCCGCTCTCGATCATCCGCTCGCGGGCCTGCCAGACCAGCCGACGCGCCAGCGGGGGCGAGAACCGCCGGCCGAGCGGCGCCGGCGTCGCCGGGCCCCCGCGCGGGGCGAACCCCTCCACGCGGGTCTCCACCGCGGCGATCGGCGGTTGCTCGACGAACACGAAGCGCAGCACGGGCCCGTCCGGGGCCGCGACCCGGTCCACGTGTCCGCCGGCCAGCGGGCCCCGGTTGAGCGCGCGCGCCAGCTCGGCCGAGACGCGGAAGCGGGTCACGGTTCCCGAAGCGCCGCCGAGGCGCGCGGCCAGCAGATCGGCGTCGATCCAATCGGTGCCGGAGACCTCGATGCGTGCGTAGTCCACCGGCCCCGAGCCCGCGGCGGCCCGTTCCAGCCGCTCCCACAGCCGCCGCCGCTCGCGGCGGTACGCCTCGCGCCCGGCGGTCACCAGCGCGTCGATGTCCCCGCCGACGCTGGCCTGGCTGAATTCCTGGACGGCGGGGGCCACGACGACGTCGGCGCGCGCCAGCAGCTCGCCGCTGCGGCGCTCCATCATGATGTTGACCGAGCGGTTGAGCACGTCCAGCGCTCCGCTCACCTCCAGCGACGTGATCACGCGTTCGCTGACGTCGACGGCCAGCACCAGGTCGGTGCCGAAGACCTCGGCGGCCTCGACCGGGATGTTCTGCACCAGCCCGCCGTCCACGAGCAGCGCGCCCCCCGTCGGAACGGGCCGGAACAGGCCCGGCACGGCCGACGAGCCGCGGACCAGCGTGACCAGGTCGCCGCCGGCGGGCACGTAGGCCGTTCCCGACAGCACGTCGGTGGCCACCGCGCGATAGCGGTAGCGCAGACGGTCGAAGTCGCCGCCCGACTCGAGCTGTGCGCGCAGGAAGTACCGGTACAGCTCGCGCTTGAGCAGGGTGGACTCGGTGAGCGCGCCGACCTGCGTGCGCCGCCCCTCGCGCAGCGACACCGAGAGCTGCGCGGCCCGCAGCAGCTCCTCGTTCCGCGACAGCACGCGACGCCGCACGTCGAGCCCGCTGACCAGCGCGTCCCAGTTCTTGCCGCGCAGCACCTGCTCGATCTCCTCCGGCGCATAGCCGGCGCACACGAACGCGCCGATCAGCGCCCCGATCGAGGTGCCGGCGACGCCGTCGATCTCGACGCCGTCCTCGAACATCGCCTGGAGCACCCCGAGATGCGCGGCCCCGTAGCCGCCGCCCCCCGACAACGCCAGCGCCAGCGTCGGGCGCCCCGAGGCGCTCCAGCGCTCCGGCACGTCGAAGCGGGCGTCGGACGCCAGGCGCTCGGCGGTGATCCGGTCCAGCAGCTGCTCGGCCGCGGCCGGCGCGGGCACGGCCGCCACGGCCAGCAGCACCAGCACCGCGCAGCCCGCGGCCCGCATCGGATCAAAGCTCCAGGCGGATCCCCGAGCGGAGCAGCCACAGCTCCGTGCGGGGTCGCTGGTCGAGACCGAGCGCGTCGCGCACGGCCTCGGCGTAGATCCGGAGCTGCTCTCCATACAGGCGGCGCAGTCCTTCCGCGTCGTCCTCGCGATCGGTCTTGTAGTCCGCGACGACGTAGCTTCCGTCCGTTTCACGGTACAGCAGGTCGACGCTGCCCGCCCACGTCGCGCCGTCCTCCCGGCGGTGGAGCATCGGCAGCTCGCGGCCGGCGATGTCGAGCCCGCGCAGTCGCGACGCGAGCTCGGATTGCACGAAGGCACGCACGATCGCGTCGACCTCCGCGGCGAGCGCCGCGGGGTCGGCCAGACCTTCCTGCTCGGCGGCGGCCCGGGCCAGCTCGGCGGCGCGACGCAGCAGATCGTCGTCGCCGCCGCCGTCCCAGCGCTCGAGCGCGCGGTGCACCACGGAGCCGGCCAGCCGCGCCACGTCGCGGGCCGGCCCGGCGGCGAAGACCGCCCGCTCGACGCGCTGCTCGTCCTGCTCGCGCACACCGCTGGGGTGCCGGAAGCAGGGTCGCGTCGCGTCGCGCAACCGCCGCCACGCCCGGCCGAATGCCGCGACCGCGTCCGGGGAGCCCTCCACGGGGAGCAGCTCCGTCTCGCGGTGCGGCCGGGTCGGCGGGATGCGGCGCAGCCGCACCTGCCCGTCGCAGAGCGGCTCGCCGTCATCGTGCCGGTCCTTGCGCCGGTAGCCCCAGGGCGCCAGCGCGTCGAGCCACGGCGCGCGTCCGGTCGGATCGGCCGCCACCACGATCAGCCTCTCCCGCGCCCGCGTCAGCGCGACGTACAGCACGCGCACGTCCTCGGCCCGCTCGTGATCGCGCTCGTCCTCGATCCGGTGGCCGCCGGCGGTGTTGTGCAGCCGGATCGTGCGCAGCGCCAGCGCCCGCCGGCCGTCGGGCAGCGTCACCGCGTCGGCGTTGAACATCGAGGAGCCGAAGAAGCCGATCTCGCGCCGCGCCAGGTCGGGGACGATCACGACGTCGTTCTCGAGACCCTTGGCCTTGTGCACGGTCAACACCCGCACCGCGTCCATCCCCTCGTCAGCCAGCGGCGAGTCGGACTCCACGTCCGCCGTGCGCTCCTGCTCCAGCGCGTCGATCACCTCCAACAGCGACAGCTTGCCGTCGCGGGCCAGCCGGCCGGCCGCGGCGGCGAGCTTGCGCAGGTTGGCCACGCGCTGCGCCCCCTCGTACGCGGCGCCGCTGATCACCGGCAGCCCGGTGCGCG
>JBFKMV010000233.1:0-6171 GCA_041629655.1 Candidatus Polarisedimenticolaceae bacterium
GAGCCGTGCTCCGGCCGCGCCTTCCGCTTGCAGCGTTCTGAAAGGAGTTCGTCATGACCGGTCTGAACCCGACCGCCGCCGACGCCCGATCCGACAACAGCCTGCCGGTCGCCGCCGATCGCGCGGCGAACAAGGACCGTAAACGGCGCGATCGCGGAGCGACCAGCAACGAACCCCTCGATCTCTACTTCCGCGAAATGATCGCGACGCCCTTGATCGATGCCGAGCGCGAGGCCGAGCTGGGGCGTCAACTCAGCGACAGCCGGGCCGCTCTCGCCGGTCTGGCCACTCGCCTGCCGGCGCAGGTCCGGGAGATCGTGCTGCGGGACGACCTCGACGGTCCCCGCGACGGCAAGGACTGGGAGCTGGAACGCATCGGGAACTTCTGCGACCGGCTGGCCCGGCTGGAGCGCGAACGACCGGGAACCCTCAACCCGACGCTGATCGCCCGGGCCAGGAACCTGAAGCGCGATCTCGACCGCGCGCGGCACGACCTGATCATGGCCAACCTGCGGCTGGTCGTGCACATCGCGAAGCAGTACGCGAAAAAGGGCCTGCCGCTGGGCGACTTGATCCAGGAGGGCAACCTGGGGTTGCTGCGCGCCGTCGAGAAGTTCGAGTACGAGCGCGGCAACAAGTTCTCCACCTACGCCTACTGGTGGATCAAGCAGGCGATCGACCGCGGGATCGCCGACAAGGCGCGGACGATCCGCATTCCGGTCCACGTGCTCGAGCAGCGCAAGAAGATCGCCCGCGCAGCCAGCGAGCTGCTTCAGCTGCTCGGCCGCCGGCCCACCGTCAAGGAGATCGCCCGCCGCCTCGAGCTGAGCGCTGCTGCGGTCCGGGAGACGCTCGAGCTGACCAGCGACTCCCGCCAGGTCGAGCCGCTTTCCGCCGACGACAGCATCGCCGCGATGCTGGATTCGATTGCCGACCCGGCTGCCGACGACGCGATCGAGCAGACCGAGCGTCGCGACATCTACCGTCAGATCGATCGCAGCCTGCGCGGGTTGACCGACCGCGAGGAGTCGATCGTGCGCCTGCGCTTCGGCCTCGGCATCGAACGCCCGCTGACGCTCGAGGAGGTCGGCCGGGAAGTCGGTCTGTCCCGCGAGCGGGTGCGCCAGGTCGAAGCGATCGCCTTACAGAAGTTGCAGCGATCGCGGATCCTCGAGGACCTGATGCAGGCCCGCCGCCGGCCCTGAGCGCTCGAAAGAGCCGGGCCGGCGATCCGGTCCGTTTCGCTCTACAACAGCCGTCCCTGACCCTCCCCGTACCGGGTCAGATAGCTCTTCACGTTGAGCTTGCGCCGCGTGTTCTCCGAGCTCATGTAGCGGATCTTGCCGAAGATCTCCCGCTCCGGACCCCACGGTCGGTCGTAGCGCCCGAGCACCCAGAAGATGCCGCTGATCGAGTTGGGGTCGCGGCCGTCGAGGGCGTACTTGTCGTTGAGCGTCAGCATCACGTCCAGGGCCCGGCGGGGATTCGGGGTCCACTCCAGGATCTTCTTGCCCCACAGCATGCGCAGGTAGTTGTGCAGCCGGCCCTCTCGCCGTAGCTGGTTCTGGGCCGCATTCCACAGCGCATCGTGTGTCCGGGCCCGTTCGAAACGGTCCAGCTCGTAGGTGTAGCGCCGCTCGTCGGAGGCGTGCTCCTCCAGCGTCGCGATCGCCCAGTCCGGCAGCGAGTCGAACCGGTCGTAGTCGTCCCGCTGCCAGGTCATGTTCAGCCCCAGCTCGCGCCACGTCACGAGCTGGTCCAAAAACGCCTCGGCCGACTTGCCGGCGCCCCACCACCCCTCACGGCGTCCGTCGGCGCGGGTCGAGATCCGGCCCGTCGTCCAGCCCTCGTGATCCATCAGCTCCGAGAACACCTCGTGGGATGAGATGTGTCCGAAATGGAGGTAGGGCGAGAGGCCGCTGGTGACGTCCTCGTCCGGATGGTTGCGCCGCTCGTCGTAGCGCGGCAGGTGCTCCCCGAGGAACCGCGTCAAGCGCAGCCGGGCGGCGCGGTGGCCCCCGGTCAGCTCGGCCGCGGGCACCTCGTGATCGATCGGCAGCCCGGCCAGCTCGTCACCCCGTCCCTCCAGAAGCGCCGCCGTTGCCGGGGGCCACTCGGAGGTGCCTTGGGGGCGCTGCTTTCGCTCGGGCAGGTTCAGACGAGCCAGCGGGTTGCGGCGCGGAAAATCGTCGAAGTGCGACGGCAGCGTCTTCTGCAGCACGCGGCGAAAGGAATAGGCCGTCGGGTAGATCTTGTCCACGGCGCGCAGCGGCAGCAACCCGTTGCCGTCCACCGCCTCCAGGCGCACGGGCAGCTTGCGTCCCGCCGCGCGGACCATCCGCGGCAGGAAGAAGCACGGGTAGTCGTCCGTGACCACCACGGCGGCGTGCCTGGCGACGGCGTCCAGCAGGCCCTTGCCCGCGCCGGCCTTCGGCTCGACGTAGGGGTAGTAGTAGACGCCGGTGTTCTCGAAGCGGCGCGCGTTCTCGGCCATGCCGTCGATCACGAAGCGGTGCAAGCGATCGCTGGCCCAGCGGTAGCCGCAACGCAGCGGCTCGAGCACCATCAGCGGTTTGCCCAGCTCGCGGGCCCAGTCGATGGCGCGGTCGAGGGCGAAGTTGTAGTCGCAGCGCCGGCTGGCGATCATCCAGTACAGCACGTAGCTGCGGGACGGTTCGACCGGGGCGTCGTTGACCTGGCGCAGGCGCAGCGCGGGGATCGAGTTCCGCAGTGTGGGCATGCGGCGCATTCTAGGGGGCGCGGGCCCGGAGTTCACCCGGGTCGCGGCGGTTCTAGGGAAAAAGCGCCGGATCGAGCAGCGCGGAGGGGTCGAACGGCCGGTCGCCGATCTTGGCTCCCCAGTGCAGGTGCGGGCCGGTCACGCGGCCCGTCGCCCCGAGCAGGCCGACCCTGTCGCCCGCGCGGACCTCGCGGCCGACTGCGACGTCGATCCGCGAGAGATGGGCATAGAGCGTGAACAGCCCCCCGCCGTGGTCCACGATCACCACGTTTCCGGAGTAGTAGAGCTCCTGCGCCAGCACGACCAGGCCCGGGCCGGCGGCGCCGACGGGGGTCCCGGTGTCGCCGCGCAGGTCGAGCCCCGAGTGGGGGTCCCGGGGCTGGCCGTTGAGGATCCGCCGCGTGCCGAACACCGAGCTGAACTCGCCGGGCACGGGCTTGACGAACGGCGCCGCGAGCGGCGGCGTCTCGCGCCGCGCCGCGTAGACCCGGGCCAGCAGCTCGCGCTCTCGCACCAGCCGCGCCTCGACCTCGGGCGGCGGTGTGACGTAGCGCGACTCGACCGTCAGCCGCTCCTCCGGGAACGCGCGTGCGACGACGCTCACGGCGTGGGTGCCCCGCGCCTCGCCGCCGCCGGACGTCGTGCCGGAAAGCTCCACGACCGCGGGCCCGGGCCTGCGGTCCCACTCGATCATCGCCCAGCCCGACCACGTCCGGGCGTCGTCGGGCTGCATGAACACCGGCCGGCCGAGAAAGCTGCCGCGCAGCTCCGCCAGCGGCTCCGGGGAGCGGGCGACGATCCGCAGCGGCTCGGTGGGCGCCAGGGCGCGCGCCCGCACCTCGACCGACAGCGGCGTCACCCCGGCACAGGTATCCCCGGCCGCCGGCAGGGCCAGCAGGGCCAGGGCGGCCAGCAACGCCGGCCGGCGGCGGGACCGTGGCGGCGCCGGTCGGGAGCCGCGACTTGCGTGTTCCGTCATCGTCCCGAACAATCTTAACGGGCCCGGGCCGGTGCTGTCGCATTGCCGGCCGGGTCGGCCGGGCGTATATCGAGCATGAGGAGTACCCACGGATGCCTTTCGGTCTGATCTACGGCGCGTTGTTCTTCGGCCTGGTCTGCAGCTGGGTCGGTCTGCGGTTGGCGATGCTGCCCTGGGGGCCCGCCCGCGCCGCCGGCGCGCTGATGCTGGTGCTCGGCATCACGATGGGGCTCGGCCTGCTGCTGCGCCAGGGCTGGGCGCGCTGGATCGGGATCGCGGCCGCGCTGGTGCTGGCGGCCACGATGCTGTTCAACATCGCGATCGGCGGTCCCGCCCCCGATGTGCTGTTGCTGGTGATCTTCTTCGCCGCGCTGACGACCGCGGTGCTGCTGATCCTCCCGGCCACGGGCGACGTGCGGCGCGGGCTCGAGGCGGGCGCCCGGCGGCCGCGCCGCGCCGGGCGGCTGCTGGCGCTGACCGCGGTGGCGACGTTGTTCGGTTTCCTGGCCACCGCCGTGTGGGCCTGGAACGCCGAGCCGCCCAGGGGCGGCTTCCGCAACGCGGTCTGGAGCGGCGGCCCGCGCGTGCAGTGGAGCGATTTCGGCCCGGGTCTGGAGCAGGCGCAGCTCGAGGACAAGCTGGTCTTCGTGGATTTCTACGCCCAGTGGTGCGGACCGTGCCGGCTGATGGACCGCAAGACGTTCCGCGACCCCGAGGTGGTCGAGCTGCTGGGCGAGGTGGTGCCCGTGCGCATCGACTCCGAGGAGACCGTCGAGCGCCACGGCTACGTCGGTTTCGACCTGGCGATGAAGTACCAGATCGAGAGCTACCCGACGGTGGCGCTGCTCGACGCCGAGGGCCGGATGATCGACCGCCGGACCGGGTTCCAGCACCCGCGCCAGTTCATCCAGTGGCTGCGCGGCGCGATGGAGCAGGCCGGGGAAAAGAGAGACCTGCGGTTCGCTGCGGCGGGTGAGAACCCGGGCCGTTCCTGATACCCTGCCGCGTTCCCGACAACCCGAGCTTTCGATTGCCGTCGAGGTAGCCATGCCGCACAAGCGTCTGTTCATCCCGGGTCCGACCGAGGTCCGTCACGAGAACCTGGCCGCGCTGGCGCGCCCGCAGGTCGGGCACCGCTCGCCCGAGTTCTCCGAGCTGTACACCCGCGTCGTGCCCAAGCTGAAGCAGCTGCTGTTCACCGAGGGGCGGGTGTTCCTGTTCACCAGCTCCTCGACCGGTGTCTGGGAAGCCGCCGTCCGGAACTGCGTCCGGCAGCGCGTGCTGTGCTGCATGCAGGGCGCCTTCTCCGACCGCTGGCACACCGTGGCGGAGTCCAACGGCAAGCAGGCCGACAAGCTGCAGGTCGAGTGGGGCAAGGCGATCACCGCCGAGATGGTCGACCGCGCGCTGTCGTCGGGCGACTACGACGCGATCGCGGTCGTGCACAACGAGACCTCGACCGGCGTGATGAACCACCTGGACGAGATCGCCGCCGTGGTGCGCAAGCACGGCGACGTGATGTTGATGGTCGACGCGGTGTCCTCGATGGCCGCCGCGAAGATCCCGGTCGACGAGTGGGGGATCGACGTCTGCCTGGCCGGGCTCCAGAAGGCCTTCTCGCTGCCCGCCGGTCTCGCCGTGGCCTCGGTCTCGGACCGGGCGCTGGAGCGGGCGCGCAGCGTGGAGCACCGGGGCTACTACTTCGACTTCCTCGAGATGCTCAAGTACGACGAGCGGGGGCAGACCCCCTCCACGCCCGCGATCCCGCAGATCAACGCGCTCGACGCCCAGCTCGACGACATCCTGGCCGAGGGGATCGAGGCGCGCTTCGCCCGCCACGCCGCGCTGGCCCGGATCACGCAGCAGTGGGCGCGGCGCCACTTCGCGCTGTTCGCCGAGGAGGGGTTCGAGTCTCCCAGCATCACCTGCGTCAAGAACACCCGCGGCATCTCGGTCGCCGAGCTCAACCGCGAGCTGGGGCAGCAGTGGGCGATGATCTCGAACGGCTACGGCAAGCTCAAGGAACAGACCTTCCGGATCGGCCACATGGGCGACACCCAGGAGTGGGAGATCCGCGGCCTGCTGGCGACGATCGAGCGGATCCTCGGCCCGTGACGCGGGGCCGGCGCGCGGCGGGGTGGAAGCGGTAGCGGAGCTTGCCCGCCCGCTTGGCCTCGTACATCGCCTCGTCCGCGATCCGCAGCAGCGCCTCCGTGTCGGCGCCGTCGGTCGCTTGACCGCCCCGCGTACGCTGGCTAAGCTCCCACGTTCCCGTGACGGGCCGACACCGCATGAGCTTTGACCGCAGCGAGATGACGATTCCCGGACGACTGTGGTCGTTCGCGCGCCCGTACCGCTGGGTGTTCCTGGGCGGCTTCGCGCTGCTGCTGGCCACCAACGCGCTGAGCCTGAGCATCCCCTGGCTGCTCCGCGACGCGATCGACACGCTCGC
>JBFKMV010000234.1:0-6112 GCA_041629655.1 Candidatus Polarisedimenticolaceae bacterium
AGCCCGTCGTCCACGCCGTCGAGCTCGGTGCGGAACCCCGCGACCCGGCGCTCGATCAGCTCCGCCAGCCGGCTCCGGGACGGGCCGTCGAGCCGCAGCACGGCCGTGGCCTCGCGCGGGATCGCGTTGTGCTTGCCGCCGCCCTCGATCGAAACCAGGCCGTAGTCGATCCCCGCTTCGTCCGCCGCCAGCAGCACCCGGGCCAGCAGCTTGATCGCGTTGCCCCGGTTCTCGACGATGTTCATGCCCGAGTGCCCGCCGCGCAGGCCCGTCACCTCCAACGCGAAGGCGGCCGTGCCCGGGGCGGCCGCTTCGCGCCGCGGGGTCAGCCCGATCACGGTGTCCGCGCCGCCCGCACAGCCCACGTAGAGCACGCCGTCCTCCTCGGAATCGAGGTTGAGCAGCGTGTCGCCGGCGAGGATCGAGCCGTCGAGCTGGGCCGCGCCGGTCAGACCGGTCTCCTCGTCGAGGGTGAACAGCAGCTCCAGCGGCGGCCGCAACAGGTCCGGATCGGTCCCCGCCGCCAGCGCCGCCGCGACGCCGATCCCGTTGTCGGCGCCCAGCGTGGTGCCGCCGGCGCGGACCCACTCGCCCTCGACGCGCGCGCGGATCGGGTCGCGCATGAAGTCGTGCTCGACCCCCTTGTTCTTCTCGCAGACCATGTCGAGGTGGCTCTGCAAGATCACCCGCGGCGCCCGCTCGGCCCCGGGCGAGGCGGGGACCTCGAGCACCAGGTTGCCGCGCGCGTCGGTCTTGACCGCAAAACCGTGCTCGGCGGCGACGCCGCGCACGTACTCGACCGCGCGCTCCTCGTGGCCGGAGGGGCGGGGGATGCGGGCCAGCGCCGCGAAGTGGCCCCACAGCCGCCGCGGCTCGAGCCCGGTCAGGTCGTCGCTCATTCGTGTATCCTCCGGTAGAGACGGCCGTCCACCGTAATCGACGCTGTGAGCGGCCGCAACACGGGAGCGGTCCGATGGACGACCTGACGCACCTCGACCGGGAGGGCCGGGCCCGGATGGTGGACGTCGGCGACAAGGCGGTCACCGCACGGCGCGCCGTCGCCGAGGGCCGGGTGCGGCTGGGCCCGACGGCGTACCCGTTGCTGCGCGAGAACCGGCTGGCCAAGGGCGACGCGCTGGCCGTGGCGCGGCTGGCCGGGATCCAGGCCGCCAAGCGCACGGCGGAGTGGATTCCGCTCTGCCATACCGTGCCGCTCCAGCACCTCGAGCTGGAGATCGAGCTGGACGACGGCGCGCACGCGGCCGTCGTGCGCGCCACCGCCCGCGCGACCTGGACCACCGGCGTCGAGATGGAGGCGCTGGTCGCCGTTTCGGCGGCGTGCCTGGCGCTCTACGACATGGCCAAGGGAGTCGAGCGCGGCATCACCATCGAGGGCATCCGGCTGCTCGAAAAGAGCGGCGGGCGCTCGGGCACCTGGCGGCGCGGCGGCTGAGCGCACCCCCGCGCGCTATACTCCGGGGATGCCGCCGACTCCGGCGGCATGACGAGGAGTGACGCGATGAGGCGTGGGCTCGCCGTGCTGCTGGCAACCGCGACGCTGGCCGGGCTGGGGCTGCAACCGCTCCACGCGGCGCTGTTCTCGAAGCGGTACCAGTTCAAGAACGGCGTGAAGCTGGAGCTCGGCGTCGCGCTGCCCGGCGGTCTGCGCGTGGACAACGTCCAGTTCACGATCCCCGGCGCCGGCTCGACCCGCGCGCGGGTGGACGGTCCCGGACGGGCCGACGTGGCGATCTCGAACGACTCGAAGGAATCGCGGCGCGTCGGCATCGCCCTGGCCCTCTACGACGGCGAGGGCCGGCTGCTGGCCGTGGCCAGCGGCGGAAGCCGGTTTCTGCCCCTCAAGCCCGACCGCCAGGCCACCTACACCCTGGTGTTCGACGACGTGAACTCCGAGATCCACAAGGCGATGACGTTCCAGATCTCCATCGAGCCCCGCTGAGCGCACCGGAGAGACCCCGCATTGAGCCCCAAGACCAGAAAGAAGAAGGCGGCGAAGCGCGCCCCGGGCTTCGCCACGATGACCGTGCACGCCGGACAGCGGCCCGACCCGACGACGGGGGCCGTGATGCAGCCCGTGTACCTGACCTCGACCTACCTGCAGCCCGGCCTCGACGAGGGCTGGCCCTACGACTACGCCCGCACGATCAACCCCACCCGCGCGGCGCTGGAGCGGAACCTGGCGGCGCTCGAGGGTGGCCGCGCGGCGCACTGCTTCGCCTCGGGGATGTCGGCGATCAACGCCGTGCTGCACCTGCTGCGCTCCGGGGACCACGTGATCGTCTCGCAGAACGTCTACGGCGGGACCTACCGGCTGTTCGAGGGGCTGCTGCGGCAGTTCGGGCTCGAGTTCAGCTGGGTCGACACCACCGACCTGGCCGAGATCGAACAGGCCGTCCGCGCCGCGACGAAGATGCTGTTCGTCGAGACGCCGACCAACCCGACGCTCCAGATCACCGACCTCGCCGGCGCGGCGCGGATCGCCGGGCGGCGCCGGCTGCGGCTGGTCGTGGACAACACGTTCATGAGCCCGTGCTTCCAGCGCCCGCTCGAGCTGGGCGCGGACATCGTGGTCCACTCGACGACCAAGTACCTCAACGGTCACAGCGACAGCGTCGGCGGCTGCGTCGTGACCACCCGCAAGGCCGACGCCGAGCGGATCGGCTGGATCCAGAACTCGGTCGGCGCGATCCTGGCCCCGCTGGACTCGTTCCTGGTGTTGCGCGGGCTGAAGACGCTCGCGCTCAGGATGGAGCGCCACGACCGGAGCGCGCGCAAGATCGCGGCCTGGCTCGAGGCGCATCCGCGGGTGGGGCAGGTGCACTACCCGGGGCTGGCCAGCCATCCGCAGCGGCGGCTGGCGCGGCGGCAGATGACGGGCTTCGGCGGGATGATCTCGTTCGACCTGGGGACGCTGGCGCGGGCCAAGCGCTTCCTGAAGCGGCTCGAGCTGTGCGCGCTGGCCGAGAGCCTGGGCGGCGTGGAGACGCTGATCTCGCACCCGGCCTCGATGACCCACGGCTCGGTGCCGGCGGCCGAGCGGCGCCGGATCGGCGTCACCGACGGGCTGGTGCGGATCTCGGTCGGGATCGAGGAGCCCGAGGACCTGATGGCCGACCTCGACCGCGCGCTGCGCTAGTCCGCCAGCTCGCGGCCCAGCCAGGCCAGGTAGTCGGGGTCGCCGTCCAGCATCGGCAGCAGCAGGATCTCCGGAACCTCGTATGAGTGGAGCTCGCGGAGCACCCGCTGGACCTCGTCCCACTTGTCGCGCGAGGTCTTGATCACCAGCAGCTTCTCGCCGTCGCGCTCGATCTTGCCCTTCCAGCGGTAGATCGAGCAGACCGCGCCGACGATGTTGACGCAGGCCGCGAGCCGGCGCTCCACCAGCGCGCGGGCGAGCTGCTCGGCCTGCTCGTCGGAGCCGGCCGTGGACAGGACGATCACGTAGCGCTGGGACGGTTCGGGCACGGGTTCCTCGTCGGGCGCGGATTCTACCACGGCGCCCCGCGGTCCCCGACCGCCGGGGTCCATTGTTAACTTGTGTGGCTACAGAGACTTGCGGTACACTGCCGGGCCCTGTATCCCGGGCGGGGGTGTGCCGGCCGGCCCGAGGGAGCGCGAATCGTGAGCAACGGGCGTGACGAGGGCCTGATCCATGACGTGGTGGCGCGCGAGATCCTGGACTCGCGCGGCAACCCCACCGTCGAGGTCGACGTGGTGCTCGCGGACGGCGTGCTGGGCCGCGCGATGGTGCCCTCGGGCGCATCCACGGGCGTGCGCGAGGCGCTGGAATTGCGCGACAAGCAGGGCAAGCGCTACGGGGGCAAGGGCGTCGCCAAGGCCGTCGATCACGTCAACCGCGTGATCGGTCCCGCGCTGATCGGCCTCGACGCGGTCAACCAGGTGTTCATCGACCAGAGCATGATCGAGCTGGACGGGACCAAGAACAAGAAGAAGCTCGGCGCCAACGCGATGCTCGGCGTGTCGATCGCCGTGGCCCGCGCCGCGGCGGAGTCGGTGGGGTTGCCGCTCTATCGCTACCTGGGCGGCGTCAACACCAAGGACCTGCCGGTGCCGATGCTGAACGTGCTCAACGGCGGCGCCCACGCCGACAACAACGTCGACGTGCAGGAGTTCATGGTCGTGCCCGTCGGCCAGCCGAGCTTCGCGGAAGCGCTGCGCTGCGGCGTCGAGTGCTACCACGCGCTCAAGGGCGTGCTGAAGAAGCGCAAGCTGTCCACCGCCGTCGGCGACGAGGGCGGCTTTGCCCCCGACCTCAAGAGCAACGAGCAGGCGCTCGCGGCGCTGGTCGAGGGCATCGGCAAGGCCGGCTACAAGCCGGGCAAGGACGTGGTGCTGGCGCTGGACGTGGCGGCGTCGGAGCTCTACCAGCGAGGCCGCTACAAGCTGGCCGCCGAGAAGAAACCGCTGAAGAGCCGCGAGGAGCTGGTCGAGCTGTACGTCTCCTGGGTCGACAAGTACCCGATCGTCTCGATCGAGGACGGCATGGCCGAGGGCGACTGGAAGGGCTGGAAGCTGCTCACCGAGGCGCTGGGCGAGCAGGTGCAGCTCGTCGGCGACGACGTGTTCGTGACCAACCCGGAGATCCTGCAAAAAGGCATCGACCAGGGCGTGGCCAACAGCGTGCTGATCAAGCTGAACCAGATCGGCACCGTGACCGAGACGCTGGACTGCATCCAGCTCGCGCTCAGGAACGGCTACACCTGCGTGGTGTCCCACCGCTCCGGCGAGACCGAGGACTCGACGATCGCCGACCTCGCGGTGGCGCTCAACCTGGGCCAGATCAAGACCGGCGCGCCCGCCCGCGGCGAGCGCACGGCCAAGTACAACCAGCTGCTCCGGATCGAGGAAGAGCTGGCCGACGACGCCCGCTACCCCGGGCGCGAGGTCTATCCGCGACTGCGCGCCCGCTAGCCGGCGGGCGGAGGGACGTCCGGCAGGTGTCACGCCGACGCTTTTTGATCGGGTTCCGCAGGCGGCCCCGGCCCACGATCGAGCCGCCGCCGCCCGAGCGCCCGTTCCGCACCGACGCCTGGCGCGGCCGCGGCGCCGCGCGCCCCGAGGGCGTGGCGCCCGACCCCGAGGACGAGCGCCGCGAGCGCCTGCGCTTCCACGTCAGCGTGTTCCTGCTGGTTTCGCTGTTTCTGTTCGGCTGCCTGGCCGCGGTGTTCGGCGAGCGGGGCCTGCTGGACCTGCGCCGCTCCGCGCAGCAGCTCCGGACCCAGGAGCTCCAGACCGAGCGCGAGCAGCGCCGCGTCGCCGGCCTGCGCGGCCACGTGCAACGCCTGCGCGACGACCCGGCCGCCCTCGAGCGCATCGCCCGCGAGGAGCTGGGGCTGACCAGGCCGGGCGAGGTGGTGTTCCTGCTGCCGCGCGAAAAAGCGGATCCGGACGACCCCGATGCCCCCCCGGCGTCGCGTTGAACGGCCCCGGCGATCTGCTATACTCCCGAGCGGCTCTGACCAGGAGGAGGATTAGAGCCGTTCGCACACTGACGCGGGGTGGAGCAGTCTGGTAGCTCGTTGGGCTCATAACCCAAAGGTCGCAGGTTCAAATCCTGCCCCCGCTACCATCTCACAGGTGAAATCGGGACCGAGCACGGCGGGAAGCGTGCGCATCTGAAGGTCGAGCCGCAGCTTGTCCGGGACGACCGTGACCCCCGCGACGAACGCCCGCACGAACTCCTTGCGCTCCTCGACGTTCCCGGACTCCAGCAAGCGGGGTAGGTCCCGGATGGCGGCCAGCCCGTGTTTGAGGACAGCGTCGGGGTCGATCGGCTTGAGCGACTTCAAATCCGCCTCTTCGAGGCGATAGGTCAGGCGACTCTTCTCCGCGGCCAAATCGCGAAGCTTGTCGTTGACGAAGATCTTCGTCTCCGGGGACATCGACTCCAGCAGCACGCTGGCCTTGTCGTCGATCTCGTCGAGGCGAGCCCTCAGCCTGGCGGCCTCGCGCCGCGGATCGGCCCCCTGGGCTGCGATCTTGGCGTCGATGTAGGTGCCGGAGCACCTTTTCACCTTCGCCGTCAAGCAGGCGCTGCAGCCGGTCCTGGATGGTCTCAAGAAGCAGCCCC
>JBFKMV010000235.1:0-6084 GCA_041629655.1 Candidatus Polarisedimenticolaceae bacterium
CAGGCCAGCGTTTCCGGCAGCACCGTCAGCTCGCCGTGGATGTCCCACCCCCCGGGCGGGTCCGCGGCCGGCGGCGGGCCCGCGTCGTCGTCGGAACCGGCCGCGGAGACCATCCGGTCGAGCACGCGCTCCATCAGCTCGTCGTCCTCGGCCCAGACCAGCGTTCCGCCGTGAAACGACAGCGCGGTTCCGCTCGGGAAGACCTGGATCTCGTGACCGGCGTGTTGCGTGGTGACCACGTCGCCCGCGCGGTCGGAGATCAAGGACAGCATGCCCTTGATCAGCCGCGGGAAGATGCGCAGGTTGGCCGCGATCACGAAGCGCGGCAGCTCGTCTCCCGGCGCCAGCTCCAGCGTCGCCGTGGCGTCTCGCGGGACGTACAGCTTGATCCCGCCGACGTTCTGCTCGCGGTTGGCCTGGCCGAGCGCCTCGATCCAGCGCATCGATTCCGGCATCTCGCGCGAGCGGGCCCGGCGGCCGGCCCGGTCCAGCTCGAGGAACGCTCGCGCCAGCAACGCGAACGCGCCCTCGTCCGCCGCGATGTCGTTGACCCGCAACACGCCGACCGTGTCGGGGCCCAGGATCGCCCGCGTCGGAACCTGCTCGCCGGGTGAAAGGAACCAGAACAGCCCGGCCGCACCGGCCACGAACGCCGCGACCAGCAGGCCCCCGCAGCCGATCGTGGCGCCGAGCAGGATCTTGATGCCCAGCGGCATGCCAGCCTTGCGCGGCGCGGTGGGGAGTTCTTCCGCCATGGCGACCGCTGCGATTGTGCCACAGGAGGCGGTTTGACAGAGACGCCGCTGCTGGCACCATGGGACCGTCCTGCCCAGGAGGTGATCGTGTCCGGCCTTCACCCCGTCCGCTTCTATTTCGACTTCGTCTCGCCGTACAGCTGGCTGGCCCTCACGCAGGCCACGCGTTTCGCCGGCGAGCACCGGGTACGCTGGGAAGCGTGCCCGGTGGTCTACGCGGCGCTGCTGGACGCCACCGGCCTGGTCGGCCCGGCCGAGGTACCGGCGAAGCGGCGCCACACCTTCCGCGACGTCGTGCGCTGCGCGCACCGGCTGGGGCTCCGCCTGACCGGACCGCCCACGCATCCGTTCCGCTCGCTGGAAGCGCTGCGCACGCTGTGCCTGTTCCGCGAGCACCCCCGGGCGGTCGAGCTGGCCGCGGCGCTGGCGGACACCTGCTGGGCCGACGGGCGGCCGCTCACCGACGTGGCCGTGATCGCGGACGTCGTCGCCGCGGCCGGTTTCGACGCGCGGGATCTTGCGGCGCGAATCGCCACACCCGCGGTCAAGCAGGAGCTCCACCGCCTCACGGCCCAGGCGCTGGCGGACGGCGCGTTCGGCGTGCCGAGCTTCGTGTGGGACAACGAGCTGTTCTGGGGCCACGACCGGATGCAGCACCTGGCCGAGCGGCTGGCCGGAACGCTGCCCGCGGCGGCGCCCGGGGCGGAGGCGCTGCTCGCGCGCCCGCGCGGGGCCGACCGCCGCAACGCCCCGAGACAACGCGACGCTTGAAACCGGCCGTTCTGTATAATCGTGGGCACGTCGGCCCATTCGAGGAGATCGGAGATGCTGCGATCACGGTTCGGGACCCTGCTGTCCGCTCTGCTCCTGGCAGCGCCGGCGGCCGCTGCGGGCGATCTGGCCCCCTCGCCGGAGCAGATCCGGCCGCTGCTCGTCGGATCGACGGTTCCCGACGTCACGGTCCGCACCGCGACGGGCGAACCGTTCGCGCTGCGCGCCGCGATCGCGAAGAAACCGAGCGTGGTGGTGTTCTATCGCGGCGGGTGGTGACCGTACTGCAACCGGCAGTTGGGTCAACTGCAGAAGATCGAATCGCAGCTCACCGAGCTCGGCTACCAGATCCTGGCCATCAACGCCGACCGCCCCGAGAAGCTGGCGGAGGCCGCGGAGAAGAACTCCCTGACCTACACGCTGCTGTCCGACAGCCAGCTGATCGCGGCGCGCGCCTTCGGCGTGGCGTTCCGGGTCGACGACGACATGTTCGGCAAGCTGAAGGGGTTCGGGATCGACCTCGAGGAGGCCTCGGGCGAGACGCACCACGGATTGCCCGTCCCCGCGGTGTTCGTGGTCGACACGGACGGCAAGATCCACTTCCAGTACGCGAACCCCGACTACAAGGTCCGGGTGGATACGGAGGTGCTGCTGTCGGCGGCGCGGGCGGCGCGCGGCTGACCGAACCGATCCGTCACAACCGGTGCAGCACCTCGAGGATCGTGCGCACGGACAGGAAGCCGAGGAGCCGGTCACCGTCGAGCACCGGCAGGTGACGGTAGCCGTCGACGCCCATCCGGTGCAGCGCCCAGGCCAGCGGATCATCCTTCCGCAACGCGACCGGGCCCGGAGTCATCACCTCCTCGAGGCGCGTCTGCCCGGGATCCCGTCCCTTGGCGGCCACGCGCGCGATGACATCGCGCTCGGTGAACACGCCCTGCAAGCGCTCTTTTCCGTCCAGCACGAACACGCATCCCTCATCGCCTTCGCGCATCGCGTCGACGGCGTCGGCGACCGACGCCCCGGCGCGCCGCACGATCGGCTGCTTGAGCGGCAACTCCCCGATCGCCCGGGCCAGGTGCGGGTCCTCGGGATCGACCCCCCAGGCGGTCACGTCCAGCCCGGCCAGGTCCATCCCGCAGTTGTCGCAGAGATCGACGCCGGGGATGTTGTCGTGCTCGCAGGCCGGGCAGTGCATCTCAGGCCCCTTCCGGACGCCGGAACACCTGCCGCAGCCGCGGCGGCAGGCTCACGACGTCGTCCGGAAACTGGTCGGTCAGGAACTGGATCAGGTCGTTGGAGTTCAACAGGCCGCGCAGGTCCCCGTGCCGGTCGACGACGACCAGGTGCCTGCGCCGCCCGACCATCTGCTCGATGGCGTCGGCAAGCGTCGCCTGACGGCGGATCGTCACCGGCGGGCTGCTCATCACCGAGCGCAGCGCCGTGTTGCGCATCCGCTCGCGATCGGCGAGCAGCCCGTCGTTCCTGCGCAGCAGCAGGTCGCGCTCGGTGAACACCCCGACCGCCCGCCGGTCCTCGTGGACCACCACGGCGCCGCGGCGGGCGCGCACCAGCATCTGCACCGCCTGGAGCACCGTGGCGCCGGGCGGCAGCCGCGGCGCGGGGAGCGGCCCGAGGTCGAGCACGCGGGTGCCGCGGATCAGGTCCTGGATCGGATTCATCGATCGATTGTAATGTGGTGCGCTGCGGTCCAGATAGTCGGATCCGGCCGACGCGCTAAAATCGACCCGCTGGGGCCCTTTTTTGCGCGGCGCGGGGATCCGGAGGACCACGGGGAGGAGACCCCAGGATGAAGGTCAGGGACTTGATGCAGCCCGAGGTGTTCACGGTCAAGCCGAACGACATGGTCGACCGTGCGTTCTTCCTGATCCATTACGAGAAGATCCGGCATCTGCCGGTGGTGGACGGCAACAAGGTCGTCGGCATCGTGTCCGACCGCGACCTGTACAAGGCGATGGGCCCGCGGACGCGCAGCCGCGCCGTGTCCGCCGAGCCGGGGACGACCACGCTGCACGTGATTCCCCGGCGCGTGCGTCACATCATGCGCCGCGGCGTGCTGACCGTCTCTCCGGGCACCGACGCCGGCAAGGCCGCGGCGTTGATGGCGCGCCGCAAGATCGGCGGTCTACCGGTCGTCGACGGGAACCGCCTGGTGGGCATCATCACCGCGACCGACATCCTGCGGGCCTTCTCGCGGTTGAGCGACGAGCGGTCCTGACCTCACAGCCGCGAGCGCAGGATCGACGCCAGCTCGTCGTCGGTCAGCACGATCGGGTTGGTCTTCATGCTGCCGCCGCGGGACCCGGCGACCGTGCGCGCGATGTCGTCGGCCTGCATCCCGTAGCTGCCGAGGCGTGGCAGCCGTAGGCGCTCGGTCCAGCCGTCGAGCCGTTCCTGCAACGCGGCGCGATCGGCCCCGGGGTCGTGCGGCGCGCGCCCGGCGAGCAGCGCGCCGATCCGGGCGTAGCGCTCGAGCGCCGGATGGCCGGGGGCGCGTTCCTCGAGCGCGCGCAGGTTGGTCTCGGTGGCGCAGGCCAGCAACGTCCCGCACACCACGCCGTGGGGAATGGGAAAGAACGCCCCCAGCGGAGAGGCCAATCCGTGCACGGCGCCCAGTCCGGTCTGGGCCAGGCAGATCCCGGACGCCAGCGCCGCGTGGGCCATCCCGGCGCGAGCCGCCTCGGCCGGCTCTCCCCGCTCGAACCAGGGCAGCAGGTGGTCCCGGGCCGCCTCGAGACCGGCCAGCGCCAGGGCGTCGGTGAACGCGTTGGCGCGGGCCGACACGTACGACTCGATCAGCTGGGTCACCGCATCCATGCCGTCGGCGGCGATCAACGCGGGCGGGCAGCTCTGGAGCAGCTCCGGGTCGACGACCGCCCACTCGGGGACCAGCGCCTCGTGCCGGAACGACTTCTTGTAGCCCTTCGCGCCACACTCGCTGAGCACCGCATTCCGGGTCGCCTCGCTACCGGTGCCCGCGGTGGTCGGCACCGCGATGCACGGCAACGCGGGTCCCGCGTAGGGGATCCCGCGGCCGACGCCCTCCAGGTGGTCCAACACTGGGTTGCCGTGCGGCAGCAGCCCGGCGATGGCCTTGCCCGCGTCGAGCGCGCTGCCTCCGCCGACGGCGACGACGGCGGCGATGCCCGCGTCGCGGAATCGGGCCACCGCTTCGTCGACCCGGCCCGGAGACGGCTCTCCCTCGACCGTGACGGCCTGCCAGCCCACGCCCTGCCTCGCCAGCCCGTCGGTCAACGCGCTCCAGCGGTCCGATTCGCGGAACGAGCGGCGACCGGTCACCACCAGCGCCGTCGTGCCGTACGAGCGGGCAAGCTCGGGAACCCGCGTCACGGTCCCGGTCCCGAACACGATCCGCGGCAGCCGCGCGACGGAGTACGGCGGAATCACCCGCGATCGTCCTGCGCCGGAAACAGACCGACCCAGGGCTCCCCGCGGCGCGGCTCCGCCATCCAGTCGGCGACCGTATCCCGCCACTCGAGGTAGTGGCCGGTCCGCTTGTGCGCGGCGGCGTCCTGCGCCGATGCGTAGACCTCGTAGAGCAGGAAGACGGTCGGCTCCGCGGACGATTGCAGCACGTCGAAGCGCCGGTTGCCCGGCTCGGCGACGGAACCGAGGTGGTTGGCGCGCGTCGCCTCGACGAAATCGCTCACGTGCTGCGGCTTGACCCTCACGTGGACCAGCGTCACGTGCATGATGCCCTCCCGGATACGTCGGACGGCCCATTGTATCGCCCGGTGTTGCGAAGCCGCGCGAATGTGGCAACATGACGGGGAAACTGACCCCCAACGCGCGTCACGATCCGCAGGAACACCCCGATGTGCCCGATGATCCGGCAATCCACGACCCTGGCCGCGACCTACCGAACGGTGCGAGAGGCCACCGAGCGATTGTGCGAGCCGCTGTCCCGCGAGGACTACGTCGTCCAGTCGATGCCCGACGTCAGCCCGACGAAGTGGCATTTGGCGCACGTCTCGTGGTTCTTCGAGACGTTCGTGCTCAAGCCGCACGCGACGGGCTATCGGCCGGCGCGGCCGGAATTCGAGTACCTGTTCAACTCGTATTACAACGCGGTGGGCGAGCAATACCCGCGCCCACGGCGTGGGCTGCTCACCCGGCCGACCGTCGACGAGGTCTACGAATATCGAGCCGCGGTCGACGCGGCGATGCTGGCGCTGCTCGAAGAAGACGACCACGACCTGGCGACGCTGGTCGAGCTGGGGCTGAACCACGAACAGCAACACCAGGAGCTGATCCTGATGGACATCAAGCACGTGCTGTCGTGCAACCCGCTCCACCCGGCCTACCGCCCCGCGCCGGAAGCACGGTCGCTCGCCGCCCCGGGCCTCGAGTGGATCGAGCGCGACGAGAGCGTGCGCTGGATCGGACACCAGGGCGACGGCTTCGCCTACGACAACGAGAGCCCGCGCCACCGCGTGCTCGTTCCCGCGTTCCGGATCGCGTCGCGGCCGGTGACCAACGGCGAGTTTCTCGAGTTCATCCGCGACGGCGGCTACCG
>JBFKMV010000236.1:0-6029 GCA_041629655.1 Candidatus Polarisedimenticolaceae bacterium
CCGTGGTGGGAGTTGAGCACGTCCCGGAAATCCTCGGGGGTCAGGATCCGGGTCGTCACCAGGTCGCCGGACAGTCCGGGGATCGCACGGCGCTCCAGGTAGTCGAGGATGCGGTCGCGGTAGCGCGGCCCCTCGTCCTTCCAGTCCAGCGCGGCCTTGCCGAGATGCGGCACCGGGGACAGCACGTAGAACGCCTCGCAGCCCGGCGGCGCGATGCCCGGGTCGGTGACCGTCGGGGCGTGCAGGTACAGCGAGAAGTCCTCGGCCAGGTTCCCGTGGACGAAGATGTCGTCGAGCAGCCCGCGGTAGCGCGGGCCGAACAGCACGGTGTGATGGGCCAGCGCGGGATGGCGGCGGCGCGTGCCGAAGTAGATCACGAACAACGACATGCTGTAGCGCTTGCGCTTCAAGCGCGCCGCTTCCCGCGCGGCGAGCGGCTCCCCCGCGAGCAGCCGGTCGTAGGTGTGCACGACGTCGGCGTTGCTCGCGACGGCGTCGAAGTCGGCCGACCATCCGTCCTTCGCCTGGAGACCCGTGACCCGCCCGTTCGAGGTGCGGATCCGCTCCACGGGGCAGCCCAGCCGCAGCTCGCCGCCGAGCTCCCGGAACAGCCGCACGTACGCGTCGACCAGCGCCCCGGTGCCGCCGCGGGCGAAGAACACGCCCCACTTGCGTTCGAGGGCGTGGATCAGGGTGTAGATCGAGGACGCCGCGAACGGGTTGCCGCCGACCAGCAACGAGTGGAAGCTGAACGCCTGGCGCAGCTGGGGGTCCTTCACGAACCGCGAGACCATCGAGTACACGGTGCGGAACGACTGCAGCCGGATCAGCTGCGGCGAGACGCGGATCATGCTCCAGAAGTCCAGGAACGGGACCTCGGCCAGCTTCAGGTAACCTTCCCGGAACACGTCGTCGGTGTAGCGCCGGAAGCGGGCGTAGCCGTCCACGTCGCGCGGGTGCTTGGCGGCGATCTGCTCGTTGATTCGATCGACGTCGTCGGAGTAGTCGAACTCGTAGCCGTCCTCCCACAGCAGCCGGTAGAACGGCGTGACCGGGATCAGCTCGACGTAGTCGCGCATCTGCCGCCCGGCGACGCGGAACACGTCCTCCAGCGCCTCCGGGGCGGTGATGACCGTCGGACCGCCGTCGAAGCGGAAGTCGCCGTCCTCGTACACGTAGGCGCGTCCGCCGGGCTTGTCGCGCTGCTCGACGAGCGTGGTCCGCACGCCCGCCGCCTGCAGCCGCACCGCCAGGGTCAGGCCGCCGAAACCGCTACCGATCACCGCCGCGGTCGGCTGCCTCATGCGAGGCTTCCTCGATCCCGCAAGCACCTCACCGCGCGCAGCACCGGGACCGGCGGCTTGCCGGTCAGGATCCGCACCCGGTCCGCCAACGTCGGTCGGCCGGCGTAGAAACGCCGGATCAGCGGCTCGGGCAGACCGTAGAAGCGCTCGAGCACCGCGTACCTCCGCTCCGGCAGCGCCGCGCGGAACAGCATCCGGTTCAGCAACCGGAAGAACCGGCCCCGTTTCCACAGCGCCAGCGATCGCGCGCGGATCCAGGGATACAGCCGCTCGCTGCGCAGGTCGTCGAGGCCGGCGAGATCGTCGGCCAGCCGCACCGCCTCGGGCAGCGAGTAGCCCGTCGTGGGATGGAACAGTGCCGCGCGCAGCCCGGAGCGGGGCACGCCCGGAGCGCCGCGGTTCCAGAACGCCTCGATGTCCCCTCCCAGCACGATCGGCAGCACGCCCTGCTCCTCGCGCTCGCAACCCCGCACGCTCCAGCCCCGGGCCGCGGCGTAGGCCCGGATCTCCTCGCGCAGCGCGCCGGCGTCCATCCGCGGCGAGTCGCTGTAGCGCGTGTCCTCGACGTGCAGCAGTGTCTCGCCGAAGGGCAGCGTGTAGAGGAACCGGAACCCGTCGCGCTGCTCCACGGTCGCGTCCATCAGGACGGGGTGGCGCAAGCCGTGCGGGCGCTCCAGCTCCAGCCACTGGCCGACGAACTTCTGGTAGGCTACGCTCAGCGGCGCCCCGCCGGGATAGCCCCGGCCGTCGATCACCGCATCCGCCCGCACCGTCGAACCGTCCGCCAGACGCACGCCCCGGGGCTCCAGCTCCTGCGCCTCCGCCCCGTAGCGCACCGCCGACCCGAGCGCCTCGCCGACGACCGCGTGGAGCCGCTCCGAGGTCAGGGCGTGGTAGCCGGTTCCGAGCCGCCGCGAGAGACCGGGAAACCGCACCTCGTGAGACGGCCACGAACGTTCCAGCAGCGGCGCGATCCAGCGGCGTTGCTCCGCGGTCAGGTCCTCGTCGTGGAACGACCAGACGTGGCTGCCGCCGAGCGTGGAGTCGCGCTCCAGGACCCTCAGCTCGATCTCGGGCCGCGTCGAGCGCAGCCGGTACGCGATCAGGGAGTTGGCCAGGCCGCCTCCGACGAGCAGGATCCTCGTGCTCACGGCCCGTCCCGCAGGTCCGCGATCGCGCCGGAGATCTCCTCGACCAACGCCGGTTCGAGGAGCCCGCGCACCGACGCCGCGAGCCGGCCCCGCGGGTCGAACACCAGCACGTTCGGCCGTTGGGTGTCCAGGTCGAGCGCCGTGGCCCAGGCGCGCTCGAGATCGATCAGCACCGGCACGTCCTCCGGAACGCGCTTGCGCAGCTTCGCGGCCACTTCGTCGTGGCTGGCCGGCCGCTCGTCCGGCACGTCGGCGACGCGCACGAAGGCCAGCCCGGCGTGCCGCTCGCGCAGCGCCTCCTCCCAGGGCTTGATGTTGCGCAGGCGGCGCGCGGTGACCACGAATGCCACCACCACCTCGCCACGGTGGGCCGCCAGGTTGTCGGTGGTCCCGTACTGATCGCGCAGCTCGAGCGCTGCCAGGTCCGGGGCCGGTCCCGCGGCCGGCGCCGCCAGCAGGACCGCCGTCAGGATCGAGAGCAATCTACCGCACCTCGCCCGCCGGCTTCCGCTCGAAGGCCGTCTGCGCCCGGTCGAGCGGAAACGTCTCGATCATCGGCCGAAAAACCGGATTCTAGCTTCCGCTTTCGGCCTCTGCCAGCAACGGTGCTGTGCGCGAGGAATCGTCGTAACGCTCCTGTTCGGCGGGCCAACGAAAAAAAGCCCCCCGGCGAACCGGGGGGCTTCCAGAGAGAGGGGGCGAAATGCCCCGCGAGGCTACGGTCGGACCACTCGGAGATTCCGTGGAGGATCCGGGATCACGACGCCGCCCGGGGTCGAGGCGACACGCCCCGGCTCGGCGACGTTGTCGGACTCGTCGATGGCGAAGACGCTGTAGTAGTACGTCACGCCGTTCGTCAGACCGCCGTGGTTGTGGCCGTCGGCAGCGCCCGCGACGGCGGCCTTGTCGACCACCGGCAGCCCGTCCCACGGGCTGACCGGGTAGCGGCCGTCGGTGCGGTAGCGGACCACGGTTCGCGACAGGTCGCCGTCGGCGGGGTTGGTCCAGCTCAACACGTTCGTCGAGTCGGCCGGGGTGGCAGCGAGCTCGATCACCGTCGCCGGCGGCGCGACGTCGCCGCCGGGCTGCTCGCCGGGCACGAAGTCGGGGTCGTCGGTGAGCAGGATCCGGTCGGCGCGCGTGGCCGCCTCGCGACCCGCCAGCTCCACATCGTGCAGACCGGCGTTGAGCGAGTACGAGCGGCCGGCGACCCACTCCCACGCGCCGACGCCCGTGGTGGAGATGAGCTGCCGCGCCACGCCGTCCATCGACTCGAAGAACGAGTTGGCGGCCACGTCGGGGCCGTACATCCGGACCCACAGGTACCAAGTTCCGGCCTCGGGCACGTTCACGCCGAAGGTGGCGGTGCCGAGCGGGTCGACCTCGCTGCCGCGCGGCAGGCCCGACGGCGTGTCGAGCCACGAGCCGGCGAAGGCGTCCTCGCCCGCGCCGAGCTGCATCGGGTCGGTCAGCGTGCCGGACTCGGCCTCGAACACGATGTAGGTGAACGTGCTGGCGCTGGTGGTGAAGCTGCGATCGGGCGCGGACGTCGAGGCGTTGCCGCCGCCGTCGGCGCTGCGTACGTGGTACTCGTAGGTCGTCTCGGGCGAGAGACCCTCGAGCGTCAGCGAGTGTTCGGTGACCAGCGCCGGATCGACGGCGGTCTCGATGTAGGTCTCGGCGCCCTGCGGCCGGTACAGCACCTGGCTGTCCGACGGCTCGTCGGTGCTCCAGGTGATCGTCGCGCGGACGTGGGTCACGTCGGCGTGGTCGACCAGCGAGATCACCGGGGCGGTCGCGTCGGAGACGACGCTGAACATCCCGTCGGCGGTGCCGCGGATGCCGCTCGCGTTGCTGACGAAGATGTCCACGGCCCCGAGCGCAGCGCCCGGACCGATCGTGATCCCGGCGACGAGCTGACCGCAGGCGTTGACGGTGACCGAATCCACCGTGATGCCGGGGTTCGACAGCTCGACAGTGGCGCCGGGCTGGTAGTTCAGCCCGCTCAGCGTCAGGTCGAGGCTGGTCCCCTGCTCGCCCTGCACCGGGCTCACGCCGTCCACGGAGGGTCGCGGCCAGCTCGCGATCTCGTTGGACTTGCCCGATTCACCGGCGTCGTTGTAGGCGCTGGTGGCGTAGTACGACAGCGTGCAGTCCGGAACGCTGGTGACGTCGGCCGTCGTGACGTTGCCCACGTCACGACTGTCGGTGTACGCGCCGGGGGCGCTGCCGATGTACACCTTGTAGCCGGTGCTGTCGGCCGAGGGGTCCCACTCCAGGGTCACGGTGCCGGCGAGCACGGCCGGCATGGCCAGGCCGCCCAGGGCCAGGCACAGGATCAGAAAGCGAAACGCGCGGGGGGGAAGCGACATGACTCTCCTCACTGCTGTTCTTCCATGCAAGCGGGGCACTGCGAGAGCCAGTTTCGTGCCATCCCCGCGCGCCGCGACGAAGTGCAAGAACGACGCTCCGATCGTGTAGAGTCGGGACGAGCAACGTCCCGGACTTACCCGAACGTAAGAAAAATCGGCAGCGCGGATTACGAGACGGAAACGATCGCGGAGGAAGAACTTGCGCACCGTGAAGAAGCTCCGCCCGCAACAACCTCCCGATGCCGTCGTGGTCGCGACGGCGTCGCATCGAACGGCGCAAGCAGGGAGTCCGGATTCTGGACCCGACGTCCGGGATCCGGACGCGTTACTCGCCGGAGGGTGCCTGGATCGACTCGAGGTACTCGATCAGGGCCAGGATCCGGGTCCGCACCTCGGCCTCCTGGTCCATCTCGCTGTCGAGCTGCTGGAAGCCCAGGCCCCAGATCGGCATCCGCCCCCGGCCGTGGCCGGGCGCGGTGTCGCGGCCGTCGATGACGCGCTGGATCGCCTCGTGCGGGAATCGCCCCGCGTTGCGCTGGCGGATCCGGGTCAGGTCCGTCGGCTTCACGGTCAACACCTCGGCGGTCGGACCGTCGCCGCGTCCCGATTCGCCGTGGCAGTTGACACAGTAGATTCCGAACAGCAGCGAGCCGTATTCGCGTTGCCGCTCGGTCTCGGCGGGGCGCGGGCCGGGCGCGTCGGCGGGTTGCTCCGGCGGCGCAGCCGGACCGGTGCCGCCGAGCAGCAGCGGAAGCAGCAACACCCAAATGAGCCGGGTCATGGCGGGACCATCTCACACCCGGCGGCGCGGGACACCAAGCGGGATTTCGGAGCGTCCCGGGACGGAATCGGGCCTAGTCGCGAAGTCGCTCGCGAAGCCGCGACAACTGGCGCTCGATCTCGCTCCACGCGGTGCCGCCCGTCGACGTGCGTCGTTCGGCCGCGGCCCGGGGATCGAGCAGCTCCCCGAGGTCGCGGTCCAGCTCGGGGTGAAACTTCGCCGCCTCCTCACGGGGCAGCCCGTCGAGGCCCACGCCGTGCCGCTCGCACCACAGCACGATGCGGCCGACGATCTCGTGCGCCTCGCGGAACGGGACGCCGCGGGTCGCCAGCAGGTCGGCCAGCTCCGTGGCCAGGCTGAAATCGCCCCGCAGCTCCTGCTCGAAGCGGTCGCGGTCGATCTCCAGCGTGCGCAGCGTGCC
>JBFKMV010000237.1:0-5943 GCA_041629655.1 Candidatus Polarisedimenticolaceae bacterium
CCGTCGAGGCCGTTGGCGGCGGGCGAACCCTGGCCGCCACGGAGCTCGTGTTCGTCGCCGTCGGCCCGAACTGACCCGGGTTTTCAAGGGACGAATCCCGTCACCTTTGTCTGCTGCTCTCCGGAGATTCGGTGGCGCGGGACCGATAGGGTGCGTAGTCACTGCACGACGGACGCAGCGGCTTCGCACCGCGAGGTCGCCACAACCCGGGGGTATCTGGCATGCGCCATGTTTCGCTGATCTCGCTGGCCATCCTTTTGCTCGCCGCGGCCCTGTCGCCGGGACCGCAGGCGTACGAGCGCTACAACGACGGTTGCATGAACTGTCACGGAGCGTTCACCGATTCGGTTTCGACGAAGGGCTCGGTGTTCCCGGGAGACGACAAGCACACCATGCACCGGGCTTCCAACAACATGAACACCGAGTGCGATCTCTGCCACACCTCGGGTGACAATCGGAACCCGTTCATCGGCTCGTCGGACGGAACGGCGAACAACCCCGGACTGGGTTGCACCGGCTGCCACCAGCAGTACGGCCTGCGCGACCACCACATCGCCAACGGCGCCGACGAGTGCACGTTCTGCCACAGCGACCCGGCTCCGCCGGCCGAGAACGTGGTCCCGACGTACTACGGCACCGTCGACACCGAAGCCGACGGGCCCTGCAACACCGTGGCCCAGGCTAACACCAACGAGAACTGGACGATCGGGGACTTCGAGGGTCTGGACAACGACGGTGACAACCAGTACGACGGGAACGACCCGGACTGCGGCGCCAGCGCCGACACGCCGGGCGAGGCCAACGATCTGATCGTCACCGCGCACGACCCGGTCGGGCCTCCGGCCTCGTTGACGGTCTCGTACGACAACACCACCTGCGCCACCACGGAGTACAACTTCTACTACGGCGCGCTGGACCAGGTCGCCTCCTACACCTTCAGCGGCCAGGACTGCGCGATCGGCACCAGCGGCACGTACGTCTGGAACTACCCGGTGTCGCCCGCCTCGGTGTGGTTCGTGATCGTGGCGCGCGACGCGACCAAGGAAGGGTCCTACGGCACGGACAGCGGGGGCACGCAACGGCCGGCGGCCGGGACCTGTCCGGAGACGCAGGACCTCAGCGGCGCGTGCGACGCCTCGCCGTAGGTTTCCTCGAATCGATCCGGGATGGGATGAAGGGGAACCGCGGGAGCCCTGAGAATGGGGCTCCCGCGGCGTACGGGTCTCAGTCGATCAGTCTCGAGTAACTAGGGGCAGGGACGAACCGTGACGTCCGCGCGGACGTGCTCCGCGTTCGTGTTCAGGACGTCGCCGGCCCAGGCCAGCACCGGCTCCGAAGGAGTCGGCTTGGGCCGCTTCTTCTCGCACAGCGCGGTGCAGGTCCCGAAGTTGCACGTGCCGATGTTGCTGCACGTGCCGCCCGGGCAGCCGTCGTCGCTCGTGCAGCTGAGGCCGTCCTTGGAACCGCCGACGCAGGCGTCCTTGCAGTTTCCGCCGGCGCCGCAGTTCTTACCGTCCTGGAAGCCGCCCGCGCAGATGTTGGGGCAGTTCGCATCGGTACCGCACTTCTTGTCTGGCTTGAACCCGCCCTCGCAGCACGGGATCAGCTCCGCCGATACTTCCGTGGGGACCGCCAGCATGAACATCGCCAGGCCGGCAACCACCGCAACGAACAATCCGAGCCGTTTCATGAACCCTCCTCTGCAGTCTTTCCGTCGGGCGGCGTCAGGCCGCCCCGTGGTACGTACGGCGAAGCCCCCCGGGGAGCAAGGAGAAATTTCGCCCTAGATCAGGCTTTCCGCCCGGTACCACTCCGCGGTGGCCCGGAGGCCCTCGGGCAGGTCCACGCGGGGCCGGTAGCCCAGCAGGCGCCTGGCCTTGTCGATGCTGAAGGCGCGGTCCTTGTAGAAAAAATCCACGCGCCGGGGGTAGATCGGCGGCTCGAGCCCCAGCGGCCGGCAGACCCGGTCGCAGACCACGGAGGCGGCGTAGACCGGGTAGAACGGGATCCGCAGCCAGGGCCGGCGCCGGCCCACGGCGTCGGCGATCATGCCGACCAGCTCCCCGATCGTGGTGTAGCGCTCCCCGGCGATCGTGAACACCTCGCCGCGGCCCTCGGGACGGCGCGCCGCCAGCACGATCCCCTCCACCAGGTCGTCGATGTAGGTCAGGTGGTAGAGGGTCCGCCCGTTGCCGATCATCACGAACATGCCGCGGGCGATCGGCCGGAACAGCTTCAGGAAGCGGCGGTCGCCGGGGCCGTAGATCCCGACCGGACGCACCACGCTGCCCGGGAGCCCGTCGCGGAAGTACGACAGCGCGAGCCGCTCCCCTTCCAGCTTGGTCTCCTGGTAGTGGTCGCCGGGACCGACGCGATAGTCCTCGTCGGCCGGCGGGTCGTCGATCTGGCCCTGCACCCCGACCGTCGAGCACTGAAGAAACTGCTCCACGTTGTGACGCTTCGCGGCGTCCAGCAGGTGACGCGTGGCCTCGACGTTGACCAGCCGGAACTCGTCGCGGTCGGAGTGCTCGGTCCGGAACGCCGCGGCGATGTGGTACACACGGTCGATGCCCTCGAAGTTGTCCAGCACCTCCTGCGGCGACTTGATGTCCACGACCCGGCACTCGATGCCGAGCTTGCGCAGCGGCTCGGCGCGCTCCGGGGAGCGCACGAACGCGCGCACCGGCTCGCCGTCGCGCACCAGCCGCTCGGCCAGCGCGCCGCCCGTGAATCCCGTCGCTCCGGTGACCAGCGTCTTTCCCATCCTGCTCGCGGCTCCTCGATCGGCCCCGTGCGGCCGTCGCGGTTCAAGGTACCCGACGCCGGGAGGCTTGCCAGCCCCGGGCCGGGGTGAACGCTCTTACATTTCTGTAATATGGCAAAGGACGGTTGCCCGGCGAAGCCACCGGCCGGAGACTATCAGGAGAGAGCCCGCCACGCGCCGCGAGCAGGCCGAGGTTCGAATGAACGCCCCCTCCCCCGACAGGTTCGACGGTCCGGTGCTCGTGGACGCCCACGTTCACCTGCACGGCTGCTTCGAGACCGGGCGCGTCCTGGAGCACGCCTGGCGCAACTTCGCCGGGGCGGCCCGGCGTCTCGGCCTGGAGCGCCCGCTCGGGGTGCTGATGCTCACCGAGAGCGCGGGGGTCCACCGCTTCCGGGAGCTTCGCCGCGGTGAGGACGCGCCGGGCAGCGTGCGGATCGAGCGGACCGCCGAGGACGACTCGCTGCTCGCGCGACGGGGCGACGGAGGGCAACCGCCCCTCGTGCTGATCGCCGGGCGCCAGGTCGTCGCGGCGGAGGCGCTGGAGGTGCTGGCGCTGGCCTGCGACGTGGAGATCCCCGACGGCCTGCCGCTCGCGGAGACGCTCGAGCGCGTCCGCGCCGCGGGTGGGCTGCCCGCCGTACCGTGGGGCTTCGGTAAGTGGTGGTTCGGCCGGGGTCGGCGCGTCGCGGAGCTCATCGACGCCGGACGACCCGGCCGGCTGTTCCTGGGCGACAACGGCGGCCGGCTCGCCCTGGGCGGGCGGCCGCGGCACTTCGCGACCGCCGAGCGGCGAGGCCTGCGCGTGCTGCCGGGCAGCGATCCGCTGCCGTTTCCGCATCACGCCGGACGAGCGGGCTCGTTCGGTTTCACGCTCGTCGCCCCGCTCGATCTCCGGAAGCCGGCCGCCGCGATCCGCGCGCTGCTTCCCGACCCCGCCGTGGCGATCCGGCCCTACGGGCGCGGCGAGGGGTTGCTCGGGTTCGTGCGCAACCAGGTCGGCATGCAGCTCGTCAAGCGCTCCCGGGAGGCCGCCTCGTGAAGGCGCTGGTCATCGCCCCACAGCCGTTCTTCTCGCCACGCGGGACCCCGTTCAGCGTGTACTACCGCACGCTGGTGCTGTCGGAGATGGGGGTCGAGGTCGACTTCCTGACCTACGGCGAGGGCCAGGACGTGGACATCCCGGGGGTGCGGATCATCCGCATCCCGCGCTTCCGCAGCCTGGAGCCGATCCGGATCGGCCCGTCGGCGGCGAAGCTGTTCCTGGACGGCTTCGTGGTGGCCTGGACGCTGGGACTTCTGATCCGCAACCGCTACGACTTCGTGCACGCGCACGAGGAGAGCGTGTTCTTCTGCCGCTACCTCAAGCCGCTGTTCCGGTTCAAGCTGGTCTACGACATGCACTCCAGCCTGCCGCAGCAGCTGACCAACTTCGCGTTCACCAAGTCGCGGTTGCTGATCGGAACGTTCCAACACCTCGAGGACACCTCCCTGGCCCACGCCGACGCGGTGATCACGATCTGCCCGGAGCTGGCGCACTACGCCGAGCCGCGGATGCCGGACCCCAAGCGGCACTTCCTGATCGAGAACTCGATCTTCGATCCCGTCCGGCTGGTCAACGGGACCGGGGACGCGGCGGCGGCGGGATCGAGCGAGGACTGGGCGGCGCGGATCCCGGCGGGACGGCCGGTGGTGTCCTACGCGGGCACCTTCGAGCCCTACCAGGGCCTGGAGGTGCTGCTGCGCGCGTTCGCCCGGGTGCGCGAGACGCGGCCCGAGGCGTTCCTGCTGATGATCGGCGGGCGGCCGCCGCAGGTCGAGCAGTACCGCGCCCTGGCGGCGGAGCTGAGGCTCGACGAGGGCGCCTGCCTGTTCACGGGCCGGCTGGACCAGGTGACGACCAAGCGCCTCCTGGAGCGGGCCGACGTGCTGACCTCCCCGCGCAGCGAGGGCACCAACACGCCGCTCAAGGTCTACGAGCAGCTCGCCAGCGGCAAGCCGCTGGTCGCCACGCGGATCCTCTCGCACACCCAGGTGCTGACCGACGAGGTGTGCTTTCTGGCCGACCCCGAGCCCGAGTCGATGGCCCGCGCGATCGAGGCGGCGCTCGGCGACGAGGATCTGGTGCGCGAGGTCGTGCGGCAGGCGCGGGCGCTCTACGAGCGGCAGTATTCCCGCCCGGCCTACGAACAGAAGATGCGGAGCCTGCTCGAGGTCTTGCGCTGATGTGCGGCATCGCGGGGATCGTCCCGCTGGCCGGCGGCGAGCCCCCGACCCTCGAGCAGCTGCGCGCGATGTGCGACACGATCGTGCACCGCGGCCCCGACGACGACGGGCTGGAGCTGCGCGAGGGCGTCGCCCTGGGCATGCGCCGGCTGTCGATCATCGACGTCGACGGCGGCCAGCAACCGCTGTTCAACGAGGACGGATCGATCCGCACCGTGTTCAACGGCGAGATCTACAACTTCCGCGAGCTGCGGCAAGAGCTGGAATCGTCCGGGCACCGCTTCCGGACGCGCACCGACGGCGAGGTGATCGCCCACCTGTGGGAGGAGCACGGCCGCGATTTCCCCACGCGGCTCAACGGGATGTTCGGGATCGCGCTCCACGACCGCCCGCGCCGCCGCGTGGTGCTGGTGCGCGACCGGCTGGGGATCAAGCCGCTGTTCTGGGCCCGTACGGCGCGGCACGTGGTGTTCGGCTCGGAGGTCAAGGCGCTGCTGGCCTCGAAGCTCGTGGCGCCGGAGCTGGACCCGGACGCGCTGGGACAGTTTCTGTCCTGGGAGTACGTCCCGGCCCCGGCGACCCTGTTCCGGGGAGTCCACAAGCTCGAGCCGGGCGGGGCGCTGGAGATCGACCTGGCCAGCGGCGAGGTCGAGACCTGGAGCTGGTGGGACGTGCCGCCGGCCGGCGCGAACGCCGGAGACGGCCCGCCGGCCTCCGAAAACGACTGGCTCGACGCCGTGGACGCCAAGATCGGCGAATGCGTGCAGCGCCAGCTGGTCAGCGACGTGCCGCTGGGCGCGTTCCTCAGCGGCGGCGTCGACAGCTCGCTGGTCGTCCACGGCATGGGCGCGGAGGCACGCACCTTCAGCATCGGTTTCGACGACCCCTCGTACAACGAGAGCGGCTGGGCCGCGCGAGTCGCCGAGCACCTCGGCGTCAGCCACCGCGTGGAG
>JBFKMV010000238.1:0-5899 GCA_041629655.1 Candidatus Polarisedimenticolaceae bacterium
AGGCCGCCGACGCAGATCGCGTCGTCGACACTGGGGTCGAGCACGCCGTCGGTGCCGCCGCCGCCGCCGGGCGGGACGACGTCGATCGCGGCGTGGGATGCGGTCGCCGCGAGCGCGGCGAGCAGGAATACGGCGAGTCGGGGCAGGGTCGAGGTCTTCATGACGAACCTCCGAGCATGGCGTTTCGATCGATATCTCGTTCGGCCGGCGTGGAGGTGGCCGGGTGTTGCTTCGGATACGCGACGTTGGTTGGCGAGATGCGTCAGGTGCCCGCGCACCGTTTTTCGTCTGCGGTTCATACCGCGGTTTCGCTTCGGTGCAAAGGAGTTTCTCAGGCGAAAGGGGACTCGCGGAGCGACGCAGACGTGGACAAGCCCGATCGCGAACCGGGGGAAGGCGCGTCGTTCAGCGGTCGGATCAGCCCGCGCGGGCGATGCGGTCGTCGAGCTCCGCGGCGCGCTGTTCGCGACCGAGCTGCCGGTAGACCTCGGCGAGCTGTCGTGCGACGCCGAGCACGAGGCGGTGGTCCGGCGCGAGCTTCTCCTCGCCGATCGCCAGCGAGCGCTCGAAGGCGCGCGCGGCGGCGTCGAGGTCGCCGGCGCCCTTCTCGGTCATGCCCAGGTTGGCCAGGCTGTAGGCCAGGGCGGGGTGGTCCGGGCCGAGCACCTTTTCCTGGAGCGGGAGCAGGCGTTCGAGCTTCTCCCGGGCGGCCTCGTAACGCCCGGCGTTGCGGTGCAGCTCGGCAAGGCTGTTGAGCAGGTTCAGCGTGTCGGGGTGGTCCTCGCCCAGGGCGCGCTGACGGATCGACAGCGCGCGTTCGTAAGCCGCGAGGGCCTCGTCGGGTCTTCCGAGCCGGAGCTGCGACTGCCCGAGATTGATCAGCGAGCGGGCCAGATCGGGGTCGTCGGGGTCCAGCGTGGCGTCCCGCAGCGCGAGGGCCTGCTCGAAGTACGGCAGCGCCTCGGCGTCCCGTCCCGCCGCGCGGTGGGCCGCTCCCAGGTTGTTCAGCGTACGCGCCCGCTCGGGGTCGCCGGGATCGAGCACCCGCTCCTGGATCGAGAGCGCGCGCTCGAGGTGCGGCCGCGCCTCCTCGCTGCGCCCCTGCTGGATCAGCAGCCCGGCCAGGCGCACCAGGTGGGTCGCGACCTCCGGGTGGAGTTCGCCGTGGGCCCGCGCCGAGCTGTCCACGGCCTCCTTCAGCAGCGGCTCGGCGAGGTCGTAGAGTCCGAGGCTGCGGTACACGATGCCCATCGACTCCAGCAGCCGTCCGCGCAGCTCCGGCTGCTCCGTCAGCTCACCGTGGATCCGCTCGACGCCGCGGTCGAGGATCTCGCGCGCCGTGACCGTGTTGCCGCGCGCCTCGCCGGGATCGTTGATCTCGAACATCTCGTACATGAACCGCGCCACCTGCTCGGCGGTCTGCGCCTCGAGCCGCGCCTGCCGCTCGGCGCGCAGCGCGCGCACCAGCCCGTAGGTCGTGCCGACGAGCCCCGCCAGGACCAGCACCAGCATCGACGCCGCGACGCCCACGCCGACGCGGTGCCGCCGCACGAACTTGCGCATGCGGTAGGTGACGCTGGGCGGACCCGCCGAGACCGGTTCGCTCTTGAGGTAGTGCCGCAAATCCTCGGCCAGGCCCGACGCCGACGGGTAGCGGCGCGTGCGGTCCTTCTCCAGCGCCTTCATCGTGATCCAGTCGAGATCGCCGCGACAGGACTTCGCCAGCGTCGCCGGGTCGACCCCGTGGCGCTTCGCGACCTCGGCGGTCGCCTCGCCCTTCGTCGTCGTCAGGCGCGTGCTCGGCTTGGGCGGCGTCTCCTCGCGGATCTTGCGCCGCATCTCGTCGAAGCCCGCGGCGCGCAGCTCCTTGGGGTCGAACGGCAGCTCCCCGACCAGCAGCTCGTACAGCACCACGCCCAGCGAGTACACGTCGGTGCGCGTGTCGATGTCGAGGTTGGTCATCTCGGCCTGCTCGGGGCTCATGTACTCCGGCGTGCCGATCATCTGGCCGTGCGAGGTGAACAGCGTGCGCTCGGTGAGCTGCCGGTCGATCGCCTTGGCCACGCCGAAATCGATGATCCGCGGCACCGGCCGATCGTCCTGGATCTCGACGAGGATGTTCGACGGCTTGAGATCGCGGTGGATGACTCCCTTCTGGTGCGCGTGCTGGACCCCCTCGCAGATCGGGATGACCAGCTCGATCCGTTCGCGCGTGCCGAGCTTGTGGCGGTCGCAGTAGGCGGTGATCGGCTCGCCCTTGATGTACTCCATGACGAAGTACGGCGCGCCGCGGTGGTCGGTGCCGGCGTCGAGCACCCGGGCGATGTTGGGGTGGTTCATCAGCGCCAGCGCCTGGCGCTCGGCCTCGAAGCGCGCCAGCACGGCGCTCGAGTCCAGGCCGTGCTTGATCAGCTTGACCGCGACGCGGCGGCGCACCGGCTTCGTCTGCTCGGCCTCGTAGACCACGCCCATGCCGCCCTCGCCCAGCTTGCGCAGCAGGTGGTAGGGGCCGATCGTCCGCTCGGCGAAGGTCGTTCGCTCCGGAGCAGCGGCCGAGACCGTGGCATCGCTCGTCGGCAGCGCGGTGGGACCCGCGGTGGGCGGCTCGCCGGCGTCGTCGGCGTGCTCGAGCAGCCGCTCGACCTCGCGCCGCACATCGGGATCGTCCCGGCAGGCCTCGGCCACGTAGGCGGCGCGCCGCTCCGGGCGCAGCTCCAGCGCCGCTTCGAACAGCCTGCGGACGCGCTGGAACTGCTCGGGCGTCAAGGTTCCCCTCGGCGGCCGTGATCGGCCCCAACCGGAGACGCGACGCCCGGCCCGGACGTGCGTCAGCGATTCCGGATCCCGGTGCGCCAATGGTAACCTCGGAAGGGGCCGGTGCGGAGGGGAGCCGACCGACTTGGACGACCCGGACATCACCCCGTTGCTCGAGCGCGCCGCGGGCGGCGACCGCGCCGCTCTGGACGACGTCGCGCGGCACGTCTACAACGACCTGACCCGGCTGGCCGGCCGGATGGTGCGCCGCCGTTTCGACGCCGGGGCACACGGGATCGCCCTGGATCCCGCGTCCCTGGTCCAGGAGACCTTCGTCAGGCTGCTCGCGCAGCGCAACCAGTACCGGAACCGTGAGCACTTCTTCGCCGTGGCGACGCGGGTGATGCTGCGGGTCCTGCTCGACCATCACAAAGCGCTCAAGCGGCGCAAGCGCGGCGGTGAGCTGATCCGGATCACCCTGAGCAGCCTCGGGCGGGTGGGGGCGGTGGAGCCCGCGACGGAGGTCCCGCGGCTCGTGGAGGCGCTCGAGCGGCTCGGCGCGCTGGACGCGCGCGTGGCGCAGGTGGTCAAGCTGCGCGGGCTGTGGGGGCTCGGCGCGCAGGAGACGGCGGACGTCATGGGCGTTTCCCGAAGCACGGTCGACCGGGACTGGAAGTTCGGCCGCACGTGGTTGCGGGCCAACCTCTGACGGTCTAACGCACCCCGTCCTGCGCCACCGCACGCCGCCCCTCGTACGCCGCCAGATGGCCGCGAACCGTCGCGGCGAAGTCCTCGTCGCCGGCCAGCTCGAGCGCCCGGCGCGCCTCCGCCACGGCGTCCTCGAACCGGCCATCCGCGGCCAGCGCCGCGGCCAGCGTCGCCAGCGCGACCGGGTCGCCGCGCTCCGTCAGCGCGGCCGCTCGTTCGGCCAGCCGCACCGCCCGCTCCGGGTCGCGACGCTCCGGGTCGGGGTGCGTGGCCAGGACCCAGGCCAGGTCGACCAGCGGGGCGGGCAGCTCGGGTTGGAGCTGCGCGGCCCGGTCGAGGTGGGGGAGCGCCTCGGTCCAGCGCCCGCGGGAGCGCAGCGCGCGGCCGAGGTTCGACTGCACCTCCGCCAAGCCGGGGTCCCGCGCGGCGGCATGACGGTAGTGCCCCAGCGCCTCGTCGGTCCGGCCCAGCCGCTCCAGCGCGTAGCCGAGGTTGTTGCGGAAGCGCACGGCGTCCGGTCGCAGCTGCACCGCGCGACCGAGCGCGGCGGCGGCCTCCTCGTAGCGGCCGAGCTCGAGGTAGCCGGCGCCCAGCGCGCCGTGAGCGTCGGCGTCCGCGGGGTCGTCGCGCAGCTGCCGTCGGCGGTAGTCGATGGCGTCGAGCACGTGCCGCCGCCGGTAGTCGGCCTCCAGGACGGCGAGGTCGTCCGGGTCCTGCGGCACCACCTGCAGCACCAGCTCCGCCATCTCGTCGGTGGTCTGCGGTCCGTAGCGCACGCGCCGCGGCGGGCTGTGCGGGTTGAACGGGTTGTCGGCCGAGTTGTCGTAGCCGTAGCGCATCGCGATCCGCGTCCCGGCCGGCAACGGGACCGGCTCGGCGTAGCGGTACAGGTCTTGCCAGTTGAAATCCCACCCGTCGATGCGCAGCAGCCAGCGTCGGCTTCCGTCGGGCGGCGTGGCCGTGACGTGCATGCGCTTGCCGAGGTAGTGGGCGTGGGGCAGGATCGCGATCGCCTCGACCGCGACCGGCAGCTCGTAGTCGTCGCTCGCCTCGTGGTCCGTCGCGCCGGGCGGGATGTCGATCTCGCGGCTCCCCAGCACCAGCGAGAACGAGAGCAGCGTCGGCGGCGCCGCGGCGAAGTACAGCCCGAGCCGCACGTCGATCGTCTCGGGCTTGCCGCTCGGCACCATGTGCAGCTGGATCACGATGTCGGTGCCCGGCCGCAGCGCCCAGCTCATCCCATCGCGCCCGGGGTCCGGCGAGCGTCCCGGGGCCCAGCCGAGCAGGAAGCCGTCCGGGTCGACGGCGCTGCCCAGGTCCATGCCGTCGAAGCCGGGCGCGGGGTCGCGCTCATCGCTGTGGCGCGAGAGGGGAGAGGGATCGACCACGATCCGGGCGTGGTGCACGAGCCTCGGGTCGGACGGCCGCAGCTCGAGCGCCCGCACCCAGCGCGCGCGCTCGACCGGGGAGCGGATCACAAAATTGCGGTACACGTCCCGGCCGGCCGCGGGCAGCGTGTAGGGCTCGGCGAGGCTCAGCTCGAGGTCCGGCGTGCCGAGACTCCAGCCGTCGGGCCACGACGGGACGGGGGGCAGGTCGGCGTCCGCGCCGCGCTCGCGTCCGCCCGCGGCCCAGCGCCGCAGCGTCTCGATCTCGGCGTCGCTCAGGCCGCGCTCCCCGCTGAACCTTCCGTAGCCGGGTTCGGGAAGCCACGGCGGCATGTAACCGCTCGAGGTCACCTCCACGATCTGCTTCGCGCGGCGGCGCGCGGCGTCGTGATCGAGCAGGCTGAACGGCCCCGCGCCTCCCGGCCGGTGACACGATGCGCAATGCTCGAACAGGATCGGCGCGACGTCGCGATTGAACGTCGGCGGTGGCGCGTCGCGTTTCGCGGGGGCGAGCAGCCGGATCCCCAGCAGGACCAGCGCGGCGCAGGCGAGCACGACGGCGGTGCGGTGGACCCACGGACGCATCCGGTCGGCGAGCCTAGCACACCGGGCACCGCGTGTTGCGGGCTGGCCCCCGTCCCCTACCGTAGTCGGGTTTCCGTCGAGGGGGATCCGATGCCGCCAACCACGCCTCGTTCCTCGACCCCTGGCTGCTGTCGTCGTTCTGGCCGCGGCCGATCCACCACCTGATCAACCGCCAGTGGTACGAGCGGTCACGGCCCTGGACGTGGTTCTTCGCGGCGCAGGGCACGATTCCCGTCGAGCCCGACGACCCCGACGCGACCTTCGCCACGCTGCAGCGCGTGCTGGAGCGGGGCGCGGTCGTCGGGATCTTCCCCGAGGGCCGGATCTCGGCCGACGGCCGGATCCAGCGCTTCCGCTCCGGCGTCGTGCAGGAAGATCGCATGCAGCGGCCCGCGGGCAAGCCGCGCACCGTCCGGTCGTGACGCCGCGGGGCCGCTGAAAAAAAACGCGAGGGGCGGTCCCGC
>JBFKMV010000239.1:0-5885 GCA_041629655.1 Candidatus Polarisedimenticolaceae bacterium
GCGCGGCCTCGCTCGTCTCCGCGCCGGCCGTGGCCGGCTCCTTGGCGGGAGCCGTCGCGGTTGCCGCGACCGGCGCCGTCGCCTGCGGCTCGCCGGCCAGCCCGGAGCGGGCGTCGGGAGCGGTCAGCGCGCGCGCTTCAGCCGGCTCAAGCGTCTTCTCGCGCGGCGCGCGGTCGAACTGCGACTCGTGGCGCCTCATCGTCTCGCTCGGCACCACGTCGATGTGCACGTCGTGGCGCCGCTCGATCAGGTTCAGGTCCTCGCGCTTGTGGTTCAGGATCCACACCGCCACCTCGGCGGGGACGGTCATCCGGATCCGTCCCGCGTCGCCGCGCGCCGCGCGGGTCTGGAGCTTGCGCAGCGCGGCCAGCGCCGCCGCCTCGACGTTCTTGACCAGGCCGTAGCCGTCGCAGCTCGGGCAGGTCGTGTAGGTCGCGCCGATCTTCTCGCCCTTCATCCGCTGGCGCGCCAGCTCCATCAGGCCGAGCTTGGAGATCGGCGTCACGTCGTACTTGGCCTTGTCGCCCCGCAACGCGTCGCGCATCGCCTTTTCGACCTTCTTGTTGTTGCTCTTCTTCATCATGTCGATGAAGTCGATCACCACCAGCCCGCCGAGGTCCCTCAGCCGCAGCTGCCGCGCGATCTCGGCCGCCGCCTCGACGTTGGTCTGGGTCACGCGCTCCTCGGCGTCGCCCTTGCGTCCCGAGCGCGAGGTGTTGACGTCGATCGCCGTCAGCGCCTCCGTGCCGTCGATCACGATCTCGCCGCCCGAGGGCAGCGTGACGCGGCGCTTGTAGATCGACTCGATCTGTTCCTCGAGGTTGTGCTTGTTGAACAGCGGCCGCTCGCCGGTGTACAGGCGCAGCGTCTTGGCCTTGCTGGGCATGACGTCCTTGACGAACTCCAGCGCCCGCTCGTAGGTGTCGTTGCTGTCGATCCAGACCTCGCGGATGTCCGGCGTGAAGTGGTCGCGGATGGTGCGGATCACCAGGTCCTGCTCGCGATACACCAGGCCCGGGAAGTCGGTGGCCGCGCTGGCGCGCTGGATCGACTCCCACAGCCGCAGCAGGTAACGCAGGTCCCGCTGCAATTCGGTCTTGGTCTGTCCGAGACCCGCGGTGCGGACGATCAGCCCGAAGCCCTCCGGCGGCTTCAGCTCCTCGACGATCTTCTTCAGCCGCTCGCGCTGGGAGGAATCCTCGATGCGGCGCGAGATGCCGGCCGAGTCGACCCCCGGCATCAGCACCAGAAACCGCCCCGGCAGCGAGAAGTAGGTGCTGACGCTGGGCGGCTTGCCGGAGAACGGTTCCCGCACCACCTGCACCATCAGGCGCTGGTCGTTGTGCAGATGCTGGCTGATGCGGCCGCCGGGACCCCGCTCGCGACGCGACGGCAACAGCTTGAAGTTCACCTCGTCCAGCGGCAAGAAGCCCTTCAGGCCCGGCGCGATGCGCAGGAAGGCCGCTTCCAGCGAGGGGTGCACCGCCTCGACGACGGCGTTGTAGATGTTGCCCTTGACGTGGGTCCGGTTGAGTGTCTCGATCTCGTAGGCGTCGAGGACTCCGTCCTCGACGATCGCGACGCGGGATTCCTCCACGTGCGTCACGTTGACGAGCATGATCTTGGACATGGGTCGGATGATCTCCGGGTTGCGGCAGCTCGGGCTGACCGTGACGGCGTTTCCTGCGTCGCCGGCCGGGGCCCTCGCTCGGGGGCCGCTCCGGCGGCTCGCGGTTCGGTGCGTCCCGGGAACCTGAGCGGCTCTGGCGTCACCGGGAGCGCACGAGAGAGAAAAAGCATAGCATAAGGGCCATCTCTGGGGGCAGGCGGGTGCGGATCACCGCGAACCAGGTCACGTGGCTGAGGTTGTTGTTGCTGCCGGTGCCGGTGGCGATGATCTACCAGGAGGGCGTGGCCTGGAAGCTGGCCGCGCTGGCGGTCTATATCCTGCTCGGGCTGACCGACGCCATCGACGGCATCCTGGCGCGGCGCTACGGCAGCACGCCGCTGGGCGCGCTGCTCGACCCGATCGTGGACAAGATCTTCCTCGCGGCCGCCTACGTCCCGGTCGCGGACCACCAGATCATCTCCACCACGTACGTCGCGCTGATGTTCGTGCGCGAGCTGGCGGTGACCGTGCTCCGGAGCGTCGCGCTGGAAGAGCGCGTGGCATTCAAGACCTCGCGGGTGGCCAAGCTCAAGACCACCGTCCAGATGGCCGGGGCGGGGCTGTTGCTGCTGGTCTGGCTGTTCCCGCGCGAGGCCGTGATCTGGCCGGTCCTCGGGGCGATCGCGGCGGGCTCGCTGGTGCCGCTGCTGCGCTCGGTGGTCCGCGGAAGGACACCGGGCTGGCGGGCGGGGTGGGGCGCCGCGTTGTTCGGCGCGGCCGCGCTGGCGCGCGTGGCCTGGGACGCCCGCGGGACGCTGATGTTCATCATGTCGGTGATCCTGGTCATCACCCTGATCTCCGGCCTGGAGTACTTCTGGGGCCTGCGGCGCGTGCTGGCGAGCCGGGTCCGCCGGCGGCCGGTCGATGCGCTGTGGCTGTTCGGGCTGTCGTTCGCCGTTCCGACGTTGCTGGTCCCGGTGATCGAGCTGCCGGGCGATCCGTCGTTCCTGATCATGGGCATCCTGGCGGCCGAGTTCGCGGTCGGCGGCCTCGACAACTCGCTGGTGCAGGCGGGCGTGCGTCGCGGGCCGTGGATCGATCTGGGACGCGTTGCCGTCCAGGCGGCCGCCGGCGTGACCCTGCTGCTGTTCCTCGACGGGGAGTCAACCGCCGGCTGGGTCTACGTTCCCGCCTGGCTGGCCCTGTTGGTGACGCTGGGCGACCTCGGTGCCCGACTGCTCCGCCACCGGACCGTGTTCCGGGTCGAACCGGCCGGCGCTGCCGCGGGCGGCGTTTAGCCTTTTGCAGGCGTTCGCCTATAATCTGGGGCTTCGGCCAGGCCGGTCCCCGCGGGGGCGGCGGTCCATCTCCCGGTCCGGCGGGTCGGCCGGGGTTTCCCAGTCTCGAGGAGCCGCAGCGGATGCCCGATGAGCGCATCGTCAGGATTGCCAACGGCCAGGGCTTCTGGGGCGACTCCGTCGACGCCCCGGCGCGGCTCGTCGAGGAGGGACCGCTGGACTACCTGACCCTCGACTACCTGGCCGAGGTCACGATGTCGATCATGCAGAAGCAGCGCCGCCGCGCTCCCAACCGCGGCTACGCGACCGACTTCGTGGAGCTGGTGCGGCGGATCCTCCCGACGTTGCGCAAGCAGAACGTCCGGGTGGTGGCGAACGCCGGCGGCGTCAACCCCGAGGCCTGCCGCGAGGCGCTGTTCGAGGTCGCCCGCGAGCAGGGCGCGCACGGGCTGTGCATCGGGACCGTGATGGGCGACGACATCCTCGACCAGCTCGACGAGCTGGTGGACTCGGGCGTGCCGTTCGACAACCTCGACGACGGGCGGCCGTTCGCCGAGATCCGCGGCGACGTGCTGAGCGCCAACGTCTACATCAGCTCCCGGCCGCTGGCCGAGGCGTTGCGGCAGGGCGCCGACATCGTCGTCTCGGGGCGCGCCACCGATCCCGGCCTGGTGGTGGCGCCGTTGATGGCGGAGTTCGGCTGGAAGGACGACCGCTGGGACCTGCTGGCCGCGGGTACCGTCGGCGGGCACATCGTGGAGTGCGGCGCGCAGTGCACCGGCGGCAACTTCTCGCGCTGGTGGGAGATCGAGGGCTGGGACCGCATCGGCTACCCGGTGCTGGAGTTCAGCCGCGACGGGACCTTCGTGGTCACCAAGCACGACGGTACCGGCGGCCTGGTCACCGTGGACACCGTCGGCGAGCAGCTGGTGTACGAGATGGGCAACCCCGGCCGCTACGTGACGCCCGACTGCGTGGTCGACTTCACCTCGATCCGGCTCGAGCAGCAGGGTCAAAACCGCGTGCGCGTCTCGGGGATCCGCGGCTCGGCGGCGACCGATACGTTCAAGGTCTCGATCTCGTACCTCCAGGGCTACAAGGCCACCGGGACGCTGACGATCAGCGGTCCCGACGCGATGGCCAAGGCGCGGATCTGCGCCGACGCGCTGTGGGGCCGGCTGCGCTACAGCGGCTGCGAGTTCGAGGAGACGGTCACCGAGTACCTCGGCGTGAACTCCTGCCACGGCGAGATCACCCCGGCTCCCGAAGTGGTCAACGAGATCGTGCTGCGGGTCGGAGTCAAGGACGAGAGCCGCGCCAAGGTGGAGCGGTTCGGCAAGGAGCTGGCGCCGCTGGTCACCTCCGGCCCACCCGGTGTGACCGGGTTCGCCGGCGGGCGCCCCAAGCCCACCGAGGTGCTCGGCTTCTGGCCGACGCTGATCCCGAAGCGGCTCGTCAAGCCCCAGGTCACGGTGGAGCGCGTTCCATGAAACGCATCCCGCTCTACGCCATGGCCCACGGTCGCTCGGGGGACAAGGGGGACGGCTCGAACGTCGGCGTGCTGGCCTACGACGAGCGCGGTTACGAGATCCTGCGCGACTTTTTGACCACCGATCGCGTCAAGCGGCACTTCGGCAGCATCGTCGAGGGCAAGGTCGAGCGCTTCGAGCTGCCGAACCTGATGGGGCTCAACTTCGTGCTGCACGACTCGCTGGGCGGAGGAGGCTCGGCCAGCCTCAAGAACGACGCCCAGGGCAAGACCCACGCCATGGCGTTGATGCGGATGCTGATCGAGGTACCGGACGACTACGACCCGCCCCGGGTGGGGACGCAGGGTGCCCTGGCCCCGGGTGGGGAGCTGGGCCGTTGAGCGGGTACCGCTGGCTGCGTGTCGAACGCGGGGACGGCGGGGTGACCGCGCTGGTCATCGATCGCCCGCCGGTCAACGCGCTGGGCCGCGAGCTGGTCGAGGACCTGACGCGCGCGGCGGCGGAGCTGGCGCAGGACGACGCGACGCGCTGCCTGGTGCTACAGAGCGCGGGCAAGCACTTCTGCGCCGGCGCCGACCTCAAGGAGCGCCGCGAGATGACGCGCGACCAGGCGCGGGCCTTCGTTCCGCTGCTCGCCGACGCCTGTCAGGCGATCGCCGGGCTGCCGTTCCCGACGATCGCCGCCGTGCGCGGCGCCGCGGCCGGCGGCGGCTGCGAGCTGGCGCTGGCCTGCGACCTGCGCGTGCTGGCGGACGACGCGCGGATCGGCCTGCCCGAGACGTCGCTGGCGATCATCCCCGGCGCCGGCGGCACGCAACGACTGCCGCGGATGATCGGCCAGGCGCGCGCCAAGCGCTGGATCTTCACCGGCCGGATGCACGACGCCCGTGAGGCGCTGGCCGACGGGGTCGCCGACCTGGTGGTGCCGGCCGCCGAGCTCGACGCGCGAGCCGCGGAGCTGGCCTCGACCATCGCCGCCAACGGACCGCTGGCGCTGCGGCTGGCCAAGCGCGCGATCGAGCGCGGCGGGCACCTGCCCCTGGACGAGGCGCTGGCGCTGGAGTGGGAGTGCTACCAGGGGACCCTCGACACCGCGGACCGCGAGGAGGCGCTGCGGGCCTTCGCCGAGAAACGGCCGCCCCGTTTTCGCGGCCGCTGACCCGTTTTCCCCTTCGTTTTCACGGCTTCAGGTTAAGATGGCGGGATGTTGCGCTACGGCCCGCTCCGCGTCGACCCGCCGCTGATCCTCGCCCCGATGGCCGGGGTGACCGACCGGCAGTTCCGGCTGATCCTGCGCCGCGTCGGGGGGGTCGGGCTGGTCACGATGGAGTTCATCTCGTCGGAGTCGCTGGCGCGGCGCGACCCGCGCACGCTGCGGCTGCTGCACTACGCGGAGGAGGAGCGGCCGATCTCGATCCAGATCTACGGCTCCGACCCCGTGAAGATGGCCGACGCCGCGCGGGTCGTGGAGTCGATCGGCGCCGACGC
>JBFKMV010000240.1:0-5798 GCA_041629655.1 Candidatus Polarisedimenticolaceae bacterium
CGACCTGATCGTGATCGTCTCCAACACGCCGCACATGTTCCTGCCCGAGATCCGCGACGCCGCGGGCTGCGAGGTGCTGAGCATGATCGACGTCGCGGTGGACGAGCTGCGCCGTCGCGAAGCCGAGACGGTGGGCCTGCTCGGCCTCGGCGTGCCGCAGGTCTATGCAGAGCGCTTCGAGCGCGAGGGTTTCACGGTGCGCGTCGCCCCGGTCGAGCTGCGCGACCGGCTGGACGACGCGATCCTGCGGCTGATGGAGGGGCGGACGCAGGCGTCGCACGTCGCCGCGGCGGGGGAAGCGGTCGCCGCGGTGCGCGCGACCGGTGCGGCGGCGACGGTGCTCGGGTGCACCGAGATCCCGCTGCTGCTGGGCCCCGACGCCGAGGCGCCGGACCTGGTGAACCCGACGCAGCTGCTGGCCGAGGCGGCCGTGCGCCGCGCCGCGGAGTAGCGCGGCTACAACTCGTCCGCGGCCTGTTCGGCCGCGCGCCGCACCCGCTCGAGCGCCTCCCGCGGGTGCCCCGCGTCCTCCAGCCCGCGCAGGATGTGGCCGAGGTAGGTCGCGGAGGGCGGGTGCCAGCCGCCGTCGTCCTCGACCGTGTACAGCTCCGCCTCGACGCGTTCCCCGTCCACCAGCACCTCGCGCCGCAGCCGCCGGCCGGTCCGCTCGGTGTCGCGGTTCGGGTCGAACTCCTCGCGGTCCATCGCCGCGAGCTGCTCCGCCGTGATCTCGAACAGCACCCCGTCGACGGAGCTGCCCGGATCGGGGTCGACGACGGCCCCGCCGCCGCCTTCCGAGCGGACGCTCGAGGCGAAGCGTAAGCGATGGTCGGCCAGCCGCGCCGGGCGGCGCGAGCGCCACGACCCGACGCGTGAGCGGAAGCGCTCCGGGTCGGTGTTCGAGCCGTAGGCGAAGTAGCGCACCATGACGGCATTCTATTCGGTCTCGGGAGTCTCTTCCCATGCCGGCGTCAGCGGAGCAGTCGGGCCAGCAGTCGCGACCTGACCCGGGCACGGGAGGGCGGGAGTAGAATGCGTCGATCTTCATCGCAGGGGATGGACCCGGGGCACTCAGGGCCCGAATGCGGCGCGCCGCAGATCAGGGGCGTCGAGGGTCATCCGGGATGGCGGGAACGCCCGCAGAGGAGGTGGCACCGTGACCCGGCCGACGCACGAGACGGCGCATGCGAAGACCGTGGCAGAGAACTACGAACGATTCTTCGTCCCTGTCATCGGCGCCCCGGTCGCAGCGGATCTCATCGAGATCGCGGCACTTCGGCCCGGCGAACGTGTCTTGGATGTCGCCTGCGGGACGGGCATCGTTACGCGACTGGCGGCTGAGCGGGTCGGTCCCAGCGGAACCGCCGCTGGACTGGACGTGAACCCCGGGATGCTCGCGGTCGCCCGCGAGTCGACACCCCCTGGCAGGTCTATCACATGGTATGAGTCTTCAGCTGAATCGATGCCTCTTGCGGACGAGGGGTTCGATGTAGTGCTCTGCGGGATGGGTCTCCAGTTCTTCCCCGAACGGCTCGCGGCGTTGCGCGAGATTCTGCGCGTGCTGGCGCCCGGCGGCCGCCTCGTCGCCAATCTGCCCGGACCCGCGCCGCCTCTCTTCGGGATCATGGCCGACGCACTGGCGCGCCACGTCAGCCCTGAGAGCGCGAGATTCGTGCACGTCGTGTTCGCTCTGCACGACGTCGGCACGCTGCAGGGCCTGGCCACCGAGGCAGGCTTCCACGACGTCACGGTGCGATCCGCCGTGAAGACCCTACGGCTCCCGCCTCCGGCGGACTTCCTGTGGCAATACGTCAACAGCACACCGCTGGCGGCTGTGGTCGCGCGGGCCGGCGACGAGCAGCGTACCGCCCTTGAGCGCGACGTCGCCACGCGGGCGCAGGAGTTCGTGGAGCACGGCGGCCTGACCATCCGCGTGAACATGATCACGATGACCGCGACGAAGTAGGCCGGGGCCGGCAGCCCTGCCGGATGCGACATCAGCGGAGCAGCCGAGCCAGCAGCTCGATCAGCTCCGGAAACTCCGGACGCAGCGGCTCCGCCCGGCGGCGCAAGTTCGCGGCCTCGGGAATCAGCGGCTCGGGATCGCCGACCGGGACACGGACGACGGTCACGGGGATCGTGTGCCGGTGTCGATCGAGCTTCCGATCGTAGCGCGCTCGTTGCTCCGGGTCGCTCAGCACGCCGTAGGCTTCGGCGGCTTCCCGGAACAGGCACGTGTCCGTGTCGTCTCCCCGGTCCGGGTGGTGCCTCAGTGCCAGGCGACGAAACGCCGAGCGGATCGTCCCCGGCCCGGCATCCGGCGGGACGCCGAGCACCGCGTAGTAGTTCCTGGCCATGTGGGTCGTTCCGCAGTGCGTGCGGAACCCGCCGCGGGCGACGTCGTTGCCGTCCGCGACGGGTCCCGCACCGACGTTGCGCGGGTCGTCGTCGCGTCAGCCCGCGCGGACCTCGATCCGCCTCGGTCGGGCGGCCTCGGCCTTGGGCAGCGTCAGCCGCAGCACGCCGTCGCGCAGCGTCGCGTCGATCCGGTCGCGATCGACGAGGTCGGTCAGACGGAACTCGCGGCGGTAGCCGCCGGTCGCGTACTCGCGCAGCAGCACCCGCTCGTCGTTGCCTTCGAAATCGCCCGCGACCCGCCCGTCGATCGTCAGCACGTCGTCGTGCAGGTCGACGCTCAGGCCGTCCGCCCGGACTCCGGGCATGTCGGCGAGCACCGTGATGGCCTCGTCGGTCTCGAAGATGTCCACGGCCGGCGCGAAGGTGCGTCCCGGCCGGGTCGCCTCGGCCCCCTTGAGCTCCTGCTTCGGACGGGGCTCGAGCTCCTTGGCGGTCTTTTCCATGGTCTGAACGGTCATCGTCGTCACCTCCGATTCGAGCTCAGGCCTCGGCCCGGACGGCGATCTGCTTGGGCCGGGCGTTGGGCGCCTTGGCCAGCTGGACGGTCAGGATGCCGTCGCGGTAGCGGGCCTCGATGTGGTCGGGATCGACCGGGACGGGGAAGGTCAGGCTGCGCCGGAACTTGCCCCACTCCCGTTCGCGCCGGTGGTAGCTGACACGGTCGTCGTCCTCGACGGGCATCGCCCGCTCGCCGGCGATGGTCAGCGTGTTGTTCTCCATCGTGATCGCCAGGTCGTCGGGCTTGACGCCGGGCAGCTCGGCCCGGACGTAGACCGAGTCGGCGTCCTCGGTGAGGTTGAGCGCCGGGTAGACGCCGGCCATCCGCAGCCCCGTGGACTCGACGAGGTTGTCGAACAGCCGCTCCATGCCCCGGCGCATCTCGTCCAGCTCCCCGAAGGCCCCGGGCCAGCCCGGGAAAGACGGTGCCGAGCGCAGGATCATGGCTAAACCCTCCATTTCGTATGGTTTGCGAGATCGGGCGGGTGTGGAACGGTTTATCCGCGGCCGTCCCGGCGCCGCCCGCCAAATCAACTAAAATCGGCACCCCGGCGTGTCAAGCCGCCGCGAAGAGAATCCGCTCCCGCGGCAACGCGGTCTCCGTGGCCGGTCCCGCCCCGTTGCTGCTAGAATCCCGCGTTTTCGGTGGCGACGACGAGGAACGGAAGATGATCGGCGACCTGACCAAGCTCCGGAACATCGGCATCAGCGCCCACATCGATTCGGGCAAGACGACGCTGACCGAGCGGATCCTGTTCTACACGCAGCGGATCCGCATGATCCACGACGTCAAGGGCAAGGACGGCGTCGGAGCCAAGATGGACTCGATGGAGCTGGAGCGCGAGCGCGGGATCACGATCGCGTCGGCGGCGACCTACTGCCGCTGGGCCGACCACCACATCAACATCATCGACACCCCGGGCCACGTGGACTTCACGATCGAGGTCGAACGCTCGCTGCGCGTGCTGGACGGTGCGGTCCTGGTGCTGTGCGCCGTGGCCGGCGTGCAGTCGCAGTCGTTCACCGTCGACCGCCAGATGCGGCGCTACAACGTGCCGCGGCTGGCCTTCGTCAACAAGTGCGACCGCTCCGGGGCCAACCCGTTCCGCGTCACCGCCGAGCTGCGCGACAAGCTCAAGCTCAACGCGGTGCTGATGCAGCTCCCGATCGGGCTCGAGGCCGACCACGAGGGCGTCGTCGACCTGATCGAGATGAAGGCGCTGTACTTCGACGGAGAGCACGGCGAGCAGATTCGCACCGAGCAGATCCCGGAGCCGATGCGCGAGGCCGCTGCGGCCAAGCGCAACGAGCTGATCGAGGCCGCCTCGATGTTCGACGACGAGCTGCTCGAGGCGGCGCTGGACGACGCGGCGACGCCGGAGATGATCCACCGCGCGGTGCGCCGCGGCGTGCTCGACCTGGGGCTGACCCCGGTGTTCGTCGGCTCGGCGTACAAGAACAAGGGCGTGCAGCCGCTGCTGGACAGCGTGGTCCGGTACTTGCCGAACCCGACCGAGATCGAGAACCGCGCGCTCGACCTGGACAACGAGGAGCAGGAGATCCCGATCAAGGTCGACCCCCAGCAGCCGCTGGTCGCGCTGGCGTTCAAGCTCGACGAGGGCCGCTTCGGGCAGCTGACCTACCTGCGCGTCTACCAGGGCACGCTGAACAAGGGCGACACGATCTACAACAGCCGCATGGGCCGCGACGTGCGCGTCGGCCGGCTGGTGCGGATGCACGCCGACGAGATGGAGGACATCGACTCGGCCGCGGCCGGCGACATCGTGGCGTTGTTCGGCATCGACTGCACGACCGGCGACACCTTCACCAGCGGGCGCCGCCGGATCGCGATGACCTCGATCCACGTGCCGGACCCGGTGATCCACCTCTCGATCAAGCCCAAGGACCGCAAGGCCGAGACCAACGTGGCCAAGGCGCTGTCGCGGTTTTCCAAGGAGGACCCGACCTTCCGCACCCGGGTCGACGACGAGTCCAGCGAGACGATCATCTCCGGAATGGGCGAATTGCACCTCGAGGTGTACGTCGAGCGGATGAAGCGCGAGTACAACGCCGAGGTCGAGACCGGCGCGCCGCAGGTCGCGTACCGCGAGGCGATCAGCCAGCGCGCCGACTTCAACTACACGCACAAGAAGCAGACCGGCGGCTCGGGCCAGTACGGCCGCGTGGCCGGCTACATCGAGCCCTACGAGGCCGGCGAGTTCGAATTCGTCAACGAGATCCGCGGCGGCGTGATCCCGACCGAGTTCATCCCGGCGGTGGAGAAGGGGTTCCGCGCCGGGATGGTCAAGGGGCGACTGATCGGCTTCCCGGTCACGGGCTTGCGCGTCGTGATCAACGACGGCGCGTCCCACGCCGTCGACTCCTCGGACATGGCGTTCCAGGCGGCGGCGCGCGGCGCGTTCGTGGACACCTACTTCAAGGCCAAGCCGCAGATCCTCGAGCCGGTGATGATGGTGGCCGTGGAAGGTCCGGGCGAGTTCCAGGGCGCGTTCGTCAAGACCGTGATGCAGCGGCGCGGCATCATCCTCGGCACCACCGAGTCCGAAGGGTTCGTGCGGGTCGAGGCCGAGGTGCCGCTGGCCTCGATGTTCGGCTACTCGACCGACCTGCGCTCGGCGACGCAGGGCAAGGCCGAGTACACGATGGAGTTCTCCAAGTACGCGCCGGTCCCGGCGGAGATCTCCGAGGAGCTGGTCAAGAAGTACGCGGACGAGAAGAAGGGCTGAGGGAGGAACGGCGGTATGCGACGCAAGGAGATCAACGAGCGCAGCCCGGTACGGGTGCTCGAGGCCTCGATCCACGGCGGGCTCGGCACCGGCAACATCGGCGTGGTGATCGCGCGGCACGGCGTGGGCAAGACG
>JBFKMV010000241.1:0-5728 GCA_041629655.1 Candidatus Polarisedimenticolaceae bacterium
CGCGCCGAGAACCGCGTCTACTTCGACGACCCGGACGGGATCGAGCTGCAGGTCTCCCCGCGTTGAGGGGCCGCCACCGCTAGCGCAGCACCGCCGAGCGCGCCCGGTCGCGGTCGCCGGGGGAGGGGATGCTGGCGGTGGCCTCGAGGTAGGCCTCGCGCAGCGCCTCGTCGCCGGCGACGCGGTGCACCGCGCGCAGCAGCACGCGCGTCTTGTCGCCGCTGGACGGAATTCCGCTGGCGGAGTCGAGCAGCCTGCGCAGCGTCTCGGCGTCGGGATCGGACCGCTCCAGCATCGCGATCAGCACGCGCGCGCGGTCGCCCGAGGAGGGCACCGAGTCGGCGGCGCGGAAAAACGCCTCGCGCGGGGCCGGTTCGTCGAAGAACCGCGAGCCGGCCTCGATCAGCACCCGCGCCTTGTCGCCGCTGGAGGGGATGCCCCGCGCCGAGCGGAGCAGCTCCGCGTACGTCGGCGCGTCGAGTCGTCCCTCGCGCAACACCGCCAGCAGCACGCGGGCGTGGTCGCCCGACGACGGCACCGTGGCCACGGCGCGGAAGAACGCCTCGACGGAGCCGGGGTCGCCGACGGTCTCGCCGGCAGCGGCGATCAAGAAGCGCGCCTTGTCGCCGCTGGAGGGGATGGCCTCCGAGCACCGCCGCAACAGCTCGCCCCGTCCCGCCGAGTCGAGCTCGCCCTGCTCGCGCAGCTCGCTGCAATAGCGCACCGCCGCCGAGCCGCTTTCGATCCGGTCGATCTCCTCCAGCACGCCGGCGACGCCGTCGCGCGCGAGGATCCGCGCCACGCGCGCCGCGGCGCCGATCCCCGTCTCGCGGATGATGCGCGGAAGGATCCCGGCCAGCCACTCGCGACCCTCCGCGTCGAACTCGTGATCGCGTCCCCGGACCTCGTACTCGTAGCCCGCGCCGCCCTGGCCGTCCGGCCGGACCACCAGCCGCCGCCGCTGCAAGCCGTCGCGGTACCGGATCTCGAGTCGTCCCCCTTCGGAAATGCCGCGGATGCCGCGGTCGTCGTCGGTGAACTCGACCTCGCCGTCGAGACGGACATCCAGGCTCTCCAGCGCCGAGACGGTGGTGAAGCGCATCTCGCCGTGGCTGCCGCCCAGCACGGTCAACAGCGGCAGCCGGACCGGGTCGTGGCCCGTCAACAGGCCGATGAACCCGATCCAGCACAGCACCAGCAGCGTGGCGGGAGCAACCCAGCGCGCGTCCATGACGTCTCCTCCCCGGCGGCGAGCGGCCTACGGGAGGTGCTACGGCGGCGGGCCGGGAATGGTTCCGTCAGCGCAGCGGGGTCTCCCCGCAGACGTTTTTCGCCGTGACCAGGTAGTGCAGCGCGGTGCCGGCCGAGACGGCGCCGACGTCGCGGTGCTGGATCCCCGGCGTGCCGGGGTCGCCGTCGGTCAGCTCCTCGGCCAGCGGCGGTCCCCAGGTCGCCGGGTCCGGGCCGGGGTCGCGGTAGACGTTCCAGGTCACGTCGCCGAGCGCCGGGTCGTCCCAGGTCAGCACCAGGTCGTCGCCGTCGATGGCGATCGTCAGGTTCGCCGGGTCCGGCGCGTCGGCGCAGTCCTCCTCGACCGTCAGGAACTGGTTCACCGCCACGTCGGTCAGGTCCTGGATCGTCAGGTTCTGGTCGGGCCAGCGAATGCGGATCAAGTCGACGTTGGTCTCCTGGCCCAGGCCGAAGTACAGCGTCAGCGGACGCATCGGACCCTCGTGCCCGTTGCCGGCGTAGACCTCCTGCGTCTGCGTCACCCCGCCCGCGGTGACCTCGACGCGGGCGCCGATCGCGCTCTTGTTGCTGAACCCGGGGGCCCCGACGCCCGCGAGCCGCAGCGCGATCCAGTTGTTGAGCGTCCCCACGTCGTTGCGGTAGACGCGGATGCCGGTGTTCGTCGTGACGACGAGATCCTCGTCGCCGTCGAGATCGTAGTCCACCGGCGTCACGTAGCCCGGCTCGACGCCGTCGGTGTTGACCTCCCACAGCCCGGTGCTCTGGGTCACCGCGGCAAAGCTGTGGTCGGACTGCTGCCGGAACAGGTACAACCGCGGGTTGCCGTAACCGCTCTCGGTCAGCACCAGGTCGACCCGCATGTCGCCGTCGTAGTCGAACCAGCTCGCGAAGTGGTCGCCGTGGTGCGTCAGGTCCGGGTCCTCGACGTCGCGGCCGTATACACGCTCGAAGTCCCATGAAAAGACCTCGTTGAGGTTCGAGACGACCGTCGAGTGAGTGCCGCTGCCGCCGTCGCCGGTTCCATGAGTCATGATCTCGAAGAAATCAATGTCCCCATCGTTGTCGAAATCGCGCGGCATCGTGCCAAAGGAGACGTTACTCAGGGGGAATATCGAAAAGCTCGGCCAGCCGCGGTGCCTGTGGTAGTCGGTCGTTTGCTGCACCTGAGTGAAGGTGCCGTCTCCGTTGTTCTTCCAGTGCCGTGCGGTCGAGTCGGGCACCGAACGACTGTACGGCGGGGCAAACAAGTCCATGAATCCGTCGTTGTTCCAGTCGAACGCAGCGACCGCGTACACGCAGGTCGTTTCGACGTCCAGCAGCGCCGCACTCGTCACGTCGGTGAAGCTCCCGTCCCCGCCGCCGCGGTACAGCCGGTCGGCATTCATCGTGCTGTCGGGCTTGTACCAGGTGCCGATGTAGAGATCCAGATTCCCGTCGTTGTCGTAGTCCACGAACACCGCGGCCGGCGTGTTCCAGTTCTCCTGGGTGTGGAACGACGAGTCGGGGGACAACGTGAAGTGGGCCGTGCCGTCGTTGATCAGCAGGTCGTTGGTGCCCTCGTTCAGCGTGTACTCGCGGTGCAGGTAGACGTTGGTGAACACGTCCAGGTCGCCGTCGTTGTCCACGTCACCGAAGATCGCCGCGTCGGAGTGGCGGCCGGTGCCGGTGCCGGCGCGGTTGTCGCGGATGCCGGAGCCCGCGGTGTGGTCGACGAACTTGCGACTGAACGGGTCGCCGGGGTTGTCGCCCGGTTCGTTGAGATACAGCAGCTGCTTGTCCAGCACGTCGCCGGAAGCGTGGTTCGGCTCGAGGTGGATCAGGATGTCGGCGTAGCCGTCGCCGTTCAGGTCGCCGATGGCGACGCGGAACGCCTGCACGCCGGACAGGCCGACGTCACTGGTGACGTTGGTGAAAGACTGCGCCGCGGCTGCGGTGGCGGCCAGCAGCGCGACGGTCACGATCCCGGGACACCGTGCTCGCATGATTCCCCCTCTGTGCCGGCCCGGCGGGCGTGCGGACGGGTCCTTCTATACGGGGAAGCCGGGGCGGGGGTCAACCGCGGCTCAGCCCTCGGCGCCGGGGCCCTGGCGATTGCGGCCGGCGCCGCCCCGCCGGCCGCGTCCGCGGCGGCGGCGCCCACCGCGTCGCTTCCCGGACGGCTTGCCCCGGCGGGAAGAGCTCTTTTTCTTCTTCTTCTTCTTCGCCTGCTTGTTGCGGTCGTCCTGCTGCTGGGGCAGCGGCGCGAAGAACGCCGAGGGCCGCGCCTTGCGCTCCTGGCAGTTGTCGCACAGGCCGCAGGGCTCGCCGTCGTCCTCGCCGAAGTAGCCGCGCAGGAACGACGCGCGGCAGTCGCCGCCCCGCGCGTAGTCGGCCAGCGCGTCCAGCCGTCGCGCGTCCTGGGTCCGCAGGGTCTCGAACTTGCCGGCCAGGCTGCGCGCGTTCTCGGTGATCTGGTCCGGCGGCACGGTCAGCTCGACCAGCGAATCCTCGCGCGACACGAACCCCGCCTCTTCCATCGGGGCCAGCAGGGCCGTGACGATGCGCGGGCCCAGCTCGGCCGACACGGCCAGCGCCTGGACGGTCGGCTTGCGGCCCTCGGCGGCCCAGGCGCCGAGCGTCCGGCCGAGCCGGAACAGCTGGTCGGGCCGGATGCGGCTCTTGGCCAGCAGCGCCTCGTGGATCGCCCGGTCGCCGGAATCGAACAGCATCAGGCAGTTCGCGCGGCGGCCGTCGCGCCCCGCGCGCCCCGCCTCCTGGACGTACTGCTCCAGCGAAGCCGGCGCCTGGTAGTGCAGGATGTAACGGATGTCGTGCTTGTCGATTCCCAGGCCGAACGCGCTGGTCGCGACCATCACGCCGCGGTGCCGCGGCCGCATGAACCGTTTTTGCTGGCGGTTGCGGTCGGCCGCGGGCATCTTGCCGTGGTAGCCGTAGGCCGGGATCTTGAACCGTTTCAGCACCCCCTGCACGCCTTCGACCTCGCGCCGCGTCGAGCAATACACGATCCCGGGACGGCGTAGCCGGCGCACCAGCCGCAGCAGCGCACGCAAGCGCTGGTCGCCCGTGCAGCGGATCACCTCGAAGGCCAGATTCGAGCGGTGCGGCGAGTCGGCCACGATGCCCGGATCGCGCATGCCCAGCGCGCTGATGATCGTCGCACGCACGCGTGGCGTGGCGGTCGCGGTCAGGGCGAGCACCGGCGGCCCGCCCAGCTCGGCGAGACCCGAGCCGATGCGCGAGTAGGCCGGGCGGAAATCGTGACCCCACTCCGAGATGCAATGCGCTTCGTCGACCGCGGCGAGCCCGATCCCCGTCCGGCCCAGCACCTCGCGCGCCTCGGCGGACTCCAGCGTTTCCGGCGTCGTCATCACCAGCAGCGGCCCGCCCGCGCCGATCCGCTCCAGCGCCTCGCGTCGCGCGCGCCCGCGCACCGTGCCGTCCAGGCGCACGCAGGGGATCTCGCGCCGCTCCAGCTTCTGCTGCTGGTCGCGCAGCAACGCCAGCAACGGCGAGACCACCACGACCGGGCGCTTCAGCAGCATCGACGGGATCTGGTAGCAGGCCGACTTGCCGAAACCGGTCGGCAGCACCATCAGGACGTCGCGCCCCGCGAGCACGTCGGCCAGCGCGCGCTCCTGTTCCGGGTAGAGCTGCTCGATACCCAGGCGGGCCGCCGCCTCGCGCAGCGCCCCGTCCAGACGCGAGCGCGTCACGACCAACTCGGCCGATGGCTTCCTGGTGCTCGTTGCCCTGCCCAATTCGATTTCCATTCGAGTCCAGCCCATCCTGCGCCCGGCGCTCGCACGCCGCGACGGCACACGCGCGACGGCGGCGAGCCACAAGCGCGCTCCTGACCTCCCACGGCGTGCCGTGGGAGGCGTGCCGGTCGCCGCCCGGTCTTCCGTCAGCGTCGCGCGCGCGAGGCCGCTTCGCGTCCCGCGCCGTCGCTCGCCGCGCCCCGGCCCAACCGCCCGGCCAGCATCAAGCCGAACATCTTGAGATCGGCCCGCAGGCTCCACAGCGGGTGCCGGAGCGTTGCCGGGCGATTACGCTCGACCACGAAGTGTCCGATCCAGGACAGCCCGTAACCGAGCACGATCGCCGGGACAACCAACAGGGGCCAACGCATCACGACTGCCGCGACGAGCAACACCAGCGCCAGCAGCGTGCCGGCGAAATGAAGCCAGCGGTTGCCGGCGTTGCCGTGCTCGGCGAGGTAGTGCGGCCAGAATTCCCCGAAGTCGGCGAAGCGCTCCAGGGTTCCCGGTTCGCGCGCCACGTCCCCCATCACCGGATGAGCATACCTCAATCCCCGCTCCGCCGCAGCCGGACGGGGCTAGCGGGACGGCGGAACGGCGATCCGGCGGCCGTCGAGCGCGCCCGCGGCGCCGACGACCACGTCCACCATCGCGGAGCCGGCCGGTCGCCGCCCGGTCGGCCTGGGCAGCACCAGCTCCACGGTCGTGCGGGCGCCGGC